>DATBFG010000100.1:0-8042 GCA_036558645.1 Terriglobales bacterium
TTCGCAACGATGAGGTCGTCGGTTCGATCCCGACTAGCTCCACCATGATTTCAACCAATGGCCGCCGTACCATCCGAGACCTAGCAGGTCATCTAGATTTCGCCCTGAGATTCTTCGAGGTCGCCCAACGCTCAAGAAGAAAGAATTTCACCGATTTCACCTTCTCCGGACCTGCCCGGTAGAACGCTTATTGCTTACGCCGCCGTACGAATGACAAGCCCTTCTTTAACTCCGCTGACAAATCGATCTCTTCAGTAGCTACATGGACCGGCTCTCCGCCAGATTCTCGACCCAGCCAGGCATTCAGCTCATCCGGCGTGGCCGTGACTGACCTGCCTTCTTTCCTCACCGGCATGCCATCCTTGGCCCACCTTTGCGCAACTGAGACGGTCTGTCCCAGGAAGTGCGCAATCTGCTGCCAGCCCTTTAGCGCTCCCGTACTTACCGGACTCGACGGGGCCGGGACGCCTTGCTTCGGAACGTTGTTGGCTCTCTTCTTCGCCATGGAAATATGCTATGGCAACATCGACTGAACTGTCAGGTCCCAATTTCTCGAACCGTGAGTTTCCTCATAACTAGGGATCACCCCAGTATTCTCGCGCTCCGCAAACGGCTAATGTGTTCCTACATTGTTCGAATTCCTGGATGTGGGGCGGCACTTGGAGTGCCGGTCTAACTCGGGGTGCAGGTCAAGGTAGGTTTGACCGATGCCGATTTTAACTGTGGTAGGAAGAAACATCACGTACGCCGATGCACGAGCTACCCTGACGTTCGATGAGATATTTGCGCTGGCCAATGAAATCTGTGATCGCTATGGTCTCGGCATTGACGTGAGCCCGTCTCCGGCGACGCCGGTTCCATTATTCCAAATACCGATCGCAGCGTAAGAGTGTCCTCTCCTCACTGCGCCCCAAGAAACTAAACAGGAAGCAGCAAAGTCGGCTAAGCTAAGCCTAGCGTGCCATTTCAGCTCTTGCCTGTGTGCCCGATCGCCGGAATTCAAATTGAATTGTCCACGCGCTAGCCAGGTTCTTGCCCTCCACTTGCGGAGGTGTGAACTTCCATCCACGAGCCGCTTGTTCGGCGAGTCGCGCAAAATATGCACTCGGCCCGGCAGATACGAGCCGCGCCTTGATGACATTGCCTTCCGCGTCGGCATCGACCTTCACGCGAACTCGGACCGTCCCTTCGATTGTTCGCCGTGCCGAGGCTGGAACTACGGGATTCACCTCATGAAGCACAGAGCCGGTGGTGCTAACAACGGCACTAGCCGCTTCCGGTTTCGTCTCTGCCGGGGGTCCAGGAGCAGATTCACTTGCTCGTGCGCCTGCCGGATTCTTGGCGGTACTCTGAACGGTTGGCTCAGATGCCGGCGTCTGAGTCTTGTTGCGGACAGCAACCAGTGTGATGACCAGAAGAAAGATCGCGCCCATCGCAATAGTTAGAAGCCTGAGCGGAGCTCTTTTCCGCACCGATGTCCCCGGCGCTTGTAGCGAACTACGCACCGTCTCCGTGCTCGGCAGGAGCGCTCGACTCACATCGGAAATACTCCAACGCTTCGCTGGATCCTTGATCAAGCAGTGCTCTACGATGTCCTGAAACGGCGTAGGAAGCCGCATCGCCATCTGCGGAGTTTCTTCTGAAACAACGGGAAGTTGCTGCGTCAGTGATTGGTACAGCGTGACGCCGAGAGACCACATCTGCCCGGCTGCAGAACTGGGTCCGGCTTCTGGGGCATCATAAACGCTTTGCTTCTGGCGCCCCTGCTCGCTTCCAATCTCGACAACGTCTTCGCCCGACAATTTGATGTGGTCGCCCTTGGCAAGAACATTCGTCGGTCTTAGCGCCGTATGAGCGAAGCCGTTTTCCAGCAGGTATGTCAATGTATCCAGAATTTGCTGCAGCAGATCCTTCGCTTCCGCAGCCGATAGTGGGCGTTGCGGAAGAATCTGCGCCAGATTTTCTTCCGCTAGTTCTACCACCGCATAACAAACCGCCGCATCTGCTGTTCTGTCTTGGCCGACTTCGTAGATTCGAACGAGGTGAGGATGCGAGAGGCCCGCGGCTCGCCGCCAGCGGCCCAACACTTTGTCTGATTCTGTTGGGTCGGTGATCTGCAGCTTGATCGCGACTTCGGTTTGGTTTCGAGCGCTGACGAACACCGCGCTGCGATCGGACTCGCCCAGACATCGCCCGAGACGGTATCGGTTGCCGACCAGACGACCCTGCCACTGGGCCCATCCTGACTCAGTGCTCCACGCTTGGGCTCCCATAGTTTCGCCATTCTATCCGAGGGCTCGTGTTTAGATCGCCCAGAAATCGCACGCACTTGTCCCGGCTGCTTTCTTTTAATCATTCGACCCGGCGGTGCTTCGCTAGACCTTCCAAGTTGCCGCACCAAGGCGCCTCCCCGCGCGCTATCAGGCGGCACACACCACGAATTAGACTTAGCTTATGGAGCTGGCACTAAAGCTGATTACCTGGCTGTGGATTTTCATACTGGTGGTCTGGGCGATCGGAGCCATCCGCACGAAGCGATCGGTGCGTAGACAATCGCTTGTGTCTCGGCTGACTCATACAGGCATGGCTGCAATGGCGATCATGGTCGGATTCAGCCGGCGCTTTAACTTCGGGTGGCTGACCAGGCCCTTACTTCCAACGGGACCGGGGGCCATCTATGCCGGTGCCTCGCTGACGGTGGCTGGCATTGCCTTCGCGGTGTGGGCGCGTCTGATCCTGGGGCGCAACTGGAGCGGGACCGTCACAGTCAAGCAGGACCATACTCTAATCTGTAGAGGTCCTTACACGATCGTGCGTCATCCCATCTATACCGGCTTGTTGCTGGCGGGGCTGGGCACAGCCCTCGCCTATGGTCAGATCCGGGGTCTCATTGCGGTTGCCTTGTTCTTGTTGCTGTTCATCCTGAAAATCCGCATCGAGGAGCGCTTCATGCGCGAGCAATTCGGTGACGACTATAGGATTTATCAGGAACGGGTGAAGGCGCTGATCCCGTTTGTGGCGTGATCGCGCCTTCCGGCTTCTGACTAGCCTCCGACCATCTTGTAGAGAGCCCCGTTATAGTCGAGGATATAGAGCTCGCCGGCTGCGTCCTGCCCCATCGAGCTGATGATCTTCCCGCTCGACATTAGAACAGACCGCTTCCATGCGCCCGAAACCTGCCGGAGGCCCCAAATCTTGCCGCTGATGTAATCCGCGAAGACATACACTCCATTCAATGAAGGAAGAGCCGATCCGTGATACACGTATCCACCCACGATTGCCTCTCCCTCCGCATGAGAATACTCAGTGATGGGACGAGTCAGACCGGTCTTGTTGCACTGCGAGCCGGGAGGATAGCAGTGGAACCCTTCCATGATGTTCCAACCGTAGTTCAGACCCTTGGCGATGATGTCTACCTCTTCCCAATTTCCTTGGCCGACGTCGCCTGCAAACAGTGTCTTTCCCACCCGATCGAATGAAAAGCGCCACGAGTTTCGCAGTCCATACGCCCAGATCTCTCCCTTGTTGGGGGCATCATCAGCAAAAGGATTGTCTGGCGGGATGCCGTAAGGCGAACCTGAATTGATGTCGATGCGAAGAATCTTTCCCAGCAACGTCGTCAAGTCTTGCCCATTACCATCGGGATCGCCTTCCGATCCACCATCTCCGAAAGCGATATACAAGTACGAGTCCGGACCGAACGCAAGCTGTCCTCCGTTGTGATTTGGGTAAGGCTGATCGACCACCAGCACCTCGGTGCCCGTAGGGTCTGCCTTGTTCGGATCGCTTGCTGAGACATGATATTCAGCAATGACACTCTGCAGTTGTCCATCTTCAAGGCGCGTGTAGTCGACAAAGAATCTGCCATTGTTCTTGTAGTTAGGATGGAAGGCCATCCCAAGCAAACCCTTTTCGCCACCGGTATCGACGATCGCAGTGAGATTGAGAAAAGGGGACGCTAGCAGGGAACCGTTCTGAATAATCCGGATCTTTCCCGCCTGTTCCAAAACGAAGAGTCGTCCTGTGCCGTCCCGTGGCGTTTCCAGATCTACTGGGTTCGTAAGTCCGCCTACGATCTGTTGTAAGGTAATTCTCGGAGGAGCGAGGCTTTGATCTGCGGCGAAACAGATTGTGCTGATAACGGAAATTGTGAGTAGGATTGCTAACCTTTGACGGGCTCGGGTCACCGGATGACGCGGGGAGCAGGGGGGAGTTTGGAAATGCATGGCCTACCTCCAGAGATGTGAACCCCTACGATGCCAAAAACTGACCTCCTGTCCAGCGGGAATGCCGCGTGAGCACACTCGGAAGTGCAAGGATGATGTTGCAACAAGTGCAGGCCGCAAAACCCAATTGCAATCATCCAGGCGTCGCAGCTACTTGTAAAATGTTTGTCACTCCAGGCCGATCAAGGATGTGTAAACAGCGGAATCTTCAGCCGGTTGCGGCATTGGAAGGTTAGCTACCAGAATAACAGTATTCTTCCAGGCCAGAGTTGGCGCTATACTTCCGGCAACTGACGGGGGCGTCCCATGAAAACTCCGCTCTTGTTCCTCTCTCCTCTTCTCGTTTGTTTTCTGATTTCTCCTTGTTCTGCTCAGCGTGGTCCCGCGGGCGGCGGGGGCAGTCGCGGGACAGCTTTGCCCCGACCTCGGGTTATGAACATGCCTGACCCCACCACGAGTGCGCCCAGCGTTTTTTTGTCGGGAAAAGTTGCCATCGATGATGGAACTCCCTTGACTGAGGGCGCCGCAGTTCAGACCATCTGCAAAGGACAGAAACGCACTGAAGCTTATACCGATAGAAACGGCAACTTCAGTTTCCAGTTCCAGTCGAAGCCCTCCATTAACAGCAATGTCTCCGTCGACGATGCGGATTCAACTCCATGGATGAGCTCTATGTCCACGCGCGGCAACCAACGCAGTCTGCAGGATTGCGAATTGACCGCTTGGCTCCCGGGCTTCCGCGCCGAGTTGGTTGAACTCAGTCGTGTAGCAGGTGATCAGCAGAGCAACATTGGACGCATCGTGCTTCATCGTCTGAACCAGGTTGATGGCCTCACTCTCAGCGCGACTTCAGCCGCTGCTCCAGAGGATGCGAAAAAGTCTTACGAGAAGGGCCTGAAGGAGAGAGATAAGGCAAAGCTTGACGAAGCCCAGAAGCACTTCGAAAAAGCCGTCAGTCTATACGCGAAGTATGCGGTAGCGTGGTTCGAGCTTGGGCGTATTCAGCTTCAGAAGAATGATCCGGCTGGAGCGCAACGTTCCTTCCAGGAAGCTGTCAACGCTGACCCAAAGTACGTCAGTCCCTATCGCATGCTCGCCCAGATGGCTGCCAAAGAAAAGCAATGGCTGGCTGTCGTTGAACAAACCGGCAAGCTCTTGGCCTTGAATCCGGTCAATTTTCCGGACGCGTGGTTCTTGAATGCCGCCGGATATTACTTCCAGGCAAACTTTGAAGCAGCCGAGAAGAGCGCGCGGCAAGGCCTTAAGATTGACGAAGAACATCGCCTGCCCAAGCTCGATTACCTTCTTGCTTTGGTGCTCGTCCAGAAGCATGGCTACGCCGAAGCAGCCGACCACGTCCGAAGTTTCTTGGCCCATACCACGAATCCCCCAGACATTGAGGACGGCAAGAAGGAGCTCGCTGAAATTGAACGACTAGCGCCCGGCGTCACAACCTCAACCGTAGCGGAAAAGAAATAATTCTCTAGACTTTTTACCGGTAAGAGCCGCCGCAACTGATATCCTTGGCTATTCGTACGAGTCAGTCAAGTTTCGTGCCCAAAAACCCAGGCGTGCACCCAAATAGGACCGACCTGGTATTATCCACAGCGCTTTTCCTGCAAAGAACTTCACTTACCTGTTAGAATTTTCAGCTCCAGCGACCCTCATCGACAGAATCGAGAAGACTTCGAGCTTCTTGGGGTGTGGAATGCAGATTGCACCTGGAAGCTCGATTGGCCGTACAACTTCGCAGTCCCAGACATAGTTTTGTGTAGGAGAGTGTGTGAGTTTTCGGGCCAAGCCCAGTCGAGGGAGCACCCAACGCCTAACCCGGACTTTTCAGCTCCTTGCTGCCATTACCACTCTCTTGCTATGTGCCTCAGTCGCATGGCTTTTTTCTCCGAGAGGTGCCAGTCACACCTTTAAGGCCTATGTAGATAGCGCACCCCCGACCCGGACAGCTGGGGATGAGAGTATTTCGCGCTTCTCGGTCGATCCATCTGCTCAATCGGGCAGGCGTGAGATCTATCCGTATTCCGTGGTACCCGGTGGTGTTCGCTCGCCCAACGAGCTGCAAGATGCGAGCAAACGGGATCCGGTAGTTGCCAGTCATTATGCCGGCTTCGACTACCGCAATTCGCGCGTCGTCGAACTTCAAGACGACGAACTCGTCCACGTTTCTTACCGCCTGAAGGACAAGATTTATTGGACGAAAAAGAAAATCAGGCTACACAAGGGTGAGAAGGTCATCACTGACGGTAAGACCGTTGCACGCGTTCGTTGTGCAAATCAGGCTTCCCCGCAGGTTCAAACGGAAGTTTCAAACAACGAACCGCCAGCCTCAGTGTTCGAAGAACCGATCGGCGGGGGTGGGAGTGCGGCCGAGATCCCGTATCCCGGTAATTTCGAGTCCTCCTTGGACACGCGGCCGGCTTTTCCGCCCGTAGTGATTCCGGGACCTCCAATCACTGGTTTCTCAACGCCTCCGCCCACTGGAGGAGGATTTCCTGGTGCATTTCCTCCCCCTGTTCCTACTGGCGGTGGCGGCGGAACACCGGGTCAGCTCAACGGGCCGCCGCCACCTCCTCCGCCTCCACCACCCCCACCACCCGCCGTACCAGAGCCATCGACTCTCGTGCTGTTTTCTTCAGGGCTGACTGCGATCTATGCCAAGTACCGCCGTTCCCGGAAGTAGCCCTTCGCTACTGATTTCCCTTAGTGCTACGACGAAAGTTTGACCTCTCGATCAGCCTCGGCTGCTAAGATTTCACTATCGATACGAATGAATCTTTACACCAAGGCGATTCTTTGTCTGACGCTCGTGGCCGTCGGTATTGCTCCCGTGCGCGCTCAGCAGAGTCGATCCACCGCTACCATCCGGCGAATGGCTGTTTTCGGAGCGGGGAACAGCGTAGAGGTGGAGATCATCGGTTCGCAGCCCTTAAAGCCCGAGGCTCAGGCGATCACTTCTCCTGACCGGGTGATTCTTGATTTTCCGAATACGGTTCCTGGAGATGCCTTGCGGACACTCGTCGGTACAGGCGAGATGAAAGCCGTACGAGTCGGCCTTTATAAGACAAATCCGCCTGTTACTCGCGTAGTTTTGGATCTGGCATCGCCTCAGCCATATCAGCTTTTTCCATCCGGGAACACGCTCATCGTGAAATTGGACAAGGCGATGGCTGCGGATAAGACGCCTGTCCTGCAGCCGGCAGCCCAACAGGGAACACAGCCGAAAGAAGTATCGACCGACGATATCCCAGACGCGTTGCCGCCAATAAGGCCAGCGTCAAAACTCGATGTGCAGTATCAGCACGGCAATCTGAGTATCTGGGCAAACAAGGCGACGCTCGCAGCGGTATTGTCCGAGGTCCACAAGCGGACCGGAGCCGATATACCGATTCCTCCGGGCGCCGAGCAGGAGCAAGTCGTAGCCAAGATCGGCCCAGCCCCTGCGCGCGAGGCTCTCGCGTCGCTGTTGAACGGGTCGCGATTCAACTTCATCATGGTTGGTTCCGATCGCGACGGTTCGCAGTTGCGTAGCGTCATCCTGACGGTTCGCAGCGGCGGTGCGTTACAGTCTTCTAACTACGCTCCACCACCTGCTCCCGTTGCGCAGAATTCACCAGAACCTGCGGATGCGCAACCCGAGGGAGAGATTCCGGAAGTGCCGACAGCAGATGCTCCGCCGCAACCAGCCGGAGAAGTGCCAGACGAACCGATCCCGTCCCGCGATCAGCCCGATCCGAATAACCCACCACGATAAAAATCTAGTTGTGAATTAACCGTACTGCGACAGGTGAGGCTCCTCCACCA
>DATBFG010000101.1:0-75425 GCA_036558645.1 Terriglobales bacterium
GGTAAAACTATCAGCTGCGCAGCTAGCTCACGCCGCTATAGCTGATCTCAACACCCCGAACCCGCAAAAAACATCGTCCTGCCACGCCAACCCTAACATCCTATTGCGAGTTCCACGCATCTCAAGCCGCGCCAAGATCAGCTACTAAGGAGGGTGCTGCATGAAAACTGTGATCGCTATTGTGATTTGCTTCTGCTGTGCCATATCGGCATTGGCACAAGAAAAGGAAGAGGATCGCCTCAAAGAATCTCGCGATGTCCTCAAGGAAATCCTGGGAATGCCAGACAAAGGGATACCGAGAGATCTTCTGGACAAGGCTGAATGTGTTGTCGTCTTTCCGTCGGTCAAGAAGGCAGGTTTCATCGTCGGTGGCAGTTACGGACGCGGCGCCGTTGTCTGCCGCAAAGGGGAGGATTTCCGTGGAGCATGGGGCGCTCCCGCCATGTATGCCATCGAAGGCGGCAGCTTTGGATTGCAGATCGGTGGAGAAGCTACAGACTTCGTATTGCTGGTCATGAACGAGAAGGGTGCAAATTCAATCATGTCCAGCAAGGTGAAGCTCGGAGCCGATGCCTCGGCCGCAGCCGGGCCAGTTGGCCGCACTGCCTCTGCAGAAACTGACGTGGTCATGAAAGCGGAGATTCTTTCTTACTCCCGGTCCCGCGGAGTGTTTGGAGGCATCTCGTTGGAAGGGTCCACTCTCCGTTCAGACGACGGAGCCAACAAGAACCTTTATGGCAAGGAACTGAGCGCAAAAGAAATCGTCAGAGAAAACAAGGTCACGACACCCGCTTCCGCCAAGCCACTCGTCAACCTCTTACAACAAACGTCACCCAAGCATGCTTAGAACTGATCGCGTTCGCTCGAAGACCGATTGCTGAGGTCGATCGAAATCTTCCAGTTGGGGTGTTACGACCCCGAGAGCCGATGCCTGCTACACTGACGATTTGCGACGACTCATTATTAATGCTGATGACTTTGGCCTCACGGCAGGCGTAAATCGCGCCATTATCGAGTCTCACATCAATGGCGTGGTAACATCTGCCACCCTTATGGCGAATGCAGAAGCATTTGATGACGCAATTCGTCTTGCCAAGGATACTCGTACTTTAGGTGTCGGCTGCCACGTCGTTCTGGTTGACGGCACGCCCGCCCTTCCCCCGGACGATATCCCGGACTTGATAGATCCGAGCACCGGGCATTTTTATCAAAGCCTGACTTCATTCCTGAGGCTTGTCCTCCGCAACCGTATTCGTCCCGGACAGATCGAAGCCGAGGCATTTGCGCAGATTCGCAAGATGCAATCTGCCGGAGTCAATGTCACTCACCTGGATACGCACAAGCACACCCACATTTTCCCAGCCGTACTGGTTCCTGTTTTGCGGGCGGCCCAGGCGGCAGGTATCACTGCTATCCGTAATCCTTTCGAACCAACATCGATTTCATTTTTCGCGAGCAGTGCTCGCACTCGTAAGCGCTGGCTTCAGGTAGCATCACTTCGCATTTATCAAAAGCAATTCTTACGTGCCACGAAAAGTGCGCGGGTTCGGACGCCGTGCGGCACATTTGGAATCGCTGCAACGGGCAGTCTTGACGAACGATTGTGGCGTCTTCTGCTAAGTGAGATTCCAGACGGGACATGGGAATTCGTCTGCCATCCCGGTTACGATGATGCCGAACTGAAACAAGTGCGAACGAGCTTGCATCGATCCCGCGAGGAAGAACTTCATCTTTTTACAGGCCAACTGTCCAGCAGATTGCTCTCCGAACACGAGATCCAGCTCACCTCTTACCGCGATCTCCCATGAATGAGGAGATGAAGTTCGTTGGTCCCGAGACATTCGTAACGTAGCGCCGTCCATCGTGCGGGTATGATGGGAGAAGCTTCTCCTATCGGTAGGTTCGTGATTTCAGGATGAAGCCAGTTTTCTCGCGATGGACAGCAGGCCTGAGCCGCGTCTCGCCACGGACCTCATCGTCCGAATCTGGGGGATGAGTGCGGACGGCAAACCCTTTTTTCAAAATGTGGAGGCCCGCAATATCAGCAGCGCGGGGGCTCTGCTTTGCGGGCTCGATCACAAACTTACGGCGGGCGACGTCATTGGCGTGCAGAACGGCGAGCACAAGGCACGCTTTCGAGTCGTATGGTCGATCACCACGGAACCATTGCACAAAGGGCAAATTGGTATACAGCTGATCGAGGGCCAGGAGTGCCCATGGAAAGAGAAGTTGGCTGCGGCAGCAGCGGCTGCAGAACAGCCCAAGGCTTCTGGCGCGAACAAGCGCAAGTTTGCTCGCCACAAGATCAGCTTTCCCATCGAGATCATGGACCAGCGTGGTGGCTCATCTGCCCATATGAGAACAAGCGCCACCGACATCAGTGGACGGGGTTGTTATGTTGAAACACAACTGCCGCTTCCGTTTGGAACCGCGCTTGAAGTGACGTTCTGGATCGAATCTGAAAAGGTCGTGTCACAAGCCGTGGTCCGTGCCAGCGATCCAGGGGTAGGAATGGGAATTGAGTTCACAGGCTTGCCCGAAGAGAAACAAAAACGCCTTCAACATCTCCTTGAAGAGCAGGATCCGCAATTTGCCACCGCTCAGAACCCTGAAACCTGCCCTTAGCCGTCTCGTCCGGGTAAAATCTGAATCGAACTTCAGCTATCTCCATCGAATGTTGCAGTATGAGTATGCGTGGAAAGGACTAGTCATTGAGGATTGGAATCACCTGCTACCCAACCTACGGAGGCAGCGGTGTAGTCGCAACCGAACTTGGACTTGAGTTGGCCAACCGGGGACACGAGATTCACTTTATCTCTTACGCACAGCCTATCCGGTTAACCGGGCCACACCCGAACATTCACTATCACGAGGTGGAAGTCTCACGCTATCCCCTATTCGACTATCCACCGTATGACCTTGCCCTGGCGACACGCATGGCAGAGGTTTCTGAGCTCTATGATATTGACTTGTTGCACGTGCATTACGCGATTCCGCACTCCGTGAGTGCCCTCCTTGCACGCCAGATGCTCGCCGCAAAGCCCCGCGGGCGCAGGCTCCCCTTCGTCACTACTCTTCACGGGACCGATATCACTTTGGTGGGCCTCGACCGCTCGTACCTTCCCATTACTCGCTTTTCCATTGAAGAGAGCGATGGCGTGACGGCGATCTCGCAATATCTTCGTGAGCGTACGATGCGAGAGTTCGATATCCGCAACAACATCCAGGTCATCTACAATTTCGTGAATTGCGAGGTGTATCGGCGAGTCCCTGCGTCGGTCCAGGAGCAGCGCAAGGAGTTTGCTCCTGACGGACAGCATGTACTCGTGCATCTCTCGAACTTTCGGCCCGTCAAAAGAATTACAGATGTCATCGAGATTTTTGATCGGGTGCGCCAGAAGATTCCCTCAAAGCTGCTCCTGATTGGAGATGGTCCAGACCGATCCCGCGCCGAATGGCTAGCTGTGCAGAAAGGCATCCATGATGACGTACTCTTCCTCGGGAAGCAGGACCAGGTTCACGAAAAACTTGCTGTTGCCGATATCATGCTGCTCCCGAGCGAACTCGAGTCGTTCGGACTTGCTGCCCTGGAAGCAATGGCCTGCAGCGTAGTGCCCATTGCCACTAGTGTGGGCGGATTACCAGAAGTCGTGGAACACGGCAAGAACGGATTTCTAGCGAATGTTGGGGACATTGATGGTATGGCACAGTACGCCATTGATCTGCTGAACAATCCCAACCGGCTTAAGGAAATGTCCGCCGCGGCTCGCGAGCTGGCGTTGTCGCGATTCTGTTCCGACCGAATTATTCCTGAATATGAAGAATTCTACCGTCGCGTACTGGAACGCTCGTCATAAAGCGCGCCGTTAATCGTCTCCGTGTTTTGCAGCAAGGGCAATCGCAGGCGCACCAGCGTCCCTTTTCCCTCTTGGCCGTCAACGTTCATGCGAGCGGTTTCCCCATACAAGACCTTCAGACGTTCCGCGACATTTGCCAGTCCAATCCCGGTACCCTGGAGCCCTCCATTTCGCTCGCTAAACGCGCTCGCATCCATACCGACACCATCATCTTCCACCTCGATGATCAGTTTGGAATCCGTCATCCGACTGCGGAGGTAAATGCTTCCGCCATCCACCTTTGCGGATAATCCGTGTTTGATGGAGTTTTCAACTAGCGGCTGCAGCAGCATACTGGGAATCATGACATCGAGGGAATGCGGTTCCAGGTCTTTGACAACTCTCAATTTGTCCGGACCAAACCGAACGACCTCGATATCGAGATAGGCGTCGATGAACTCCAGCTCCTCACGAAGCGGCACAAACGCCTCGGTACTGCTCAACAGCCTGCGAAGAATCTTCGCCAGCTTGAGAATCATCTCGCGTGCGGTATCTGGGTCGAACCGGACCAGGGAGGAAACTGAATTCAGAGTATTGAATAGAAAGTGGGGATTGATCTGGTTTTGCAGCGCTTCCATGCGGGCATGCAGCAGTAGCCGCTCTTGTTCCTCTAGCTTGATCTGAATTCGCACACCGTTCCAGATCTTCAGTTCAGTACCAATCACCATCACCGAGGTTGCATAGATTAGAACTTCGACCCAGGGGTTTGGACTCTCCAGACTGAACGTTCCCTGCGGCAGCACGTGGGAGAGTTCTGTATGCAGGAAGCGAAGGGCGACGATCGTAACGAAGAACATGATCTGCCAATCGAAGACGCGAGGCTTCGGAAAATTGCGCCGAATCCAGCGATAAATGCTCAAGTCGATAAACGGAGAGAACGACCAGATTTCCTCCATATCGGCCGCCAAATTGCGCAATTGTCCCGCCAGAAATCCGCAGAGCACCGTA
This sequence comes from Terriglobales bacterium, assembly GCA_036558645.1. GTDB lineage: Bacteria > Acidobacteriota > Terriglobia > Terriglobales > Acidobacteriaceae > DATBFG01. Next base: position 4,845 of record DATBFG010000101.1, read on the forward strand.
AAAGGGAGCGTTGCCCATTCACCGTGGAGTAGCGCCGGAAAACTGACAAGCAAGCCTCCGAGGACGCCGGTAAGTCGGCCGCCGATCACACCAAGAATCAAGGCCGTCTCAAACGAAAGGTCTCCGGCAAAGAAACTCTTCGCGCTGAATCGAATCCAAACTCCGAGGGCGAGGGGGATTCCGATCCATAGAACGAGATAAATCTTCTGGCGAACGCTGCGATCTTCTCGAAATAACAGTGACTTGAACTCTACTGAGCGCACCAAAGCGCTAGCGACGGCTGCCGCTACGCCGAGCTTCACCAGCAGATTGACGAGAATGAGTCTCTGTTCCATCGAGTTCGCTGAGTCAAACTCTAGCACGAACGCACAGAGAGGCGTTTCAGTTGACGCCGGGAAGTGGTCGATGCCTCACTATCTAATGAGTGCGTCAGGATCTACTTTTTCGATCTTCTCCATCGATTCGGCTTCCGTATCGGTATTGAGTCTGGCTACAAAGTGTTCGGTTTTCCGCGGCACGATCGTTATCTTCTTGCATTCTGGCGCATAACCCTGCGCCACCACAAACACGTTGTACTCGCCCGCCGGGAGAGGAATTTCAAATTGGCCTACATTCCCGACTCGAGTGGAAAGCAGCTCACTGGTACCTTCATGGTGGATGTAGAGCATTGCGCTGCCCAGCGGTGAGTTCGAGGCTCGGCGGGCAACTGCGCCGCTCAGTGTGCCTTGATCTTTACTGTCGTCCTGAGCAGCGGCCAGGCAACAAAGCAATATGAGAACAAAAGTGCAGGTGCGGGTCTTGCGCATGGAAGGGTACCCCCACAATCAACTTCCCTATTGGACCAAGGATAGCAGCGTATGGTCATCTTCCTGTCAAGTAGGAGGGCCGTGCCTTTAGCTGACTAACCTGCTCGCCAACTCGTTCAGGACAATCTCTAGGTCATCCACTCGGGCGGGGCCACCCTGGGCGATTTCTTTGTTTCCGCCGCCACGGCCTCCCATGCGCGCCAATGCTTCTTTCATTGCCGCATTCATATCAAGGCCCTGGCCAGGAGAGGCTGCAAAGACCATCGCGGGCGTTCCCGATGTAGTGGCCAGCAAAGCTAGGACGTTCTCACCACGAGTGAGCCTCTGTGCCAGCAGCTTGATATAGCTTTGGTCGCGGTCAGCGAAAATCTTCTTGATCACGGTTCGTCCACTCGAACCTCGATGTTCCGCCACCAGACTCGCAGCATGCGCATCCGCTAACTCTTCTACGAGTTGCTCTTGCATTTTCCGCGCAAGTCGGGCGTCCTCCTGCGATTTCCGGATCTGCTGCAGAACATCCCAATGATGGCTGGACAGTAAGCCACCGGCTGCTGAAAGGACGGCATAGTCCTTCCGTGCGGCAGAGATGGCGCGCCTGCCGCAAACAAACTCCACACGCCACCCTTGCCTGACCTTCTCAGTTTTACGCAGGAGGATGACGCCGATCTGACACGTTGAGCGAACGTGCGTACCGCCGCAGGCAGTCAGGTCGAAGTCCTGAATATCGATGAGACGTAGTTCTTCCTTATCGACAACCGCGATCTTCCGCAGGCCCATCCCTCGCGCCTGATCTTGTGTGACGAAGCGAATTTCGACGGGACGATTCTCCCAGATCACCTGGTTCGCTAGTTTCTCCGCAGCCTCGACTTGCTTCCCAGTCAGAGCTTTCGCGTCGAGATCGATTGTGCAGGAGTCGCTTCCCATGTGAAACGATACAGTCGGCAGTTCAAAGAGCCGAATGAACGCTGCGGATAGCACATGCTGACCGGTGTGCTGCTGCATGTGGTCGCGCCTGCGCTCGGCGTCGATCGCGCCCCGGATGGGCACTCCCCGCTCAACTTGGACGTGGCTATCAACAAAGTGCAGTACGTCTCCGTTGTCATTCTGCTCAACTTGGTAGACGCGCAATTTGTTCCCGTCGGGCAACTCCATTGATCCGGTATCAAATACTTGCCCGCCACTTGTTGGATAAAACGCCGTCTGGTTCAACAGTATCGCTGTCCGTCCAGATTCGTCGGCATTGGGCAACACGTCGACTGTTTGCGCTTCAAATTCGTAAAGGAACGAATTGTGATAGTAGAGCCGGTTGGTCATGACATGTTTGGATGAACGTGGATCGCGAAAAGCCGCCAAGAAACTAATACGGCCCGATGATGCCTCCAATTTGCCGCGTAGCCTGCGGCTTGGAGCGCGATTGGCTTGCATCGATAATATCGAGATACTTCAATCCCGACCCAGTGTTAAACAGTACTACCTTGTCATCGTGCTTAAGAAACCCGCGCTTCAGAAGCTTGCGATACGCGGCAAGGGATGCCGCACCTTCGGGTGCCGCAAACACGCCCTCACTCTGTGCCAGGTCTCGCAAGGCTTCCATAATTCCCTTCTCGCTTACTGCGACGGCAGTACCACCGCTGTTCTTGAGGATGTCCAATATAAGGTAGTCGCCATATGCCTTCGGTACACGCAATCCTGCAGCCTGGGTCGAGGCGTTTTGCCAGAACTCGGACGTCGTTTTTCCTTCATCCCATGCCTTGCAGATTGGCGCGCAACCCTCAGCTTGCACGGCAATCATCTTCGGGCGTTCTGATCCGATCCAACCAAGCTTTTCCATTTCATCGAACGCCTTCCACATGCCAATCAGGCCAACACCGCCGCCTGTCGGATAGATGATTGCCTGTGGCAGAACCCAGTCCAACTGCTCTGCAACTTCGTACCCCATTGTCTTTTTGCCCTCAACGCGAAACGGTTCCTTCAGCGTTGTGACGTCAAACCAGCCTTCGCTTTCTTTGCGGTCCGCCACCATCCGAGCGCAATCACTGATCAATCCATCTACTAACGTGACATGTGCTCCATAAGTCTCGCACTCCACACGATTCGCCATGGGCACATCGTTTGGCATGAAGATATGCGCTTCGATCCCGGCCTTGGCAGAATATGCCGCGAGTGCGCTAGCTGCATTTCCAGCGGACGGTGCTGCGAGCTTCTTCAAGCCGTATGCCTTGGCCATCGTGACAGCCACCGACATCCCGCGCGCTTTGAACGATCCGGTCGGGTTCAGGCCATCGTCTTTGACATGTACGTTCGGGAATTCACGGCTCGCCAGCATTGGTGTGAAGCCCTCGCCTAACGAGACAGGATCTGCGGATGGCAACACATCGGAATAACGCCAAATCGTAGCCTTCCGGCCACTCACCTTAGATGGGTTAAAGTGTTTCTTTATGTTTTCAAGATCATAGCGGACATAGAGGACACCCCCATCTTTTGGGCAGACGGTCTGCGGACGATCCGCACTGAACTCCGATCCACAACGGGTGCATTCCAGGTAGGAGATGTTCCACACAAAACGAGTCTAGCATTTGGCGTCCGGCGCCACACTTCCCTGCCTTGGTGAATTCTCAAGACGGGAGGCGCTTCAGCAAAGCGTTGGCTTTGCGAAACCAGGGACGTTCGCGCCGCTTGAGATATCCGGGCATGGTGGGCTTTTTCGCCAGGATCTTTTCGGCCCACTCTCTCGCTTCGCCCGTTCGCTGCTGGGATGCGAGGAATTGTGCGTAATTGTAGTAGGTCTCAGAAGAGGTTGAGATGACCGTTACATCTCGGAACAGAACATCCGCTTTCTCGGGCTGACCTGTATTCGCATAGCTGTGCGCAAGCAACCCTGCCGCGCGCTGGAAATCATATTTTGGATCCTTGGTAACCACGCGCTCCAAGTCTGCTACTGCTGCTTGAAAATCTCCAAGCTCGACTTCAGTTATGCCCCTACGGTAGAAAGGATCGGGTGAATCAGTGCGCGCCGAGATTGCTTTGTCATAGGCCTCACGAGCCTTTGCGAACTGACCCTCCTCGAGGTACAGGTCTGCAACTTCTTCGTAGTTCCCTGCCGAGGGGTTATCCAGGATGGCAAATTCTAGTTCTCGAATTCTCCTGCGCCGCGGAAAGACTTTGAATGACTGCCGGAGCAAGCCAGCATCCGGAATTACTTCAACGGCAAAATAGATCAATGCTCCGGGCAGACCAAGAAAAAGAATGATCCACAGCCAATAGGTATCGGGGCGTCGGCGGATGAAATGTACGATCGCCAACGCCTGAAGAATGATGCCCCAAGGATAAAAAAGAAAGCTCAGCGAGCCCATCGGATGTGCGCACTATAGCACGCGCCACACGGTCGCTTTAGAAGATGTGCGCAGTGTGGCCTTTTCGATTACTTGACCGCACATCTTTAGGAATCAGGAATCCCGCGGCAACTTGCTCTCTGACCCGCTCTGCAGGCACACTATGGTCCCAGCATGACGATTCTCTAGGAGAAGATACTATGCCGAAATATGTGATTGAACGGGAACTCGCCGGCGCCGGAGGTCTCTCTTCCGACCAACTGCAAGCCATATCGCAAAAGTCTTGCGGAGTGCTGAAGAACCTCGGACCCGAGATTCAGTGGGTGGAAAGTTTCGTCACCCCGGACAAGATTTATTGTGTCTACATCGCACCCAATGAAGAGATGATCAAAGAACACGCGCGCCAAGGTGGGTTTCCGGCAAACCGCGTTTCCGAGGTGAAGCGGATGATTGATCCGACCACGTCAGAAGCAAGGAAGGCCTCGTAGGATTTACCTGAAGGGCCTTTTTTTCTGAACTGAACTCGGGCAGCAGCGGCGTTCGTATCTCGACGCGCGGTTGCTAAAGGCCCAAGCCTCCGTCCACAGTTAGTATCTGACCCGTAATGAATTTGGGAGCGGCGGCGAAAAACATCACTGCTGCCGCGACCTCCTCCCCTGTTCCGTTTCGCCTCATTGGAGTTTGCTTCGCCATGTTCTTCATAAAGGCAGCAGCAGCCTTTTCTCCCAGATCAATCATTCCTGGCGCTACACAATTGACCGCAATCTCGGGTGCAAATGCCTTGGCCATCACTTTGGTCAACATGTGAACGGCGGCTTTGGATGAGCAGTAGTGTGCGTGAGTCGGCCAGGGATGTAATCCTCCAAGCGAGCCCATGTTAATAATGCGTCCCTTGCGTTCCCGTAGATGCTTCAGCGCCTCCTGCGTGACGAGAAACGGGCCGCGCGTATTTGAGGCAAAGATTGCGTCCCACTGCTTCAGGGAGAGCTTTTCGAACTCCACGGTTTCGTAGTTAGCAGCGTTATTGATCAGAATATCGATGCCGCCCAGTTCCTTCACTGCCTCCTTCACTGCACTTCTCACGCTCTTCTGATCTGTCACGTCGCAGCGCACCGCCAGGGCACGCACGCCGAAGCTTGTAAGGTCGATAATCGTATGCTGGGCATCCCGGGCCGAATTCATGAAGGTGATCGCCACGTCTGCCCCCGCTTCGGCGAGAACGAGAGCCGAGGCACGGCCAAGACGCTTGGCTCCGCCAGTGATCAGAACGCTTTGACCTTGAAGAGCTTTCTCTGACATGAGGCGATTGTATCCTCGCAATGGCTAATGCTGCTGGCACGTCACAGTGTTTTAGAATCGTCTGGTAAGGACCGCGCCAACTTGTTACACTCCCCGGCATGCAGAACGCTCGCGAAGTCGTGGTCTATTCCCGTAAGGGTTGCCACCTCTGCGAAATCGTTAAGGAAACTCTGGCCAAGCTGCATAAACGTGGGGGGTTTACCTGGCAAGAGGTCGATGTCGATTCGAATGACTCGCTGCGACGGCAATTCAGTGACGAAGTGCCCGTCGTCTTCATCGACGGGCGGAAGGCGTTCAAGTACCACATGGACGAGCGCGACTTCCTTCGCAAACTCGCCAGCTAGACTTTCGTCGTACTTCCGCTAAAATGCCCTTCCATGCTGCGAACTTCGCTTTACGCGGACCCGCACGGCCGCTTCCTTCACGACATTGTTCTTGAATCCGCGAACCGCTTTGCAGGTAAGACCGCTCTCATCGACACCTCTTGCGGACGACGAATTTCTTACGGAGAGTATGGCGAAATCGTCCGCTCTCTGGCTCGTGGGTTTGTGGCCTCAGGGTTGAAGCCGGGCGAAGTGGTTGCCATCTACCTGTCGAATTGCTGGGAGTTTTGTGCCGCATACCACGCTGCAACACTTGCGGGAGGAATTCCTACTCTGCTGAATCCCAGTTATAGAGAGCGCGAGGTGCGTTATCAACTGGAGAATTCGGATGCAGCAGTTCTGGTCACCGACGGTCCGAACGTATCCGGTATCAACCTGAATGGCCTTCCCGCACTCCGTCGTGTCTATACAACCCGGCAGACCGCTGGAGGAACGCCCTTAGCTGAATTGCTGAAAGGTACAGCATCTTTGCCCCAACCGGAGCAGCCTTCAGAGCAAATAGTTGCGGCTCTACCGTACTCCAGCGGCACCACCGGATTGCCGAAGGGAGTCATGCTGTCGCACTTCAATCTGGTAGCCAATATTTTTCAGGTAATCGCGCCTCGCGGGGCTTCGTTCGTGCACGAAGACGTCTTGTTATGTTTCTTGCCGCTGTATCACATCTACGGATTGAATGTGCTGCTCAACCCCATGCTGGCTCTCGGCGCGACAATGCTTTTGATCCCTCGCTTCAACCTGCCAGAGATTGAAGCGCTCATCCCCAGGGAAGGAGTAACCACAATGCCGACGGTACCACCCGCTCTCAACGCATTGTGCCAGGCAGCAGAGGTCGGGCAATTTTCCAGTCATGGGACGCTTCGTTGGGTTAAGTCTGGAGCTGCTCCTCTTGCGCCAGAGCTTGCGCGCCGCTTCACGTCGCTGACTGGCATTCTCGTATGTCAGGGATACGGGATGACAGAGGCGTCTCCGGTCACGCACCTGGGATATCTCGATCCGGATCTCTACAAGCCAGATTCTATTGGTCAGCCTGTGGCCAAGACTGATTGCCGGATTATCGACGCAAACAACAACGAGGTTGGACCTGACGAACCTGGTGAACTCGTTATGTGTGGCCCTCAGTTCATGCTGGGATATTGGAAGGAGCCACAAGCCACACAAACCGTTTTCCGGGATGGCTGGTACTGGTCCGGAGACATTGTCACGCAAGATGAAAACAACTTCTTCCGGGTGGTCGACCGCCGTAAAGAGATGATCAAGTACAAGGGATTCCCCGTGGCGCCGGCGGAAGTCGAGGGCGTGATCCTGGAACATCCCGCCGTGCGCGAGTGCGGAGTGGTAGGACGACCCGATGCGGCGGCCGGAGAAATCCCTGTTGCCTTTGTCGCCCTTCGGGACAGTGCCATCGCTTGTGATCATCTAAAGGACGAAATCTGTGCTTTCGTCGCCGATCGACTGACAAACTACAAGCAGCCCCGTGAAGTGAGATTCATTGAGGCCGTCCCGAAAACTCCCTCCGGCAAAATTCTTCGCAGGGAGTTGCGCAAGGAATTCGGCTCCTAATCCAAGGCCTACACGCTGAGGGCCAGTAGACTTCCCCCCTTATCCGGGGTATAGTGCCGACGGCTTGGCGGCCGTAACTGCCCTTACCTTTTCGATTGCGTGAGGATCTCAATGAAGCGCCTGCTCTACACAGCGGTACTCTGCCTCTTTTCAGTTTGTGCGTTCGCACAGAACCAACTGGTAAAGATCAGCGTCGACCGGTTCACCAACACTGACAGCGTTCACCGGACCGAAGTTGAACCGGATACTTTCGCGTGGGGCTCGACCATAGTCAGCGCCTTCCATGTTGCGCGACGTCCAGGAAATGTTGGCTGGGGCAGCGCTGACGTAGGCTTCGCCACGTCAACTGATGGCGGAGCAACCTGGCACTTCGGCAACCTGCCGGGCCTGACCGTCAACTTTAAGAACGGCCCCTATGGCGCTGCAGCCGATCCCTCGGTGGCCTATGACGCGAAGCACGCGGTATGGCTCATCTCGACTCTGCCACTCGCCGGCCTCGGGAACGATAACCTGATCGGCGATGTCGCCGTCAGCCGTTCTGCGGATGGCCTGCACTGGAGTAATCCCATCCCGATTGACACAACCCATCTCGACGACAAGAACTGGACGGTCTGTGATAACACTCCGACCAGTCCGTTTTATGGGAATTGCTACACGGAATGGGATCAGGCTTTCGGCAGCGGTGACATTCTTGTCAGTACATCCAGCGATGGCGGACTCACCTGGAGTCGAGGAGTCGCTTCCGCTGACCACGCCTTCGGATTGGGCGGCGAACCTGTCATTCAACCGAACGGGAACGTCATCGTTCCCTTCGAAGGATTCGCGATCGAAGCCACCACGTCTACCGATGGAGGCAAAACCTTTGCTCGCAGCGTGACGATCTCCAACATCAATCAGCACGGGGAGGCAGGAGGATTTCGAAATCCGAACCTTCCTTCTGTCGAGATCGACGGGGCCGGCAAGGTATATGTAGTCTGGTCTGACTGCCGCTTTCGCGCGGGATGCAAATCGAACGATATCGTCATGAGCACTTCAACCGACGGTAGCAACTGGACTCCGGCCGCCCGCATTCCGATCGATCCTCTGACCAGCACCGTCGATCACTTCATTCCAGGCATCGGAGTTGACCCGGCAACATCCGGAGATACAGCCCACTTGACGCTTGTGTATTACTTCTTCCCGGTCTCGAGCTGCGGAAACTCGTGTCAGTTGGATGTTGGATACGTAACATCGGCGGATGGTGGACAAACCTGGACTGCCGGAAAGAAGATCGCAGGATCGATGCAATTGAAGTGGCTGCCACTGTCCGACAACGGCTATATGGTTGCCGATTACATCAGCGTGTCGTACACAAACGGCAACGCTTTCCCTGTATTTGCCGTCGCTAAGCCACCAGTCGGCAGCACGCTGGACGAAGCGATGTATACAACAAAGAATCCGCTCACGTCCTCACCAGATGAACCTCGCTTCAGTTCGAAAGACGAAAAACCAATACCGGGAGCCAAGTCCGACTTTAATCGTAAGGTTTACTACGACGACGAAGGACGAAGAGAAATTCCCAAGTCGCGGATGAAACAGCGTTGATAGATGCGCGCTGAGAGCCTCTACCTTGAAGATGAAGTCAAAGAACTGCTTTTTGAAAACTGCTAGACTCTCTCCAGATGCGCACGGACATCCTGCCGCTCTGTGACAAGCACTTCCGTACCATGGAGGCATGCGTCGCCCCCTATAACGCTGACTATTTCATCGAATTCTTCCGTTGTACCGAGAAGTTCTGCGGACGCTGCTTTGGCGAACGTGTGGGATACATCACACCCAAACGCGGAGAAGACCCGATTCTTACTCCCAACCAACCCCGCTGTGAAATGCACGGACGTCCGATGTTCATCAAAAGCCTCGATCGGCAGAGAAACTTGGTTCACTACGCTTGCGCAGAACCGGACTGCCACGAGACTTTAGTTCGGGGATAGTTGGACTTCTCCGTCTCGGGCCTAGATAAGATTTCTTTCATCACGAATGCAAATACGAGGCGCACAACTCGAGGAAGCTGACCAGATCTCGGCTCTCATCAACAATGCCTTCCGCTCCGAGCGGTTCTTCGCTGAGGGCGAGCGGACGAATCCCGAGAAAATTCAGGCTCTCCTCGAGACAGGAAAGTTTCTCCTAATGGTGGATGAAGGCACGATCGTGGGTTGCATCTACTACGAGATCCGTGGAGAACGTGGTTATTTTGGTTTGCTCGCAGTCCATACGGATCGTCAGCGTTCAGGCATCGGCGCAAAACTCGTCACAGCAGCCGAGCAGGGGTGCGTTGCTGCAGGTTGCCGGTTTATGGACCTCACGATTGTGAATTTGCGAACGGAACTGCCAGGCTACTACCAGCGGCTGGGTTACAAGGAAAACGGTACACTCCCCTTCCCCGCAGATCAGCAGTCCAAGGTCCCCGTACATCTCGTCCGAATGTCGAAGAATCTCCAAGAAGCAGCAATGACTTAGACTCTACCGCTTGGTGAGGAATTCGTACTGCTCATCGGTCAAGGGAACGACGCTCAGCCGCCCCTGCCTGACGAGTGGAGAATCAGCAAAGAATTTCTTGGATTTGATTTCTGCGAGAGTCGCTGGATTCGTAATCGCCTTCCCTGCCGTGATCTTTACTTGCGGATTCCTTGCATCAGAGGCATCGACGGACACGACGCTGGCAGTTCCAACGGCAGTCTTCTCGTCACCCGTGTGATAGATCACAAGGTGCTCCCCTGATTTCATGGCGCGCAAATACTTCAATGCAACGGGATTGCTCACTCCGTCCCATATGGTGGTCTTCTCACGCATGAGATCGGCAAAGGAATAGGTCGCTGGTTCAGTTTTGAGGAGATAGTTCATTAGAAACTTCGGATTGCCGAATTAGGGGTTTCAGAATGTAAGAATCAAACGGCTTTGAGCCACGAATTCTGCATTCGAGAATCTTCAATTCTGAACTTCTTCAATCCTACCCTTTCACTTCTGGCTACTTCACTGCGGTTTCTCATCCTTCGGTGCGTCCTCTGTCTTCGCCTCGCTAGGCTTTTCCTTGTCCTTATAAACGGAGAACTGCTCCTGTGGACGTTTCATCTTCACCGTGATTTCCATCGTCGCTTGATTTACGTCGAAATCTTCGCCGAACGTCTGAAACCCGGGTGCCAACACCTGAATCCGGAGCTTGCCGTAGGGAACACCGTCGTAGCTGGCCTTGCCCTCGGCGTCTGCCTTTAATTCCAGGCCGCCCTTAGACTGCGTACCATCTCTCTTGATCGGGTGCAGGACGACCGCGGCATTACGGATCGGCTTGCCGTTGTAATCCTTGACTACCACGAAGTTCAGAATGGCGGTTTCATTCTCTGCAAACGCCGCCCCATACAGCAAAATCAAGACGCCAAGACCGTACCCGAGCTTCTTCATGATTGCAGACATTTTAGCAAGCCTTTTCACGCTGTCACCTCGCCGATTCGACTGCAACGCTCGGATGGCATTCTCTTGTGGTCTCCTCGAAAATGCCTGTTTGGGAAGCACCTCTATTTTTTTCAGCTGCGATTGACGACCGCAAGCTGATTTGGAGATCCCCTCAAGCGGGCCCGGCTAAAACAGAACAAGCGGTTTAGTACCAATAACTTATTACGTTTCATGCCGGACCGCTGCTTGACAACCGAGCCGCTACCTTTTTAAACTAGCACTCACCGTGATTGAGTGCTAACAGCGCAGATCCGGTCCCGTCATCAACCCTAAACTTAGATACCAAGCGGAAAGGAGTCTGTAAGAATTATGGCTACCAAGTTCACCCCTCTGCACGACCGCATCCTGGTTCGGCGCGTTGAAGAAGCCACCACTACCCGGGGCGGCATCATCATCCCCGACTCGGCTAAGGACAAGCCGCAGGAAGGCGAAGTCATCTCCACCGGCCAAGGCCGCAGCAACGAAGAAGGCAAGGTATTCCCTCTCGCAGTGAAAGAAGGCGACCGCATTCTGTTCGGCAAGTACGCCGGCACTGAAATCAAGATTGACGGCGAAGATTTCCTCATCATGAAGGAAGACGAAGTTCTGGGCATACTCTCCGGCGTAGCGAAGAAAGAAACTGCCGGATCGCGCAAGTAGTCGTCGAGCTTCGGACATAGTCGTCAGCCCAGCCGCTGACGCAAGAATCCAAATCGAAATTTCTTAGGAGATAAAAGCAATGGCAAAGCAGATTGTTCACGGAGAAGAGTCGCGCCAGGCAATTCTGCGCGGCGTTAACCTTCTGGCCGATGCCGTGAAGGTGACACTCGGTCCCAAGGGCCGCAACGTGGTTATCGAGAAGAAGTTCGGTTCGCCGACCATCACCAAGGACGGCGTCACCGTAGCCAAGGAAATCGAACTGCGCGATGCGCAGGAAAACATGGGCGCGCAGATGGTGCGTGAAGTAGCCTCCAAGACCTCTGACATCGCCGGCGACGGTACCACTACCGCCACGGTTCTGGCTCAGGCCATCTATCGCGAGGGCGTGAAGACCGTTGCTGCCGGCGCCAATCCGATGGCCCTTAAACGCGGTATCGAGAAGGCCGTAATCGCGGTCACCGGAACCACTGACAAGGAAGGCAACCGGGTGAAGGGCGAGCTTGACAAGTACTCCAAGCCGGTTACTGGCGACATGATCGCCCAGGTTGGCACCATCTCCGCAAACAACGACGAGACTATCGGCAAGATCATCGCCGAAGCCATGAAGAAGGTCGGCAAGGATGGCGTCATCACGGTGGAAGAATCGAAGACGCTCGAGACTCAGCTCGAAGTCGTGGAAGGTATGCAGTTCGACCGCGGCTATCTCTCGCCTTACTTCGTGACCGATCCCGAGCGCATGGAAGCTGCTATCGAAAACGCCTACATCCTGATCCACGAGAAGAAGATCAGCTCGATGAAGGACCTGCTTCCTCTGCTCGAGCAGATCGCCAAGAGCGGCAAGCCACTCCTGATCATCGCTGAGGACGTGGAAGGCGAAGCGTTGGCAACTCTGGTAGTTAACAAGCTGCGCGGCACGCTGCAGGTTGCGGCCGTGAAGGCTCCCGGATTCGGCGATCGCCGCAAGGCCATGCTGCAGGACATCGCGATCCTCACGGGCGGCAAGGCCATCACCGAAGACCTCGGCATTAAGCTGGAGAATGTCCAGATGGCGGATCTCGGCCAAGCCAAGAAGATCACCATCGACAAGGACAACACCACGGTGGTCGAAGGCAAAGGCAAGCACTCCGAGATCGAAGGCCGGGTGAAGGAAATCCGCAGCCAGATCGACAAGACCACCAGCGACTACGACCGCGAGAAGCTGCAGGAGCGGTTGGCGAAGCTGGTCGGTGGCGTAGCCGTAATCAAAGTCGGCGCCGCGACCGAAACCGAAATGAAAGAAAAGAAGGCCCGCGTCGAAGACGCTATGCACGCGATCCGTGCAGTTGTGGAAGAAGGCATTGTCTTCGGCGGCGGCGTGGCTCTGGCCCGTTGCGTGAAGGCGCTCGACAACCTGAAGCTCGAAGGCGATGAGCAGATCGGTGTAAACATCGTGAAGCGCGCCGTGACCGAGCCTCTACGCCAGATCGCTGAGAACGCCGGCGAAGAAGGCGCCATCGTGCTGGGCAAAGTAACCGACGCCAAGGACACTAACTTCGGATACAACGCTCAGAGCGGCGACTACGAGGACCTGGTAAAGGCTGGCGTGCTTGATCCGACCAAGGTTGTGCGAACCGCACTGACCAATGCCGGTTCGATCGCCTCACTGATGCTGACCACCGAAGCGCTGGTAGCCGAGATTCCGGAAGAGAAGAAAGCAGCTCCGGCACCCGGCGGCCACGGCGGCGGCATGGGCGACATGTACTAAACCAGTCGTCAGTCGTTAGCAAAACCAGAGCCCTGCCAAAAGCGGGGCTCTATTTGTTTTTAGGCAAAGAACCAGTCGTCAGATATTAATCGTCCATTCGTTAACAAAGCCAAAAGCCCTGCGAAGTTGGGACTCTGTTTTCTTCGCACTCGTGACTTCCGCAAATTCAGAGGTCAGGTTTCAGAATGCAGATTTAACAAATCGCTTCGCTACCTTCGAATATGAAGTCTCAGGTACTGATCTCAAGCTGAGGTGCTTACTCGACCATTCTTGTTACCAATGGACATGTCCTCACTCGGCCTGTAGTTACATTGCGTAACGTTACGAGAGGCCGTATCAGTGTTGAGACGCCCCGAGAAAGGCCGTCTCACAAATGAGACGGCGGCGGTTAGCATGCTCTCCCACCGGTATGTCCTTCTCTCCCAACATCACGTTTATTACGTTGCTGCGTACACCGATTCCGGTCGCTTGATGGTTTGTGATCACCAGCACCAAACCATTTTGTCGGCTGTCGCTTGCATTTCATCGGCGGGCGGCTATGTCGTAGCCGTCGACAATGGCCGGATACGCGAATTAAATCCGGACGAAGAAAGCGAGTTCCAACGAATCGTTCACGGAACGCTCGGACCCTACCGAAATAGGTGCTCTGCTCTTGTCCAGTTTCGCTTCGAATTTCTATGAGTAATTTTGAGTAACGAGTTAGTGACAGACCGGCAGGTTCTACGCACTAGAGGCTGAATCCATTTTCGCGAAGGATATCGTCGGGTACATCGCGATCCTGCACCTTGACTACTCCTCCAAGTCCGGCCTGACGTATCTGTGAGACTGTTGCCGCAATGATGGCGTCATCTACTCCCATGTTCCCGAGGATCGCTTCCACCTCGGCCATCGCGTTGGGATTGAATGGCGGGAGTGTATACGCCGTGCCGACTCCCCCGCCCTCGTTCGTGCTTTTTATGCACGACAACTGAACCCGGCCAGTGTTCATCTTGTTCAGCGTGATCAGAACCTTCATTCGTCGATTATCCACCATCGGCTGGGAATCGAATCCAATGACGTAGGCAAGATGGTGTAGGTCGAATCGCGAATGCCCAAACTGGGGGCACCCCCCTCCCCCCGTTTTTCGCCAAAATCTTGATTCTAAAGAGCCGGATCCGTGGTAAGACTCGCAAAATCTAGATTCCAGAGAAGTTACGGGTAAAATCTTCCAAATAAAGGCGTTACTGAGCCTTTGACCTTCAGCCCAGCTACTAGCTCTACGTAGATCGTCCGTCTTCGCAGCTGGCCGCATGTCTATGAGGTTGCCAAAGAGCAAAACAACAAAGGCTCCTGTCGGGAGCCCAAAGCTACGTGTCTTTTTTCGGTGTTTCTCGAGAGAAACACTAACCCAGTTCAGCGTGACATATCCAGCGCTCTGGGCGCAGTGACGAGAATCACGCGGTGCAGTGATAGTGTTTCTCTTGTGGTTGGTATCACCCAATGAATAGACGCTTCGGTTCTGCATTCTTCGCCATTCTTGGATACGGCGTTTTTTGTATCTGTGCTGGAATTGTCGCTCTTGAAGGAATTTGTTTCATCGGCTGGAAAGCCTACGACTACTCAGTGCATGGAGAATCGTCGAGAGAGAATCACGGAAACATCAGCCCCGCCTATGCGAATTACAGTTGGGCGCCTGAGTTCTGGAAGGAAGAGCAGTTGAGGTGGAAATCTCAACGTGCTAGCTATGTTCCCTTCCTGATCTGGGGGATTGCCAGCTGGCATGGAAAATATGTCAACACAGATACGAATGAGTACGGGGAATGGCGCAGGACCATCAACAATATTGCCTCGTCCTGTCAAGAACCGCACACGACTTCGATTTGGATGTTCGGTGGTTCAACTCTATATGGAACTGGTGTGCCGGACTGGGCAACCATTCCTTCCTATTTGTCGCAGATATTGAACACAGCTAGCACGTGCGCACGTGTCACCAACTTTGGTGTCGAGGGATATGGCAGTGATCAGGAAGTAATGCTTCTGATCGCTCAACTGAAGGCAGGGCGACGACCGGACATCCTAATTTTCTATGATGGAGTCAATGATGCTTATGCCGGGGCTGTCTCTCCTGCCATTCCAGGAGCGCACGTGGGATTCGAGCGGATCAAGGGAAGGGTTGAAGGTGCTCTTGCCTCGCGGGTCGACTTCCTTAGTTCCACCTCCACAATGCGAACCGCCAAAAGTTGTCTGGCTCTTTTCGGGCGAAAAGAGTACCCGGCGTCGGCAGACATAAGGGCGAAAGCTGTTGGGACTCTCGACAACTACGAGGCAAATCTCAGAATTGTGCGGAGCCTCGCTCAACTCTACAACTTCAAACTCTTTTGCTTTTGGCAGCCGGCGCTGATCTATGGCGAGAAACCGCTCACTCCATTCGAGCGCAAAATCGTCGAGGAGCACCGTGAGGTGTTAGACGCACACTACAACGGGAACGGGCCGTTTCGGTCGTGGTCGACCGTCTACGATGAGGCAGCACGACGTTCTGCAAGCGACCAGAACTTCGTCTTCCTGGGACGCATTTTTGATGTCGTGCCCGAACCGCTCTATATAGATGAGTGGATGCATCTGGCTCCTGAAGGAAATCTCTTGTTGGCACAGACAATAGCCGGACACGTTCGGCCTAAGGATTGGGAGAAATAAGACTTCCTTACCAAGAACCTCGAAGCCCGATGAAGGAAGGGTTAGTGTCTCTTTTCGGTACTCTCAAGCAAGGCACTAACCCAGTTTCAGGTTGACATAGGGCAGCACGATGGTTGCCGTCCTGAACATCACGCAATAGAGTGATAGCACTTGGTATCAGAATCGAGAAATGTCCCGCCTGATCCGGATTCTCCAGAATGGCTGATCTGATTCTCTAGGCCGATTTCTTAATTCTCTCCTTTCCGGTCTCTTCGCCCGCGGGCTTGTTCTTGGAAATCTCCCTTTCGCGTCCCTGGATTACTTGTTGCAGTTCTGGGGACTCAACGATTTTCCATTTGCCGCCCGTATTCCACGGACCGCGAGCGTCGGTTTCTCCTTCATCGCCGACTCCAGTAGAGTCGTTAAAATACTCATCCACCAGGCCTGGCGTTGGCGATATGCTTCCGATTGAGAACGGATTCTTCCCCAAGCTCTCAAGCGCAGCAGAGAATGCCTTCATGTGAGTGATCTCACGCGTCATAAGGAATTGAAGGGCGTCTTTGGTTCCGGAGTCGTCACAGAAATTGATCAGGCGCTCGTAAACGATCTTCGCCCTCGCTTCGGCGGCAATATTGCTGCGCAGATCAACATCCAGTTCTCCGGTTATCTTCAGATAATCGGCGGTCCAAGCGTCGCCCATGGAGTTGAACAAGCCAACACCACCTCCACCCGCGATCGCGATGAGGGGATCAGCCTCGGCAGAATCCCTACTTTTCTTCATTGGCTTGAGATGCATACGTGCCAACGTGCCCACGATTTCCAAATGGCTTAACTCTTCGGTTCCTATGTCCAACAACATGTCTTTGCGGTCTGGATCATCACAATTCAGGCCTTGAATCGAGTACTGCATCGCAGCCGCAAGCTCGCCGTTAGCCCCACCGAATTGCTCCAGCAGCATGTTGCCAAAGCGAGGATCGGGACTTCCGACATTCACCGTGTACATCAGTTTTTTTATGTGGTGGTACATCCGAATTTCTCCTCCTGATTGTTATCGTTGGTTCTCGCCCTTCGTGTATTGAGCTTCTGGCCAACTGCGGCATCACACGTACGTGCCTGAACGACAGAGCCCGCCTCCTTGATCAGGTTGACCGCCGTTAACCGCGATGTGGTTGGGCCCTCTCAATTTGTTTGGATTGGAGAGTTGCAGATCGCCAACCGACTTCAATGGCGATTCCTACCGGGCAAGCCAGATGGAATGATAAAGAAGCCTCTCCGAGACTATTGGATAGAGTCGGGCGAGGCTATCGGCAAGCGGCTGTAGTAATTGCCGGGGCTCAACGTAGAGCGTGGATTATGTCGGGTAACGTACAGACCTGCGGGAAAACGATTACTCAACTGAAGCGGTCCTCTTTTTGTTTTTGGCTCACGACAGTCTCGGCGCTGGCGCAGGGACCCGCAACCGGACATCCGGGTTAAATCGACAGAACAATGCGTCAAACACATGCTACTCCCCGACCTGCGATGTCAAGTAGCCGGGATATGGCAAGTGGCAAGCCTAACGTATACGTTATGTCGCGTCGGATAGTACCCGCCCGGGAGCTCTCGAAACAAATTTGACAAACTGGCCGCGCAAACCTCTCCGTCAATTTCGCGTCGAAGGGCTTGTTCCGCTGATGCCAATAGAGACCCAAAAGATAACACCCGGCCATGCGAAAGGAGATTTAAAGCATGACTATTACGCGAAATTCACTTTCATCTCATCATCGTTTTCCTGGCCGTGTGTACACCGCTCATGATGGGTGCAGCTGCACAGCAGCAAGCGAACGCTGTTTAACAAGGTTGGATTGCCGTTAACCATTCAGGGTATCGCTGGGCGGTAGGCAATCTGGACATCGGGAGGGAAAATAGAAATGCGAAGACAACGCAGATTCTGGAAGGGTGCGGTTGCCGGATTGGCAGGAGGACTTGCCGGCACCATCGCGATGACGATATTCCAGAAAAGCTGGGCAGCTACAGCAAAGAAACTCGCCGAACAGAACAATGGTCAGCAGCCGAACCGCAATGCCCGAGGGGGAGAGTCTCGGGACGAAAGCGAAGATTCAACCGTAAAGGTGGCAGCGAAGATTGCCAGCTTCGCCGGGACGCCGCTGACGACTGAGCAAAAGAAAATGGGGGGATCGGCGGTTCATTATGGGTTCGGAGCTACAATGGGTCTACTCTTTGGATCGCTGAGAGAAATCGCGCCGTATCAAGCATGGCGCTATCCGGCGCTGACTGGCATCTGTTTCGGGACCCTTGTGTTCCTTGGAGCTGATGAAATCGCTGTACCCTCTCTGAACTTGTCCGAGAAGCCTTCTCAAAAGTCGGCGTCCGAACACGCTTACGAACTCGCTGGCCATGTCATATTTGGTCTGACCCTTGGCTACATTACAAGAGCAGTACGCGATCGCCGATGGAGCGAAAGTGGTTCAACAGCAGGGCGACGCAGAACTGGACAATGCCACGAAATTTTTCGGTAACCAGATGGCCCACAATTCCTCCATCTGGACGTTCGCCATCGAGCATAGTGGCGAGCACTATGGCCAGCTTGTGGTCTACTATCGCGCGAACAACCTGGTTCCACCGTCGTCGCGGCAATAGGACGAGAGTTTCGCCCATTGGCGGGGCAAAGGCTGGACGACGCATTAAGCATCGAGACCTTCTAGGTAACCAGGTCGCACCTGGTCGCCTAGAATTGGAAGTCGACTCCTCTGTCCCTGACATTTGTGCATTTCCGCTGTTCCTACATTCCCACATTCGTTGAAGCGGCTTGGCAATTAATAGTACTAAGCGTATTATTACGTTGCGTACTATGGAACACAATTCCCTGCTCGGCTATGCGCTGTTAGGTCTGCTTCACCACCGGCCATTCTCTGGCTATGACCTCCGCAAGATCTTCTCCTCTTCCCCGATCGCAGGATTCAGTGACAGTCCGGGCGCAATCTATCCGGCTCTGCGCCGACTGCAGTTACGGGGACTGGTGCGCGGCGTGGTCGAGCCGTCGAACGGCCTACGAAAGCGCCGCGTGTTCAGCATCACACCCAAAGGACTCGTCTCGCTGAAGGCGTGGCAAAGCAAGCCCATTGTGCGGGATGACATCATCCACCGCATGGGGGACCTGTTGCTGCGCTTTGCCTTCATGGACCGTACGCTAGGCACACAACGTGCCCAAGCATTCCTCCGGGAGCTTTCCCGAGAGCTGTCGTCCTACCTCCCGATTCTCCGTCAACACCTCGACACTCACGCAAGTGAAATGCTCCTCTCAGGCCGCCTGGCGCTTGAGAGCGGCATTCAAGGATACGAGGCACAACTGCAGTGGGCCAGGAGATCCTTCGCTCGGTACGAGCGAAGAAAGAAGGAGCCATGACGTTACGCATCGTACTGTACTGCCTTCTCGGTGGACTCTCCGTCTGCATCGCCGCTATGGGCGCGGGACACTTTGTGTGGTGGTGGCTATCGGGAATCGTGCTGGCAGCGGGCCTGGTTCCAGTGGCGCGGTTCGGGCCGCAAGATGCGCTCGGACAGTTCGGAGCAATCCTCTCGATTCTGGTTATCGTCGGATCGGTGTGCACCATATCAGAAGCGGTGATCTTCGTCCCCAGCCAGAAAGGAGTGGCCGCTCGTGACCTAGTAGGAGGCGTTGTGATGAATCTCATCACCGCGGTCGTTCTGACGCTACTCGCAAAGCTTTTGAAGCTGACAGAGCCCGCCACATCGATGCCTGCACACAGGTCGCCCGCCATCGCCACTGTAATGGTTGGGCTCAGCGGGATCGCATATGTCGTCTACTACCTGATCTCCGGATCTATCACCTACCAATTCTTCACCAGGCAGTATTATCCTGACGCTCCCAGGATGGTGGCGGAACTAGGTTGGTGGTTCTGGGCGATTGAGCTGGCTCGCGGAATACTGATGACACTCGCCGTCGTTCCCATCATCTACACCTTACGCATGCGGCGCTGGCACGCGGCTCTGGCGGTTGGAGCGATGTTATGGATCTCAGGTGGCGCATCGCCGTTGCTGATTCCCAACGAACTGATGACACCCGTGCAGCGTTGCATTCACATCGTCGAGATCCTGACCCAGAACGCGCCCCTGGGGATTACCGCCGTCTTGCTGCTGCGACCAAGATCCACGAAAGTCTTGGGATTGTTACAACCGGCAGCCAGTCGATAGCGTCGGGCCTAGTAACAGACCGAACCTTCGTTACCTAGAATTGGGGGAACATCCCGTCTGTCTCCCCGCGTCGCAAATCTTCTCGCTGTTCGAAACTACCTGATGTAACATGGCCTACACTTCTTCCCTGTTCCCTCGAGTGGTCCCAAATCTTTGTGTCGAGGTGTTCCATGGGCAATCTTGCAGTTGTACCGGCCCCGGTTCCATCGGCTGAGCCGCGCATCTTTCGCATATTCATCAGCTATGCATCGGAAGACGCGTTCCTCGCGCAGGCGATCGGCAAATCGCTGAAAATCGCCTTGGGAGACGTATTCGCCGAGATCAATATCGACAAATGGTTCCTGCAGCCTGGCAGCGAATTCAAAAGGCAGATCGAATCCAAGCTGGAGAAGACAGACGTCCTGATTATTGTCTATACCGGCGTTGATAAACCGAGTCACGGGTACACAGGTTGGGAGGTCGGCTATTTTGACCGCGTCATGAAGTCGGCCGACAATCGCACGAAAGTAGCACTGTTTCTCGATACTCCGCCGGCTATTTCAGCGGACGAGCAAGGTGTCACACTGGGCATTGGGAAAAACAAACTCCAAGGTTCAGCTGAGGCGTTCGAGGGCGAACTCGGCAAGGACGGCGACGATCCTCTGGCAGCGCTAATCGCCAAGTGGCAGGACGAAGTGGCGGAGATCACGAAGCAGGCCGGCTTTCCCAAACGCGAGATGCGGCCGGAACAGGATGCCGCTTGCTGCGCCAAAAACATGCGCCTGGAGATCTTCCGTTACCTGAAGACAACGGTGGATATCACCTTGAAGCCGCAGAAGCAGATCATGATTCGAGCCAAGGGAGCTGCACTGCAGCAATCGCAGAGCGACCTACCGATGGATGCGGAACTGGTGTCTGCTGGTGGGTCTCCTATGAGCATCTTTGGTCTGCCAGACGCTCCCATGACTTGGGAAAAGTTTTTGCAGGCTACGGGTCAGACTCGTTATGGAGATTCGTGGCGAGACGCGATTACGAATGTCGTGTTGTCGGGGCTGGACAAAATCAATGTGGACAATAGTCAGATCGTTGTTTCCAGCGATGAAAGCAAGACGTATCGCGTGATCCTAACCACCGCGACGAAGTATTATGACGATCAGCGTGAATTCAATTTGTATTTTGTTGAGGCTTTACGCCGTGCCGAATATGGCGACCAGGCAACAACCTTGTTACTCAAGGGATTGGAGCTGGTGTGCCGATTTCGTTTCATGTTTCTCGAGGAAGACAGCGAATTCAGTTATCGCAACATGCTCGTGATGCCGGTTGATCGAGTTCCAGAAGTGGTCAGCCGGCTGCAAAAGGAACTGAACTTGTTGCGTAAGGACTCACGAGACGCCGGACTGGATGAGCCCCATATTTGGCGCCAGTTCGTGAGTTGGGATCAGATTGAAAAGATGGCCGCAGCTTATCGTCCGAACGAGATACAACTTCGCGCAACGATTGCCCGTGTCCTGGAAGCAAAGGGACAGGAAGACAAAATTCTGCCCTTGCGACAGGAGATCGCCGATGTTCTGAAATCGTTGACCGAAGCAATACGACCGGGAAATACGTTGCTGCTGCAGGAAATGGCGAAGGCGTTACAGGAGCTGGCGATTAAGGTGGATAAATAAGACCTGTGTAGTGGTTTCATTCCAGGCTAGCAGCAAGAGCAGGCGCGAACCTGGGGCACCTTGCGCTGCGAGAGTGTTAATTGAACCCCATTATCGCTCTCTGCGCAAGGGTGATCGGTGGTGTTGCTCCGGGCTCGCTTGCTACCCATGAGCCAAGGTGGTTTGCAGCGTCATTGATGCGATCGAGGGGCGCACCACGCAGGTAATGATGCACGAGGGCAGCGGTGAAAGCGTCGCCCGCTCCGACCGTATCGGCCACGGAACACTTCACGCCACGGTGGCGGGCGACCTGATTCTGCGTTACCAAGAGGCTTCCGCGACTTCCCCGAGTGACGCACACCAGCCGCAGGTTGAAATGGCGAAGGAGCGTACGGGCAGATTTTTCTTGCGTGCTGTAGCTGAGATTCATCCGTTCCATGATGTGAGGAAGTTCCTCGTCATTGACTTTCACGATGTTTGCCAGCCTGAGCGAATTTGAAATTACCTTAGTGGAGTAGAAGGGCGGACGAAGATTTACATCGAAGACGCGTAGGGTAGCGGGCCGAGTCGACCGCAGAAACATTAACACCGCCTTTCGGCTGACTGCCGAACGCTGAGCAAGCGAACCGAAGCAGACAACATCGGCGCGCTGAGCAAGCCTTTTCCAGGCGGGAGTCCATGACAGGAAGTCCCAGGCAACCGCCCGAGTGATGGTGAACCCGGGCTGGCCGGATTTATCGATCTCGACGCGAACTGTGCTGGTTGGATGTGCAGGATCCAGCTGAACGTGGGATGACCGCAATCCGAGTTTTCGCAATCGCTGCAGGGCTTCCCTGCCGAGAGCGTCTTCACCCACTCTGCTGGCAACGATGGCATTATCGCCGAGGATGTGGGCAAAGTACGCGAAGTTTGCCGGGCCTCCGCCCAGGTGCTTGCCGCCCGGCAGCATGTCCCAGAGCAGCTCTCCCAAGCCGACCATCGTGTAGCGTTGTTTCATCACTTTTTCGATGCGACCTCCCGCCTTTCCCATCACAGGGCGTCGCGGAAGTATAGTCGACCGCCGAATGGTTGGCATTTGAGGGAATGCCGTCACCTTGCAAACCTGGCCGGCAAAGCGGCATCTCAGAATGTTCGCGTGGACTGCCAAGTTGACGAACTCTGAGCTCACCTTCGTTTTTCTCATCCTTCTGTTGCTGGTGGGATTAGCACAGATACTCGGCTACTTGTTCGTGAAGCTGCGCCAGCCGCGCGTGGCGGGCGAGATTCTTGCCGGCGTAGTTCTGGGGCCTGCGCTGCTGGGGCGCATAAGCTTCATGTCGCCGGTGCTCAGTGCTGTTCAACACCAGGACAACATTCTGAATTTTGTTTATTGGTTGGGGTTGCTGCTGCTGATGTTTCTTTCAGGCGCCGAAACGCGCCAACTGTTTACGCGCGAGGAGAGGCGCGAGGTCGGGTGGCTCACCATCGTGGGTACCGGAATTCCTTTCGTGTTGGCGATCGCCTTCGGCTCCTCGTTGATTCGACCGGCACTCGCGGGCCCAAATGGCAATCGCGTTTCCCTCACGATTGTTCTGGCGGTAGGAGTCGCGGTGACGTCGGTGCCTGTGGTATCGAAGATCTTTGCTGATCTCAAGATTCTCCACACGCGATTTGCGAGGTTGATCCTAGGGGTGGCCGTCCTTGAGGACATCGTGCTCTGGCTTGCACTGGCCATCGCAACTACGCTCGCCGGAAGGGCAACGTTCAATCCCCGGCAGATGGCGTTCCATCTTGTCATAACTGTCTCATTTTTTGTGCTCGGGCTTACGGTCATTCCTCGGGTTGTGAGGCAGGTCAATCAATCACGCTTTAACGTCATGGCGAAGTACGCACCGGTCGCTTACGCTCTGGCTATCTTACTTTCATATTGTGTCGTCGCGGGCGCGCTTGGAATCAGCCTGGTTTTCGCTGCATTCCTGGCGGGATTTGCTGTGATTCATAAAAAGGGCATGTTGTTTACCGATGCTTTGGATGCCATCTCCAAGGTTGCATTCGGATTCTTCATACCGGTTTACTTCGCCTTGGTTGGATTGAAGCTGGATCTTGAGCGTGGCTTCGCGCTGGGAATGTTTGTTGCTTTCCTCCTTGGAAGCTGCGCCGTGAAGATATTGTCCGTGGGTGTTGCTGCAAGGCTGGCGGGGTTTCGAGGGCTTGACTTGGTGAATCTCGCAGTCACGACAAATGCGCGGGGCGGTCCCGGAATCGTGCTAGCGAGTGTCGCATTCGAGGCCGGCATCATCAGCGCTCAGTTCTATACGACCTTAGTTCTGGTTGCGGTTCTCACGTCACAGGCGGCAGGAGCATGGTTGGATTACGTCTTGCGCAAAGGATGGGCGCTTTTGCAGCCTCATCCTCAAGGAACTACAGTCATTGCCGATGACAAGAGTACCTCGGCCGCATGAAACAACCTTAATCTCGTGTTCGGCTGCAGACATAAGCTTGTGAGTTTCTCGATTCTCGCCTTTCGCGTACATCCTGTGCAGTCAGAGGCCCATCCAACTGCAACGAACGAATGAGGCAGGTAAACCATGAACTATGCATTGAGGTTCTTGTGCGTGCTAGTGCTCGGATTGATGAGCGTAAGCGTTTGGGCGCAACAGGATCAGACACCACCGGAAAGCGCAACTTCTCCGGACAACACCAAGATCAACAAACGCGACCGCGATCCGGGACAGGCGACAGCCGACCAGCAAAGTAATAGCCAGGGTGATCGCGATCTGACCCAACAGATCCGCAAGGCGATCATGAAAGACAAATCGCTTTCCGCATATGCCCACAACATCAAGGTCATTACTCAGAATGGAGAAGTGACGCTCAAGGGCCCGGTAAACACTGAAGAGGAGAAACAAGCCATCGGGACAAAGGCAGCCGAAGTAATCGGCAATCCCGACAAGGTACATAACCAGATTGAGGTCACCGGCGGGACTGGCAAGCCTTCGCCCGGGCAGAATCAGTAATCAATTCGATTTCATCGATTTCAAACAAGGAGCTTTCATCATGGCTAAGAACATAGCAGTGTTCGGACTCTATAGAGATCGCGCAAGCCTGGAAAATGCAGTAAACACACTGCAGCAGGCAAACTTCCGCAACACAGATATTTCGGTGCTGTTTCCTGACAACGAAGGCACGAAAGATTTCGCGCACGAGAAGAGCACGAAGGCACCCGAAGGGACAGCCACAGGCGCTGCCTCTGGCGCGGTGATCGGCGGTGGCCTTGGGTGGTTGGCCGGAATCGGCGCGCTGGCAATTCCAGGCGTTGGCCCACTCATCGCGGCGGGTCCGATCATGGCGGCCCTCGCGGGAGTAGGAGTGGGTGGAGCTATCGGCGGAATCACCGGCGCGCTGGTCGGTATGGGAATTCCGGAATACGAAGCAAAGCGTTACGAGGGTCGGATTAAAGAAGGTGGCATCCTTCTCTCGGTTCACGCGGATGATTCCAACTGGGCAAAGAAGGCGAAAGACATTCTGGAGAACACTGGGGCGGACGATATCTCTTCAACCAGCGAGGCCCGGGCGGATTTCCAAAAGAGCGATAAGCCAATGCAGCGTGCAAGTTAAAACGACCGACTCGCAGGACGAAAACCTCCCCACCGCGGGAGGTTTTCTTTTGTTCGCGGCCCGTCATGGTGCTACGCTCTTGCGCGATGAAGATGCTATACGTCAAGGATCGCAACCAGTGGCGCGAGTGGCTTCAGAAGAATGGCGCGAGAGTGAAGGAGGTCTGGCTCATCTATTACAAGAAGCATGCCGATAAACCGCGCATACCGTACGAGGACGCTGTTGAAGAGGCCCTTTGCTTCGGCTGGATTGACGGAAAAATCAGAAAACTGGACGAGATGCGCTTTGCTCAGCGATTTTCACCACGTTCTTCCAAGAGCCGATGGTCCAAGATCAACATCGCCCGGGCCCGCAGGATGATCCGCGCGGGCAAGATGTGTAAAGAAGGTCTGGCGGTTTTCAACCCTCAAATGGAATACGAAGCGCGGCCAACCAAACTTCCACAGAAATTGCAGTCCGCACTGGAAGGAAATTCCCTGGCCTGGAGGAATTTCCAGCAGTTTCCTCCGTACTATCGAAAGATGATGGTCATTTGGATTGCGAGTGCGAAGAAAGAAGAGACACAGCACAAGCGGCTCGCAGAATTGATTAGAACCGCTTCGGCGAATCAGCGCATCAAGCTCATGTAGCCCTCGTCTTCATTCGTAGCGCAAGGCGACCATGGGGTCCACTTTCATAGCACGGCGAGCGGGGATGCAGCAGGCGGCCAGTGTGACGAGAAGCAGAAGGCTCGCAACCAGACCAAAGGTGATGGGATCGGTAGCGCTCACGTCGAACAAGAGCTTCTGTATGAGTCGTGTAAGTCCGAACGAAACCAACACTCCAAGCAAAATCCCCAGCAGCGCCATTCGTCCACCTTGGCCGAGGATGATCTGCAAAATGTCCCGCGGCTGTGCTCCCAGCGCCATGCGAATGCCGATTTCATGTGTGCGCTGCGTAGCAAGGTAAGAGATCACGCCATAGATTCCGATTGTCGCCAGCAGAAGGGCAATCAACGCGAATATGCTCAGCAAAAGCATGGAGAATCGTCGCTGAGCCAGGGAATCTGAAACGATTTCGTCCATCCATTGCACGCCATAAATCACCTGGCGATTATCGAGCGAACTGATCTCACGACGGACAGCGCCCATCACATCAGCCATGGATCGCGACGAACGCAGCACAACCTGGACAAAGTCAGACACGCTAGGCATCACGGCATCAGGTATCTGTAGATATGAGAGATAAAGTTCAGACTGAATTTTCTGGTTGACGCCGCCATCCAGGCCCCAGTGCCTGATGTGGCCAACTACTCCGACGATCTCGGCGCTGCCAAAAATCAGGAGATTGATACGCTTGCCTACAGGATCCTGACCTGGGAAGTAGGTCTTTGCGAAAGTTTCATCGATAACGATGACGAGGGGCGAATTAATAGTGTCTCGTTCGCTGATCAGGCGTCCTCTCATGAGAGGTATGCGCATCGTTTTGAAGTAATCTGCGCCAACACCATAGAACAATGACCAGGACATCTCGCTGTCACTGGCGGGCTTAGGCTGACCGTCCATCCAGAAGGGCAACTCGGAGTCACCGCTCATGGGTAGCGATCCAAGCATCACACTGGCGGAATCGACGCCAGGAATTGTGGAAAGCTTCTCACTCAGCATGCGATCACGCTGACGGACTGCCTCGGGATCGGGCTTGTCGGAGGATGGCAACCCGACCTCGAAGGTAAGGACGTTGTGTGGGTCGAAACCTGGATCGACCTTCCACAGGTGACTCAGGCTGCGAATCATGAGTCCCGCGCCGATGAGCAGGATCAAAGCGAGTGCGACTTCGGTAACGATGAACACACTCTGCGCACGGTGGCGCGCCGTCACAACGCCACGGCCTCCTTCCTTAAGCGCCTCTTGAAGATTGGGATCGGAAGTTTTCCATGCGGGCGCAAGACCGAACAAAATTCCTGTGAGCATTGAAACGGCTATGGCGAACACCAGCACACGTGCGTCCAGATCGACGTGGACAACCAGTGGGAGCGCGCTTGGAAGCAGGGCCAAGGCAGGCTGAGTTCCCCATGTCGCCAATGCAGCGCCAATGACTCCGCCCATAAGAGCAAGCAGAACACTTTCGGTGAGCAATTGGCGGATGACTCGAGCACGGCTTGCTCCAAGAGCTGCACGAACGGCAAATTCGCGAGTGCGTCCGGTAGAGCGCGCCAGCAGGAGATTCGCCACATTGACGCATGCAATCAGTAGCACAAAACCCACGGCGCCAAGTAACACCAGCAGGACAGGCCGGAGATCACCAACCATGTCGTCCTTCAAGGGGAGCAAGTTTACGCCCGTACCGGCGTCGGCGTCCGGATAGGCCTTAGCGAGGTTCAAGGCTATGGCATCCATGTCGGCGGCAGCCTGTTTCAGTGTGAACCCGGGCTTGAGTTCTCCGATGACGCGTGTTCCCATGCCGATCTTGCGGTCGCGGAAAAGCGGATCCGTCCATTGACCGATGGGAACAAAGACATCATTTTCGCGGTCAATGCGCAGAGAAGCGGGGACAACGCCGACGACACTGTGGGGACGCCCATTCAAAGTCAAAACCTGACCCAGGATTTCTGGCGATGAACCGAAACGCGTCTTCCACATGCGCTCGCTAACCAGAACGACGGGACCCACTCCAAGCTGATCTTCCTGCGAGGTAAAGGTTCGGCCCTTCACCGGCTGTATCCCCAGCACATCGAAAAAACTCGCGGAGATCATCATGCCTGCAATGCGTTGTGCTTCGCCGCTTCCGGTGAGGTTGAAGTTGTCCTGGCGCCACATGGCCATCGATCGGAAGGTACGGTTATCGTGCTGCCAATCCAGAAAATTCGGATATGGGACCGAACTGTTGCCGAACTGCGGCGTGCGCCAGTAAAGGCTGACAAGACGATCAGCGTTGGGAAATGGAAGAGGTCGCAGAATCGCGGAATTCACGATATTGAAGATGACCGTGTTGGCGCCGATCCCGAGGGCGAGGGTAAGAATGGCGATAATGGTGAAGCTGGGATTCTTGCGCAGCATGCGTGCCCCATAGCGGAGATCCTGTGCTAGAAGCTCCAAGGTCGGAAGTCCGCGCCTGTCCCGGTACTCTTCCTTGACGGCCTCAATGCTGCCGAACTTCAGGAGAGCTTGGCGTCGAGCCTCCTCCTGGGACATGCCTGCACGCAGGTTCTCCTCGACGTGCATCTGAATGTGGCTATCGATCTCCTCCGCAAGCTCACGATCGCGACGGTCACGTTGGAATATCCCGGCGAGCCGCAGGCACCATGCGCGCAAATTTCTCATCAGGATTCCTCCCCTAACGTCAGAAAGCGCTCAAGTATTGCGGTGGTTTGCTCCCATTCCTGGGTTTGCTTTCGCAGATTTCTGCGGCCGGCTGGAGTGAGCTTGTAATACTTGGCTTTACGATTGTTGTCAGAGACACCCCATTCGGAGTCGATGTAACCCTCCTGCTCGAGTTTCAGAAGTGCGGGATAGAGAGTGCCATAGTTGACAGAGAGCCGGTCTCCGCTGGTTTGCTCGATACGGCGGGCGATGCCGTATCCGTGTAATGGCCCCATGCTTTCGAGAGTTTTTAGCAACATCAAGGCCAGAGTTCCCTGCCATACTTCGCTTCTGTCGCCCATCTCTTCCGCTCCTGTGGGATACCCATAGGAACAATGTCATACTTCCTATGGGAATGCAATAGGAAAGATTGCAGAGGCCCTGCTGGGTGAAGGCCCCGGCGTGGCGAGTATAATTTTCGGTTGCTCTTATATTTCTTGAACTAACAGGAAGACCTATGGCCACATCCGTGGAACAGCGTACGCGCATTGAATCTGACAGTATGGGGCGCATCGAAGTGCCCACTAATGTGTACTGGGGCGCCCAGACGCAGCGTTCACTGCTGCACTTCAACATCGGGCGCGACGCCATGCCGCCGGAGTTGATTCGCGCCTTCGCGATCCTCAAGAAGGCGGCCGCGCTGGTGAACCAGGACCTCGGTAAGTTGTCCGCGGACAAAGCAAAGCTCATTGTGCAAGCAGCCGATGAAGTCATCTCCGGCAAGTTGAACGACCAGTTTCCGCTGCGCATATGGCAAACCGGCAGCGGAACACAGACGAACATGAATGTGAACGAGGTGATCTCGAATCGTGGCATTGAGATCGCCGGCGGTGAGATGGGGTCGAAAAAACCGGTTCATCCCAATGATGATGTCAACATGTCGCAGTCGTCGAACGATACCTTCCCGACCGCCATGCACATTGCTGCTGCCGATCGTGTGAAGAATGCCTTGATCCCGGCCATTCAGGAAGTACGGGACGCAATCGCCGCCAAGGCAAGGGAGTTCGACAATATCGTGAAGATCGGTCGTACTCACCTGCAGGATGCGGTGCCACTGACGGTTGGACAAGAGTTCGGCGGATGGGCCAGCCTGCTTGATCGTGACATTAAGCGTCTGGAGCAGGTGCTCGACGGCTTATATGACCTTGCCATTGGTGGAACAGCCGTGGGAACTGGACTCAACACGCACCCGGAGTTTGCCGAGCGCGCAGCGAAGAAGATTTCCGAACTGACTGGACTTCCCTTCCGCTCACATCCCAACAAGTTCGCCGCGCTTTCAGCGCATGACGAACTGATTTTCGCTCAGGGCGCGCTCGAAACCCTGTCGGCTTCGCTGATGAAAATTTCGAACGACATCCGCTGGCTGGCATCCGGACCACGGTGCGGATTGGGAGAACTATCGATTCCGGAGAACGAGCCCGGGTCATCGATCATGCCGGGTAAAGTGAATCCGACGCAATGCGAGGCCATGACGATGGTGTGCTCCCAGGTTCATGGTGCAACAGCAGCCATCGGATTCGCGGGTTCTCAGGGCAACTTTGAGCTCAATGTTTTCAAGCCGGTGATTATCTACAACTTTCTGCATTCGGTAACACTGATCGCTGACGCCTGCCATGGTTACGTCGAATACATGATCAAGGGCATCGAGGTGGATCGCGCGAAGGTTGACTGGTATGTGAAGAACTCACTGATGCTCGTGACTGCGCTGGCGCCGAAGGTCGGATATGACAAGGCTGCACAGATCGCGCATACCGCTCATGTCGAACATACCAGCCTGCGCGAAGCGGCGCTTAAGTTGAAACATCTGACTGAGGAAGAGTTCGACAAGCTGATGAAGCCCGAGAAAATGACGAAACCGTAGCAGCGAGGAGAGCCGGGCGAGGATAGTTCAGCCTCAGCCATCTATCCTTTGGGGCCACCGGACAAGGCTATAATCCAAACCTTCCACTCTGAGTTGCATCCAAGCCCTGTGTCACTCTCCGTCCAACTGGTATGGCTCTTTGTGCTGGCGCTCCCTATCGCTTCCATTGCATGGACCGTCACGCACGAAGAAGTCTTCCGCGAACCGCGTGAGTATTGCCAGCGCCAGAGCAAGGAACATCAATCCTTTTACTGCCGCAAGTTTTATTATCTTTTCACCTGCGAATACTGCTTTAGCCACTACGTTGTGGCGATCTTTTTGATCATCACGCGCTACAAGCTTCTTCTCCCGGATTGGCGAGGATACCTGATTGCTTTGTTCGCTCTGGTGTGGCTTTCGAATTTCTACATGGGGCTGTATTCTCGCCTGCGGCTCGACATTAAGCACGAGAGGGTCGCGATCAAGGCCGTGGAAGAGGTAGTTGAAAACAAAAAGGCGGCTTAGCCAATCTTTGCAGCTACGCCGTTGGCTCCGGACCAGACGATCTGGTGGAAGGTGCGATCCATTTCCTCGGCCGTAGTCGGCATGCCACGGTCGAGCCACCACGACAGCAGAGAAATCAGCGCGCCGGCCAACATCTGCGCTCGAGCGGCCTGGATGGTGGCGATTTTCCTGCTCTTCGCAGGGGCAGAGTGCTCCAGTTCGTTCAAGCGCTGCTGAATCGCGCGGGCAAAGTATCCTTGGCACAAATCCAGAAAATCACGAATCTTCCCGGCGGAAACCAGTACGTCGTGAAACTCGTGCCAATCGGCCACATGAGCAAAGAACTCGCGAACGGGTGCCACGCGGTTTGAAACTTCGTGGGAATGCGATAACCGAAATGCCATGAATTCCAGGAAGTCTTCCACGTCACTCAAGAACAAATCGTTCTTGTCGCGATAGTGCGTATAAAAAGTCGAGCGACTCACCGCGGCGCGATCAAGCACATGCTGCACGGTGATCTGATCGAACGGTTTCTCGTGCATGAGCGACACCAAGGCATCTCCCAAGGCATCGCGGGTGCGCAAGACACGTCGATCAGCGCGCCGGTGAGCCGACGGCGCTGGCACCCTCTTTTTCGAAATTGGCACAGGTTTTGTCATGTTTCTGGACATTCGCTACCCGTTTGTCCGGTATTGGCCCGCTCTCGGATAACGCTTCTCGATTAGTCTGAGTCTCTTCTTCGGAGGCTCTCGATGAATGAAGACCGCGTCTCTGGCTGGGCCCTGGTTGCGGGGTCCGCCGGAGTCATCATAACCCTGGTGTTGCATCCGTCCGGACGAGGCCTGTTCGATCCTTCTCAGTTCGAGGCAGCGGCCCGGATATTAGTTGCCGTACACAGCATCGGACTGGCGAGCTTGCCGGTCTGGTTCATCGGAGCCTATGGATTGTCCCGCCGTCTCGATGATGTTGCGCCCGAAGCCGCGGCGCCACGCCTTGGATTGTACGGCATGATTTTATACGGCCTAGCGCTGATCGCGATGATGGTGGCCATCACGTTCGACGGGCTAGTCACCCCAGGGATAGCATCAAGAATCGTCCAGACAAGTGGTGATCAGCAGGCTCAGATGTGGAAAACCATCCTGCGCTACAACGGCTTTGTGGACGAGGCTTTCGTGAACCTTTTCATCGCGGGCAGTTCGGTCGCGATAGCCCTATGGTCCCTCAAGATGTTGCGGACGAGAATCTTGTCACGCGGCTTGGGGATAGCGGGAGTGCTGTTAGCGGTCCTGACCTTGGGGGTGCAGTTCAGCGGATTATTAGCACGCTTTTTTCACATCTTTGGCATGGTGCTGGTAGTCCAGGCAGCGTGGCTGACCAGCGCTGGGGTAATGCTGCTCAAGACAAGAAATTATCACCAAGGCGCATCAACCCAGTGAGATGCGATCGACCTGGAGGATCGTCTGCAGAAGTACGTTGGCTCCATTGGCGCAATCGGGCCACCGCGTCAGTTCTTTCGGAGAGTGGCTTATGCCAGCCACGCTCGGGACAAAAATCATGCCCATGGGACCGAGCTTCGCCATGTTTTGTGCATCGTGCCCAGCGCCGCTCGGCAGACGCATGGTCTTAAGACCAAGGCTGGTGGCCGCGGATTCAATCTGACCCTGAACTGAGGGCGTAGCAATCGCCGGAGGATCGTGCTCGGTCTGGCGAATCGAGATCTCCGTCATTGTCTGACGCGCAATATCTTGCGATCGGCGCTGAATCTCTGCTCCCATGACGGCAATCTTCTCGGCCGATAAATCTCGCAATTCAATGGTGTGCTTTACCAAGCCGGGTATAACGTTCCTTGCGTTCGGGAACACTTCCAGGTGACCAACGTTTCCCACCTGGCGTCCGGGATCGCGCGTTACGACTTCCTGCACTAACTCGATGAGCCTGGCAGCGGCCAGCAGTGCATTGTGACGCTCGGGCATTGGCGTGGTCCCAGCATGATTGGCAAAACCGCGAATTTCGACTTCGTATTCATCGATTGAAACGATCCCCTCGACCACGCCGACAGGGATCCCGGCCTTATCGAGATTGCCTCCTTGCTCGATATGCAACTCCAAATAGCAGTGGAAGAGTCCTGTTGCCATGCGGGCTTCTTCCAGCCGGGTAGGATCACCGCCAATCTTGCGGATTCCGTCTTCGATACGTATGCCATTGATGACCCTGTTCAATTCGCTTGAGGGAAGGCCCTCTAGAACTGCTTTACTTCCTACTGTCCCCCCTTCCTCGTTCGCCCAGAAAACAACTTCCAATGGATGTTGCGAGATGATGCCGCGCTCTTTCAGTGTCCGCACGACTTCAGCGGCTGCCATAGAGCCTAGTTGACCGTCGAAGTTGCCGCCACTAGGAACAGAATCAATATGTGAACCAAAGAGGATCGGCTTGAGAGTGCGATCCTTGCCTTCGCGGCGGCCAAAGATATTCCCTGCCGCATCCACACGCGGGGCGAGCCCTGCATCACGCAGCAGTTGCATTGCATATTTTCGCCCCTCAATGTCGGCATCGGAGTAAGCGAAGCGGCTGACTCCATCAGCAAATGTTCCTCCGGCGGGACGCCCGAAGACGCTGAGTTCCTCGAGTGTTCGCTGTAGTCGGCCGGCATCGACACGAGGACCGGAAGCAGAAGCGTCCGCGAAAGACGGGAGAGAAATTGCGCCCAGCGAAATGACGCTTAGGCCTGCAAGGAGTTCACGACGCGTGGTATTCACGCGCGGATTATAGAGCAGGAAATGCAGATCCGGGCGGTTAACAGACCAGTTACTTCTTCAGAAGGCTGGTGTGGCTCGCGACGCACTGCCACTTGCTCTCTTCATAGACCCAGGTATCCGTGAAGCGGCCTACGTGGTCATAGGGCTTGCCGTGATATGTGCCCTTAGAATGGTAAATTCCGGTCACAATCGCGGTATCGTGATAGACGTTCACCTTCACATCTTCAATGTTGAGAAGATCGGCTTTAAATTGCGGGTCGGCGATCCCCTCGAGAAATTTTCCGCGGCTGCTGACCTCACCATCCCACTCAGTGTTTACAAAGCGATCCGCGATCATGCTGGATAGGGCATTGGCATCTCTCGTGACCTGAGATTCGTTCCAGAGCCGCTCCAAGGCCAGGAGCTTGGTTTCCAACCCAGAATTATTGCCATTGCTTTGCGCCAAGCACACGCCGGCGAGCATGCAGCAGCAAAGCAAGGGCCCGAAAGCGTGTCGATAAAATCGGCAAAGCATTTGGACATTGTCGACGGGCGATGAAGGTCAGGCAATTGACCGAGGTGCGCGGTCCCTGATGCACCTAGGGCACGTTACAAAAGGACATGGCCCCGCTAGATTCGGCTCTTTATGAAACCCAGACCGGCAAGGTCTGCCAAGCGGCTCCGTTCAACGTTCTTGCTGCACACGAGGACGTGGAAGGTTTCTCCCATCCCTGAAGGGGTCACGAGGTGCTTGAGTTGCAGGCCGACTTTGGCGCGCTCCTGCGGCATCCGGCAGTCTTCGAAAACATCGGCAAATTGGGTGGTCTCTCCAATTCCCAAGAGGAGCTGCGACTGGGTCAGGAGTGGCTCGACCTTTAAGCCATGCTTCTCTGCGATGGCGGCAAGTGCGGTGAAATTCACGTGAGCCGTGATGTCCTGCTCGGCGGGAGCTTCATAAGGGTTGGGACTGGCGGAATGCTGGCGATACGTCATCAGCGTCCCGCGATGGCGTCCCTCCAACTGTTCGGCTCGGGTGTATCCGTAATCGACAACAATGAGAAAGCCGCGACGGATCCCTGAGCAAATCTGGTCCATGGCTGTAGATGCCGCGAGACAGGCCTCCACTCGCTCGCCGGGTTCAGGATGCACAGAATAACGATCGAGGTATTCCAGACACTCCGAGTTTGCAGGAAGGAAAACGTCTGTGAAGCGCTGGTGTTTGATATCGACGTGTAGCTGCCCCTCGGAAGATAGAATGTCCACCGGCATTGCGTCGAAATACTCATTGGCGAAGACGATCGTGTCCTCCCCCATCGAAGGCATGCATTCGAGAACTTCAACCTGGTCAGCCGCCATCTGCGATGCAAATCGCTCTTCCAGTCGACGCCGCAGCGCCGGGGAACTTTCGACCATGACATAGCGAAGGCATTCAGAAAACTCGGGAAACTTTTTTGCCGACCAGT
Organism: Terriglobales bacterium; assembly: GCA_036558645.1. GTDB lineage: Bacteria > Acidobacteriota > Terriglobia > Terriglobales > Acidobacteriaceae > DATBFG01. Next base: position 40,063 of record DATBFG010000101.1, read on the forward strand.
CGAGAACATCTTGCGCAAACAAGCCCCGGCCAGGACCCAGCTCAACAACTTCGATCTCGGCGGGACGATCCAGAGTGCGCCACATTTCGTCAAACTGGCGGGCGAGCAATCGCCCATATACCGCATGCACATCGCTTGACGTGTAGAAGTCACCAGCTTTCCCGAACTGTTCTGCATTGCGTGAGTAGTAGCCGTCTTCTGGATCGTAGAGACACATCTCCATGTAGCGGGAGAATGGGATGGGGCCGCGCTCAGAAATTTCCATCTTGATCTTATCTGAGACGCTCACAGGCCCGTCCGCCTGCGTTCCGCGGCATCTTGCGGCGTTCGGATAAACATTTCGACCAGGTAGTCGTGAAGGCAATCGTAGAGCTGGCGCTGGAAGGTCCACTCAAACTGCGGGTGATCGAGATCGCGGGGATGCAGTTCGAAGTAGTACGTGTGAACCGGTATCTGCGGGTCCTTGAAATTGATGATTACTTCTACGCCGTCGCCATTGGCCCGCGCATCGAATCTCAGCAGAGGATGCTCATAGAGGCGAAGTTGCTCAAGAACGCGCTCCAGGCGGGAGTTGGAATCGGACATGATGAAGATTGTATCTGGAGCGGGGCTGTCGTGACGGGGCCGGCAAGATGCGGGCGCTACGTCCTCGCTGTGAAACTGCTCATACAACGAACGATGGGCGCAAAAGCCAGCGCTACGGATTTATTCGTAGCGCAGGGCCTCGATTGGATCTAACCGGGCGGCCTTGATAGCGGGCAACATCCCGCTCACGATACCTACGAAGCTCAGGATCATCGTCGATGCAATGAGGGTTCCGGAATCAATCACGAGGTGGATGTCTCCCTCGCTGGCATCTTCGATGAACGCGCTCCACAAGGTCAGCGAACCGACAGTCCATGACACGATATAGGCGAGCACCACACCGGCCAAGCCGCCGATGAACGTAATCACCAGTGCCTCGGCAAGAAACTGAAACAAGATTTGCCAGCGACGCGCCCCAAGGGCTTTCTCTACGCCAATCTCCCGGGTGCGCTGGGTCACCGAGACCAGCATAATGTTCATCAAGCCAACGCCACCAATACCAAGCGTCAGCATTCCAATGAACCCAAGTAGCACCTTGATACCTACGGTAATGACGTTGAGATCAGCAAGGTCCTTCACCGCGTCGAAGACGAATACAGCGCGCTCGTCTTTTGGATCAAAGCCATGGTGGTAGGCAAGCGAACTTCGCACTGCGCGAACCACCTTCGAGTGATCGCCCTCGTAGTCCAATACGATCGTATCGATGTTGTAGGTATTCCTCAGGTCGCTCATGGTGCTGAAAGGAATGTAGACCATGGCATTCATATTGTCGTCGCCATTCGAGATCATGTGCTTGAGGATCCCGATCACCTGGTACGAAATGCCCTCGATGCGAACCGTTTCTCCCAGAGCATTCTGGCCCGAGAAGAGCTTTTTCTTGACGTCGTATCCGAGCACCGCGACGCGGCTATGAGCAAAGTCTTCCTGATCCCCGAAAAAGCTACCCTCCCCTACATCAACACTGCGGATATGCTGGTACGAGGAGTACGTCCCGCGAATGTTGTAGTTCGCGCTACGAGTACCATACGAAACGAGGCTGTTCTTATTCGCTTCCGGTGAAATCCGCTTGAGCGTGGGTACCTCGGCGCTCAGATATTCAAGGTCATTGGTGGTCAACTTGATCTGGACGCCAGCCTTGCTGCCACCGGCTTGAAGTGACGTGCGCCCAGGAAAGATGGCGATGAGATTGCCGCCGAAGGTGCGAAAGGCAATCATCAATGCGTTCTGGAATCCGGCGCCGTATGCCAGTAGCAGCACGACGGTGGCGATTCCCCAAGCCATTCCCAGCATAGTCAGGAATGAGCGTCGACGATTGTGCCGGAGTGCGTTATAGGCCTGTCGTGCCAATTCGCCGATCATCTCTACTCCTGCCGCAAGGCTTCCACCGGGGGAAGCAGGGCCGCCTTGCGAGCGGGATAGATGCCAGCGACGATTCCGGCAACGGCGAGTGAAATGATCGCGGCCGCAGCCGAAGCGGGAATAATCCGCGGCGTATCGAAACCTTCGGGCGACGGTAGTTGCGCGAGCATGGTCACGAAGCCGACCGAAATCGCCAAACCGATGCCGCCGCTAAAAGCCGTGAGGAATGCGCCTTCCACAAAAAATTGGGTGAGGATATTTCGGTGCGTAGCGCCGAGAGCTTTACGCAGACCGATTTCGCGCGTGCGCTCGGTAACCGAGACCAACATGATGTTGATGATGCCGATGGCTCCCAGGCCCAACGTTACCAGTCCCACTACACCGAGGAACCAGTCCATGGCGTCGAAGATTCTGCCAACCTTCATCGAGTTCTCGATCGTGTCCCAGTCCTCAAAGGAGTCGTCGACCTTGGGATCAAATTGATGGCGCATTGCGATGATGTTGTGCACTTCCTGCTTGGCTGCCAGATGCTCGTCTTTCACGATGGGGCGGTAGTTCAGAAATGAAATCGCGTTTTCCGAGTTCTCCGCTTTCAGGGGGAACAAGGTGCGCATCGTCTCGACTGGGATGAAGATGCGAGAGTTTGTACCATTGTTCGCTTCTTTTCCAATCTTCGGAACAACACCAATGATTTCGAATCTGATTCCGTTCAGCAGGATGGAACTCCCGACTGCGGGACGTCCGGGAAAAATGTTCTTGAGCAGTTCCCAACCTACGACGGCAACACGGCGATGTTCGTTATTGTCCTCATCGTTAAACCAGCGCCCGGGATCGATGGGAACGTTGCGGATCTGGTTGTATGAGGGTGCGATGCCGAACACCTGACCGTTTGTGCTGCCGAAATCGCTGACCGCACGGATATCCTCGCGATTCAGTACTGGCGAAACAGCACGCAGAAACTTGGCGTGATCGCGGATGGCGAGGTAGTCGTCGTAAGTGAAATTGTAGCGGCGGCCAGACTGGAGATTTCCTTCCACGGCAGGTATGCGGCCGGGAAAAGTGAACATGATGTCTTGGCCAAGTTCAGCAAGATTTCTCTGCTGACCGCTGCGAAAACCTTCTCCCAGTCCTACGAGCAAAAGAAGCGAGCCTACGCCCCATGCGATCCCGAACATAGTAAGGAAGGAGCGCATCTTGTGTGCCCACAAGGTGGCTAGCGACTGGCGAACGATGTCGAGAAGGACTCGCATGAGAATGCGCTCAACGGCTAAGGTTCAATACGGGAACGGGAGGTCGCAGGTTCCCGCAAATATTTTTGGGGGCCCAAGCGGTTAGACCGTCGTCGTCCCGGAAGGTAACTGCCGACGTCCACATTACTGCTCTACAAAATGTTGATGTAATGTCTGTAAATCCCTGATTCGCCACGTGCAACATGAGACCGATGCTAACTTTGAGATTCAACCTTCGTCTAATCGGCCATTTGCGACTACCTGAAGGAGGACTTCCCGTGCTCAAACGCTGTTTGCTTGGTGTGACGCTGATGGCCGGACTTGCGTTGTCCGCAGAGTTCTGCGCAGCCCAGTCGGCCATTTTGAATCTGCCGCGTCCCAGTCAGCATGCGGTTCTTACCCAGCGCGTTGGGATCACCGACATCACCGTCAATTATCATCGCCCCCTGGTCAACGGACGACCTGTCTGGGGCAAGCTCGTTCCCTATGGGGACGTGTGGCGTGCCGGAGCTAATGAGAATACGATCATTTCCTTTTCCGACCCGGTTTCGATTGAAGGCCAGCCGCTTGCCGCCGGAACCTACGGGTTGCATATGATTCCCACGGAGAGCGAGTGGACAATCATCTTCTCGAAAAATTCGACCTCGTGGGGCAGCTTTACCTACAAGCAAGAAGAAGACGCCCTGCGGGTGAAGGTCAAGCCTCAACCGACCGATATGCACGAGGCACTTACCTATGACTTTGACGATGTGAAACCGACCTCCGCTCTGGTCACACTGCGATGGGAGAAGCTGGCTGTACCGTTCAAGGTGGACGTCAAGACCGATGACATCGTTGCAGATAACCTCCACAAGCAACTCCGGGGACTCGCGCAATACACCTGGGATGGATGGAACGATGCGGCGAATTATCTGCTGACGGAGAAGGTGCACCTCGATGAGGCCCTTGCTTATACGGATCGCTCCATTCAGAACGAGGAGCGTTACGAAAACCTAATGACGAAGTCCCAAGTGCTCGACGCGCTGGGACGAAAGGATGAAGCAAAGGTGGCCAGCGATAAAGCCCTGTCGATAGCCAACGCCATCCAGCTTCATACTTATGCTCGCGGCCTGCAGAACGCCGGAAAGTCAGACGAGGCATACAAAATTTTCCAAGAAAACGCCAAGAAGAACCCAAATAGCTGGATCGTCCACGTCGGATTAGCGCGCATGTATTCGGGTAAAGGTGACTTCTCAAGCGCCAGCAAGGAAATGGCTACCGCTGTGGCAGGGGCTCCCGATCCACAGAAGCAGCCATTGCAAGCGATGGCGAAACGCTTGGACGCGAAGCAGGATATCAATAAGTGAGAGCGATCTGACCCCATCCAATAACTGGCTGGGGTCACGCTTTGCTGTTGGCACTATTCCTCCGAGAAGCGATGATCGAAATCAAAAGGCAGAGGCTTGCTGATTTCGAGTTGAGGGAAGTCCCTGTGTTCCGGGTTTATCAGGAAATTGATCTCTGCTGGAACCAGGACACTAGGCACGCGTAACACAGGCGAAGCCGAGATCCTAACCCATTCATCTCCGATGGCTCGAACCGCGGCGGGAGGAGGGCTTGCCCGCCAATTCTTCGGGAGGCTGGATATATCGACCGCCTTCACCAGGGAATCGTCGAACTCGGCTTGAAACATAACGTAGTGGTGAAGCTGCTCCGGAGACCCAAAGTGCACCAGCATCTCGAGCGCAGCCAAGGATTGGCTGCCTGCGGCATAGACAACGGGTACACCTGGACTGTTCCAACGACCTCCGAACAGGCGGGCACCTTCCCCGCTGAAGGCGATTTTTGAGTACTTCCGTTTGGTGATCCGCCAGGCGGAGACCGTCAAACAAAGACTCCGTGCTCCAACTGGCCAACAAGGGACTCTACCTCACGAGCACCGGTCTCCGTACGGGAGTAATCGAGTGGAGTATGGCCTTCCAATGCTTTCTTGGATGAAGTCATCCAATTGACCGCGGATTGCACGTCGCCCTCAAAGAGCTCAACGGCCTTCTCGAAAACATTGGCGATTCTCAGCAGCCGCTCGGATTCATCCAGAGTCAATCGCCCGGACGTCTTTCTGCGCGCCAGCGTCCGTTCAGGGATCGCCAACACCTCAGCGAGACGAGAAACAGGAATATCGCTCTGCGCGGAGAGCCGTTGCAGGGAGTCGTAGGATAGGCCCCGTTCAAGCTTGTGAATTAACTCGGCGGGACTTGCGGCCGGCAATCCGAGGCTCGCGCCCTGAGACCGGAATCTCACTCGAGCATGACGCGGTTTATTGGAGGCATGCAGATTTTCAAGATGAGGACGGGCCATGCTGGAAGCTTAACATAGTTTCTGCCATTTTGGCAATATATCAATGCCATGTGGCAGAATGCACCAACTAGCGTTGACTACCGACTGGGGCTGGAACGGGTTCTGCCGGTTTCTGTTCCGGATAGTCATACACTCCCCTGCCCGCCTTCTTGCCGAGACGTCCGGCTTTCACGTACTGCACCAGCAGCGGTGCCGGGCGATATTTTTCCCCCAGGCTTTTGTGCAGGTATTCGAGAATATGCAAGCGAGTGTCGAGGCCAACGAGATCCACTAGTTCAAACGGCCCCATGGGGTGATTCAGTCCCAGCTTTAGGGCCTTGTCGATATCAGCCGCCGAGGCGATTCCCTCTTGCAACATGAAGAATGCTTCGTTGCCGATCATGGCGTTGATTCGGCTGGTAATGAAGCCCGGGGCTTCCTTGATGACGACTACCTCTTTGCCCATACGTTTGCCAACTTCCGCGGCGGCCGCGAGAGTCTCATCATCGGTTTCGAGAGCTCGGACGACCTCCAGCAGCTTCATCTTGTGCACGGGATTGAAAAAGTGCATGCCCACACATTTCTTTGCGCGATAAGTAACGCTGGCAATTTCGGTGATGCTCAGGGAAGAGGTATTCGAGGCAAGGATGGTTCCGGGACGGCAGATCTTGTCGAGCAAAGTGAAGATCTCGATCTTTGATTCCATCTCTTCGGGAACTGCTTCGATCACCAGATCCGCTTCGCGCGCCGCCTCCTCAACGCTGCCGGCGTATTCCAGACGAGCGAATGCTGCGTTCGCATCAGAAGAGGAGACCTTTCCCAGTTCGACCGCTTTGTCGAGATTCGTGCGAATCTCGGTTTCAGCTTTGCGCAATGCGTTTGGGAGGAGGTCCTCGAGAACCGTGCGGTAGCCACCCAGCGCGGCAACATGGGCAATACCGCGCCCCATGATGCCCGCGCCGATGACGGCAACCGTTTTCACCTCGGCCACTACTGGCCTCCCTTTTCGATGCGTGTAAGCACGCTCTCGAAATTGCCCATCGCTGCTCGCAAGCTTTCTGACAGGCGTTTGCGTTCTTCGGCTTCCATCATCGGAACCGAGGCGCTGATACGACGCAGAGTTGTGTTGATGTCATCGACGTAGTTGATAAGACGAATGAGTTCTCCAGTGGCTGCCATATGAAAGTGCTCCTGCGCCTCAAATTGGTTTAATTCTCGGAGGCGAACCGACTATTTTCAATGCTGCGAACGATTTAGTAAAGGTCGCGAAGGTAAGATCAATTAGTTTTTTTAATCGAGCGATTAGAGCAGATCACGAATCTAATGTGCATGGCCGAAAAACCTCTCAAACGATACATATTTGCCAGCGACTTCGACCAGACGTTGACGTTTAACGATTCCGGCTATGTGCTAAGTGAATTGGTGGGCATTCCGACCGAAGAGTTCGAGCGGAAGGCGAACGGCATGGCCAAACTGAACCTGGTGCAACAGGGCGCAGAACTCGCCTACCTGCTGCTGCACGACCCTGAGTTCAACAGTCGCGTGCGCCGCGAGCATCTTTTCGAAGTTGGCAAACGGATCCGCCTGAAGGAAAATATCGAACTCCTTTATGAAATTCTGCGCGTAGGCATCGAAGGCTACCATTTCGATTTCTACGTTCTATCCGCGGCTCCGGTCGAAGTAATCCAATCGGCACTCGAAGGCATGGTTCCTCCCAGCCACATCTTTGGAACTGAACTGCGCTACAAATCGAGCGGTGAGGTAGAGAGCATTGCACATACGACGGCTGGTTATGGCAAGGTGGCTCGACTTGATATTTTGCAGAGCGATTGCCAGGTCGGTCCCGACCACGTGATCTATTGCGGGGACGGCAGCTCCGATGTACATGTGATGTTGCACGTGAATGCGCGTGATGGATTCACAGTCGCTGTCTCCGAGGCGCGCTCCGTCTCGCAGGTCGCCAAGCGAACTGTGCTCAGCAGCAACGCGCTCGCGGTTCTGGCCCCAATCCTCGAAGATATCGTGGCCTGGCCGCGGCTCCGCATCCGAGAGTTCTTCGAGTCGAAGGGAATGCTCATTCACGAATGGGATCGCGTTCGCACCGACTGGCTGACACTCCGACCCGTGGTGGTCGCGGGCGCAATTCTAAAAGGCGAAATCTTTGCGGAGGCATCCGGAAAGTAAGCGCTTTTCGAGCGATAATAGCGCGATGCTTCGCGACAAGAACCTGATCCCGCTCTCTCATCAGCACCAGCACGCGTTGGCATTGTGTGTACGCATCGATCGAGCCGTGCAGGCAGGTGAGGTCGATCTCCCTGCGTGGCGGGCCGAGATTGATTTGTTATTTCGCCAGGAAATCGACTTCCACTTTCGGGCCGAGGAGCAACACCTGTTTCCGGCCGCTGCCCAGTTCGCCGAGCTACGGACACTGGTCGATGAGTTGTTGTTGCAACATGGGGAACTGCGCCACTTTTTCTCGGCAGCAGGTTCAGGCACGCTTGATAACGCAAGCCTCGGCCAGTTTGGCAAGAACCTGTCTGTTCATATTCGAAAAGAGGAGCGCGACCTGTTCGAAGGCATTCAGCAGAGGATGACCGTAGACGAACTGTCGGCCTTAGGCACAGCGCTGAATGAAGCTTTACTGCCCGCATCAGATGCCTGCATCATTCCCACCGAAACCACGCGTCTGAAGCCACGCCGCTAGACCCTGAATCTGAGTTGCCCGAAGACTCATCTACCTTCTCATGGAAGAGAGAATGGTTCCCCTCGCAGATTATTCTGCGCAGTTCGTTCGACCCAGCGCGTCGGGAGTGTTGGGCGATTCCGAACTTCTTGACGCGTACTCTCGGGCAGTTGTCGGCGCCGCCGAGAGGATCAGTCCGTCGGTCGCCAAAATTGATGTCGCCCAGCAAGGGCGCAATCGATCGGGAGAACCGGCGGAGCGCCAAGGCGGCGGCTCGGGCTTTGTGTTCACGCCCGACGGGTTGATCCTCACCAATAGTCATGTCGTCCATGGAGCTACCCGCATCCGGGTTTCTTTGCCTGATGGTAGCCGATTCCCTGCCCACATCATTGGAGATGATCCGGCAACCGACCTCGCTGTTATTCGAGTCGATGCACCCAGCTTCGTGGCCGCTCCGTTGGGCGACTCGCAAAAGCTGAAAGTCGGACAGCTGGCAATTGCGATCGGGAATCCCTACGGATTTCAGTACACGGTCACCGCGGGGGTAGTGAGCGCGCTGGGGCGGTCACTGCGGTCGTACTCGGGGCGCATGATTGATGACGTCGTTCAGACCGATGCATCGCTGAATCCGGGGAATTCCGGTGGTCCGTTGGTCAGCTCTGATGGCCAGGTCATCGGAGTGAACACCGCGACGATCATGGGGGCACAGGGACTCTGCTTTGCGATCGGCATTAACACTGCAAAGTTCGTTGCGGGACGTTTGTTACAGGAAGGTAGGATTCGTCGAAGCTACATTGGAGTCGAAGCCCAGACCACACCTCTGCATCGAAGGCTCATTCGCTTCTATAGTCTCGAACAGGAGAGTGGCGTGGTGGCGATTGCAGTTGCAGAAGGAAGCCCTGCGCAAAAGGCCGGTCTGCGCGACGGCGACGTGATCATTTCACTGGACGATAAAGTTGTCGCCGGTGTGGACGATTTACATCGACTGCTTACCGATGCGCGAGTCGGCCTGAGCAGCAAACTTACAGTGCTGCGCTGGACAGAGAAGTTGGATCTACGCATCGTGCCGGAAGAGATGCGGGAATAGAGAATCCATTAGCCAAGTGAAAGGCTTTTAACCACAAAGGACACAAAGGGACACAAAGGAGACAACGCACAAGATCTTCGGCGGTTTTTCGTATGCTTCGCGGGTTCTTACTCTTTTTGTATCCCTGGCTGCACGTTGTGGTTAGAGCCTTGCGTTTCGGCTACGGCTTTCCACCGTATACCGTTTTCCCGCCAAAGATCGTCCAAGTCACTTTCGTGTCCCGAGCTTCTTCCGCAGTCACGGTCAGCACATCTCGATCCAGGAGGGCAAAGTCCGCCTGGTTGCCCGGCACGATGCTTCCAATCTTTTCGCCCTCGATTCCCAGAGCCCGGGCTGCGTTACGAGTGTAGGCATAGAGCATCGCTTCTCGGGGCACGCGCTGGCCGGGGTCGAGCACGCCGGCGGTTCCCTTGCGAGTCTCCGCCTGATAGATTGCCTGGAAAACATTCGCCGTTGATACCGGCCAATCGCTGGCTCCGGCAATCGTCCCTCCGTCATCTAGCAGCGAGCGAGCCGGGTACTGCCATTCATAAATGGATGAATCAATGTGTTGCTTCACGAGATCGATCGTGTCCGTGCCGGCATTGGCCCAGTACAACTGGAACGATGCGATCACGCCAAGTTCCCGGAAACGAGGGATATCGGTTGGCTGAATGAATTGAAGATGAGTAATGGTGTGAGGCAGGCGAGATGCTGGATTCGCCTTGCGAGCCGCTTCAATTCCGTTGAGAGCCTCGGTAACCGCTTGATCGCCGATCGCGTGAACGTGGACGATCATGCCCTGCCTATCCGCTGCGATTGAGATCTTTTTGAACTCCGCCGGATCGAAGAGCAGCTCCCCGTTTCTTCCAGTGTCATACGGCTTGGATAGAACTGCGGTTTGCGACGGATACTCGACCACACCATCGGCGAATACTTTGATACCGACGACCTTCACATCGGGAACGTCTTTGAAGCTTTCGCGGAACTGCAACGCCTTTTTAAGCTGCTCTTCGGGATGGCCCTTCTTGAACTCAATCACCGGCAGTGCGGCAACGTGCGATTTCAACTCGCCCGACTTTGCCAAGCCTCGATAGGTTTCGAGAATGGCGTCGCTTGCCATCGGATCAAGCCAAGCGGTGAGTCCGTGCTTATGCATGTACCCGACGGCGGCGTGTCCAGCCGACATCATCCGATCGGCAGTAGGCTGCGGCACAACGGCGCTCACCTTATCGACTCCTGCATCGACCAGGAAACCATTCGGCTCAAAGTCGGAAGTGAAGCCGTAATAGCCGCGGCCGACGCCATCGAGTCCGCTTATGAGTTGTTTATTGATGCCTGCTTTCTGTAGCAGAGCCTTGTTCGCCCAGGCCGTATGTCCATCCATGCCCTGGAGCATGACCGGCTGCGTTGCAAATTCGCCAGAGTTAAAGCGATCGTTGAGCTCCTTGTTTTTGGACCAGAACGCCAGTGGCAGCCCGCTTACAACTAGGATGTCTCCCTGCATCCCGCGTCCACTTGTCTTTGCGTCGGCCGCGAAGGCAACCAACTCATCGATCGTGCTGGCGTTTTCGCCGATGTCGGCGGAGATCAAGGTCATGCCGCCGTCTATCGCGTGGCAGTGGCTATCGATCAGCCCTGGCATGAGGAACTGTCCCTTGAGATTGATCATTTCAGCGTTAGGCGCTACAGCCTTCGACACTTCCCCGCGACTTCCGACGGCAACAATCTTGTCGCCTCGAATCGCGATGGCCTCGGCATAAGGATGGTTGGCGTCAGCGGTAAAGATCTTGCCGTTATAAAACACCTGCTCGTGTGCGGCCTGCGCACAGCAAACGCCTTGAAAGACTACGATCAGCATGAACAACCAGTTCGGCCTGAACATGCAGTTCCCTCGCTTGGAGATTGGAAACCAGAGATGATAACAACTTCGGGGATTCGTCGCTCTCAATACAGTGGAGGATACCTGCCCACGGTGGCGCTGGATGATCCCCAGGAGAGGTTGAGATACCCAGGTGCATTCCGTGTTATAGTCTCTCGGCCTCTTCGGCTAACTCCCTTCCCCCGATCTTACTTTTGAGGTGTATCTATGCTCTCCACGTATTCCAGGGCCCTTCAACGAAATTTCTTCTTGGTGGTTTTCGCTGCTACGACAATGCTCACCCATCAGGCTTTCTCTGCGTCCGAAACTGTAATGCACAGCTTCAGCTCCGCTGGTCGCGATGGGCAACGGCCGTTCGCTGGTCTGACGTGGCATAACGGTGCTTTCTATGGAACCACCGATGGCGGCGGCCCTCATCAGATCGGAACCGTTTACGCACTCAAGTTGGTAAATGGAGTGTGGAAGCAGAAAGTGTTGTATGCATTTACAGGACGTGCCGACGGGGATGAGCCGCAATCGAACGTCATCTTCGACAATGCCGGGAACCTTTACGGCACAACCTACTATGGCGGAAGCGCAGGACTCGGGAATGGCGTTGTTTTCAAGTTATCGCCATCAAATGGCGCATGGACGCAGAGCGTGATTCACACTTTCGCGGGAGGCATTGCCGATGGTGCGAACCCGACTGGTGGGCTCACCATGGATGCCGCTGGAAACTTGTATGGCAGCACTGGTTCGGGAGGGACTCACAACGCCGGAATAGTGTTCAAGCTCTCACCATCCGGCAATAATTGGAGTGAGACGATTCTGTACAACTTTGGTGGAAAACCGGATGGTGCGGTCCCGCTAGGAGACCTTGTCTTCGACGGGGCTGGCAATTTGTATGGAACAACAATCGGGGGCGGAGCAAACCGAAATCATAACCCTCTGGGTGACGGTACCGTCTTCGAACTAAGCCCAAATCCCGACGGCTCATGGAGCGAAACAATCCTGCATTCGTTTGGGTCCGATAATGACGGTGCTTTGCCCCGAGCAGGTTTGACGCTGAATTCTGGAGGAACCCTGTATGGCACAACGCCTTATGGCGGAGGAACGCCAAACGGAGGACACGGAACAGCTTTTCAACTCGCCCTCATGAACGGCATCTGGACTGAATCTGTGATCAGCAACTTTACCGTTGCCGGCGGCGGGAACTTCCCGCAGTCGCCGCTGGTTATCGACCAGGCGGGAAACCTGCTCGGGGTTGCAAACGGTGGAGGCCAACAGAATGGAGTCGTTTACAAACTTTCATTCGTCAACGGAACCTGGCAACACACCGCTCTATATTCGTTTCCTAATACAGCGTCGGGTGTTCATCCGATTGGCAACCTTGTGCTCGACAGTAGTGGAAACATCTATGGGGCTACGGTTCGAGGAGGAGAGCACAATTTCGGAGTCATCTACGCGATCGCGCCGTGATTCCGCCTAATCCTGGTTGCGAGGTCTGAAGTGCGTGCCCGCGCCAAGGACCTGCTGATCATGCCACTTCTGTCTCATTGCACGCACCTCTTCTGCTGTGTTAGCTTCAAGCAGCAGAAGAGGTTAGCTTGCAGGCAACAGTTCCTGCCGGGCTGGACCGCAAGGAAGCGGAAGTTTACCTGCGGTTGGATCCAGCGCGGCTCCCTAAACACATCGCCATTATTATGGACGGCAACGGGCGCTGGGCCCGTCGTCGCCATTTGCCGCGCGTAGCCGGTCATCGAGCTGGAGTAGCATCAGTGCGCTCCACAGTTGAAACGGCGGCGCGGGTGAAGATCCCCTCGCTCACTCTTTATGCTTTTTCCGAAGAGAATTGGAAGAAGCGTCCGCGCAGCGAAGTGGACTTCCTCATGGGCCTGCTCAGCCGCTACCTGAAGCAGGAAGTTCCCACGCTGAATAAGAACAATATTCGCCTGGAATACATCGGCCGACAGCAGGAACTTCCTAAGCCAGTGCAGGAAAAGATGGATTGGGCGAAGGAAGCCACGGCGAAAAATACCGGCATGGTGCTGACGCTGGCATTGAACTACAGCGCGCGGGCTGAACTAGTGGATGCATTTCGGTCGATTGTGAATGCCGCCGCGCTTAATGGTGGGCTCGAACATGTGAAGATCGATGAAGATGCGGTCTCACGTCATCTTTACACACGACACTTGCCAGACCCCGATTTGGTCATCCGCACCAGCGGTGAAATGCGCCTCAGCAACTTTCTCCTGTGGCAATTGGCATACGCTGAGATTTATGTCACTCCAACCTTGTGGCCCGAGTTTCGGGGAGTTCACCTTCTTGAGGGCATCGCAGAATTCCAGAAACGAGAACGCCGCTATGGCGGACTGAACCACGAAGACACTTCCCATCCGCATGCCGCTAAGGCTGTCCGAGGCTAGCGGGCTTGCATCTGCTCAAGAGAGTCCTCACCGCAGTTGTCCTGATCCCAATCGTTCTGGTCCTCGTGTTGCGTGCTCCGGTACCGGTATTGGCGTTCGTGGCAGGTGTGGTAGCACTGCTTACCGTCCATGAACTGCTGAAACTATCCGAAGCCTATGGAGTTCGCCCGTTCTGGCGTTCGACTTACGTTTTCGTCGCGCTGTTCTTCCTTCTGCTCGCGATTCAGCCTGGCGAAAAGCCACTGACTTCGACCGCGATCTTCGTTTATGCCACGGGTTTTGCAGCAGCCATCGCGCCGTTTCTGTTTGGTGTAGTGGGAATGCGCAATCTTGACTTGAGGACCGCATACCTGGGGGCCGCGACTTCGGTATTTGCTTTCACTTACGTCGCCCTCCCGATGGGTATGCTCGTGCAGATTCGCCAACAATGGGCGGGCGCATTTCTGCTTCTTTATTTGTTGTTGCTGGTTTGGGCGGGAGATATCTTCGCCTACTTTGTCGGGCGATACCTCGGCCGGCATCTCATGTCCCCGCGAATCAGTCCGAAAAAAACGTGGGAAGGTGCAATAGCCTCGATGCTGGCAAGCCTGGTCGTGGGAATGCTGCTCTACAACTATTCTCTTCCCATCAGTACCGCTTTGCTGAACGCGCACCTGATCATGCCGCGTGATGGATTCTTCGCGCTGCAGAAGCCGCCGCTTTGGCCGACGCTGGCATTATCGGCGGCGATCAATGTTGCCGCTCAATTGGGAGACCTGGTGGAGTCTTTGATTAAGCGCGGGGCTGGAGTGAAGGATTCCGGCACCCTTTTGCCAGGCCACGGCGGGATGCTAGACAGGATTGACGCACTGCTCTTCGCGGCCCCGGTGCTGTGGTACTATGCGGCTTGGCGCGTGATGCAGTAGATGTAGTTAGCAGGACTGACACTCCCCCAAGGCGAGTTGAGATTGCGGATTTTGGATTGCAAATCCCAGCCCATGCTGGACGGTAGTTTCAATCTCAAGTCTCGAATCTGAAATGTGAATTTTCATACTGCGCCGCCATTATTCCGCTCTCATGAAGCACATCGCCATTCTGGGTTCCACGGGCTCTATTGGGCGAAGCACGCTTAGCGTGGTCGAGTCCTATCCAGATCGATTTTCCGTGACCTCGCTGGCGGCAGGCGTCAACATTGATGCAGCGTACGAGCAGACGTTGCGTTGGAAGCCCCGTGTTGTCTCAGTGGCCAAAGAATCCGATGCGGATTTGCTGCGAACCAGGTTAAAGCAGGCTGCTCTGCCGAATATCGAAGTCGTCCACGGTCCAGCCGGGAATGTGCGCGTGGCTACTCATCCTGAAGCCGACTTCGTGGTCAGCGCCATCGTTGGAGTTGCCGGACTGGAAGCGACGTACGAAGCTGTCCGCGCAGGGAAAACGGTCGGGCTGGCCAACAAAGAATGCCTGGTCGCCGCCGGAGAACTGATCACAGCGGAAGCCCGGCGCCAGAACAGAGCTCTGTTACCGATTGACAGCGAGCATAATGCCGTTCACCAATGTTTGCGCGGCGGCCGGATGAACGAGGTACGAAGCATATGGCTCACGGCGTCGGGCGGTCCCTTTTTGCATACCTCTGAGGAGGCGTTTCCCGATATCACAGTTGATGAGGCGTTGAACCATCCAACCTGGAAGATGGGGCGCCGCATCACCATTGATTCAGCTACGTTGATGAATAAGGGTTTCGAAGTGATTGAGGCTTGCCGCCTCTTCGATATTCACCCAGACCGGGTGAAAGTTCTGGTGCATCCGCAGTCGACAATCCACTCGATGGTCGAGTTCGTGGATGGCAGCATACTTGCTCAATTTTCAGTTACGGACATGCGCTTGCCGATTTTGTACGCACTGACGTATCCGGAACGTGTTAAATCGGATATGCACTTGCCGGTCATAGACTTACGACATCTCGAATTCATGCCGCCGGACATGGAAAAATTCCCTTGTCTGGGGCTAGCCTATGAAGCGGCTGGGGCTGGGGGTGCGAAACCGATTGCACTTAATGCCGCCGATGAAGTTGCCGTGGCTGCATTTCTGGATGGACAAATCCGGTTCGATGAGATTCCCGTTATCATAAGGGACGTTTTAGACGAAACGTCAGTCGGGAGAATGGAATCTATTAAGAGAGTGCTTGAGGCAGATGCGGAAGCGCGGCGGTTGGCTCGGGATGGGGTGCAGCGGCTGAGCCGGGGTTCTACAGCGATGCGACCGGCGTGATTTTTCAATCGAGAAACTGAATATATGTCGGAATTTCTAATTGCAGTGATCAGCGTGGTCGTGGTTCTGGGACTGATGATCCTGATCCACGAATGGGGCCACTACGCAGCGGCGAAGTTGCTGGGCGTACGAGTCGAAGTTTTCTCTATTGGGTTTGGGAAGCGCCTCTTCGGCTTCAAGCGTGGTGAGACCGATTATCGGATTGCAGCCATTCCCCTTGGCGGTTACGTCAAGATGAGCGGTGAAAACCCCATGGATGAGCGTACCGGGGACCCGCGTGAATTTCTGTCCCATCCCCGCTGGCATCGTTTCATCATCGCTATCGCCGGGCCGTTCATGAACATCGTGTTGGCGATCGGACTTTTGACCGTGGTCTACATGGTGCATTACGAGTACCCCGCAGTATTCGATGAACCTGCAGTTATTGGCTGGGTACTGGAAGACACCCCCGCCGCAAAGGCCGGATTGCAGTCCGGTGATCGCATCGCACGAATTGAAGACGTGGTGAATCCTACCTGGGAAAAGGTAGTTCCTAAAGAGGCCTTAAATCCGAACCAACCGCTTAGCTTGACGATCGACCGTGCAGGTAAGCAATTCGACTTGACCATCACTCCCGAAGCAATCGGCCCCAACCAGATGGGGTCAGCTGGGTGGCTGGCGAAGGAGCCGAACTTTCCAATCACGACGCTCGAACCCGATATGCCAGCGGAGAAGGCCGGGCTTAAGCAGGGCGATGAGATCGTAAACGTGGATGGTCAGCCGGTTGCCGGACTGGAAGCGATGATCGAGAGCCTGAAACGAACGAAGGACAAGCCGCTCGCGATTACGGTTCGTCGTGACGGCCAGTTGAAGACTTTCACTGTGCAGCCCGTCCTGGATCACACCAAGGGCGATGAACGCTATCGCATCGGTATCTCCAGCGTGCCGACAAAGATAACGACGCTTCCCTTTACTGAAGCGTTCGCGAAATCAGTTCAGCAGAACAAAGACGGTTCGCTCCTGATCCTAGAGCTTGTGAAGAAAATGGTACAGCGCAAGATTTCTGTGCGCTCCATTGAAGGACCCATCGGTATCGGGCGCGCCGCAGGGCAAGCTGCTTCGAAAAAAGGCTGGACTCCGTTGATGGAGTTGACGGCCATGATCAGCCTAAACCTTGGCATCTTTAATCTTCTGCCGATTCCAATTCTCGACGGGGGCGTAATTCTACTTCTGTTCGTCGAATCGCTGATGCGTCGCGACATAAGCATGCCGATCAAGGAACGGATATACCAGGCTGCCTTCGTATTCCTGGTTTTGTTCGCCGTGATGGTGATTTACAACGACATGGTGAAGACAATACCGGGATTGGCGGGAAGGCTGCCGTAAGAGAAGCAAGTCCATGCAGAAAGAGGCCGCGGAACAACGCCGCGGCCTTTGTTCTTGATCTTGCAGCTGATGCCCGTCAGCTGAGAGCCGCCTTCATCGTGTTAAACTAGTAGTTCCGAATGGCTAACATCCAGCGCAGAAAGACCGTTACAGCCTCGATCGGTGGTGTGCGGGTGGGCAGCGATGCACCGGTTATGGTGCAATCCATGACCAATACTGACACTGCGGACATAGCATCGACGGTGCAACAGACCGCTGCCTTGGCACGCGCCGGGTCGGAAGTTGTCCGCGTCACGGTGAACAACGAAGAGGCTGCCGCTGCCCTCGCCCCCATCGTCGAGGAACTCGGCAAGCTGGGAATTCACGTCCCGATAGTGGGCGACTTTCATTACAACGGTCACATCCTGCTGAAGAAATATCCCGACTGCGCGCGCGCTCTGGCAAAGTACCGGATTAATCCTGGGAACGTCGGAATTGGACGGAAGGACGATAACAATTTCCGCACGATGATCGAGGTTGCGGTTGAAAATCAGAAGCCCGTACGCATTGGCGTGAATTGGGGATCGCTTGATCAGGCTCTCCTCACCCGCATGATGGATGAGAACTCCAAGCTTTCCGAACCTAAGGATGCACGCGAAGTCACCATGGAAGCGATGGTGGTCAGCGCGTTGAATTCCGCAGAGCTAGCGGAAAAATACGGTTTGCGTTCGGACCAGATTATTCTCAGCGCAAAAGTAAGCGGAGTGCAGGACTTGATTGACGTCTATCGCACGCTCGCTGCCCGTTGCCATTATCCACTGCATTTAGGTCTGACCGAGGCGGGAATGGGGGCCAAGGGTATCGTGGCCTCGAGCGCGGCTCTCGGTGTGCTCTTGCAGGAAGGTATCGGAGACACTATCCGTGTATCGTTGACCCCGGCTCCGGGAGGAGATCGCACGGAAGAAGTCCGCGTGGCGCAGCAAATTCTGCAATCGCTCGGCATTCGCAGCTTCACTCCCCAAGTCACCGCATGCCCGGGATGCGGTCGCACTACCAGCACATTTTTCCAGGAAATGGCTGAGCAAATTCAGAGCTACCTTCGCGAGCAGATGCCCACGTGGAAAGAGCGCTACACTGGCGTCGAGGAAATGAAACTCGCCGTGATGGGTTGCGTGGTAAACGGGCCTGGCGAATCAAAGCACGCGAATATCGGGATTTCCCTACCCGGCACTTTCGAAGAGCCTAAAGCTCCCGTTTACGTCGATGGACGTCTGTTCACAACGCTGAAGGGCGATCACATCGTCGCGGAGTTCATAAAGATCCTCGATGAGTATGTCGACTCACACTACTCCGTCCGAGAGGAACACGCCCTCACTTCCAAACTCTAGGTCTCTGAAAGATCCGTTGGGTTATGCCAGCAGTGGCAAGTTTGGATCGCTGGTACTCTCCGAAATTGGATCTGCGATTTCGTTCAGTTCCGGATAGCGTTTCAGCAACGGCTCCGGTGCCTTCACACGCTGTCGCATAATCAAGTGTTTCAACTGCAACCCGTTGGTGGCTGCTTTTGCTTCGAAATGATTGTTGGTTACTACGTAAGTGACTTGAGCCTTGTTTGCGATGCGCTCAATCTTTCCTTTCCATCCGTCTAGTTCTTCGCGGTTGTACAAGTAGTTGTAACGGTCGTCGCGATTCTGCGATTCAAACCACTGATCGTAGTTGCGGCCATGCAAGCGCACGTAGCCGATCGACGATGTGACGTACTCGGTTGCCTCGAGGGAGCGCCCAATTATGGGCTGATCGATGTTACAAAAGGCGACATTCTTCTGCATGAAGGAGGCAATCGTTTCAGGATTGTCCCAGCTCGCATGGCGAACTTCCACGACTGGACGATACTCGATGAACTGGCGCAATAGCCTTTCCAGGTACTCGCGGTTCAACGATGTGTTCTTGTATGACACCGGGAACTGGATCAGAAGGGCAGCAAGTTTGCCGCTACTTGCCAGCACATCCAGGCCTTCGCGGGCGAGGCGCTCATCTTCATCATTGGGATTGATGGTTGCCGCAGATGTGGGCTCCATGACCGCAACCGGAGAGTGTGTGAATGACCGGTGCAGCTTCGCGGTGAACACAAATTTCGGATTCACCGATGCAGCGCGCTTGGTCCACAGCTTCGCCAGCTCCGGCTTGATGTGCCCGTAGAAAGAGGTGTTGATCTCTACCAGGTCAAAACATTGTGCTACGTATTCGAGGGGATGCTGCTTGCGACGTGCGATTGCCGGAGGGTAGAAAACACCCTCCCAGTCCTTGTAAGACCAGCCGGCGGGACCGAAGAGAACGGGAGTCGCTGCCATAGCGGAAAACCCTGATTGACAGCAGGTTAGCACAGAGATCGAGTTCGCACTTTGACTTCCCTGTGTGATCGAAATCACAAGATGACGTGACCTCTGCCACAGCCCCTTGTTTGTCGCTCGGTGTATTTCTAGTACAAAGTTGGGGTAGAAACCGATGCCAGAGAAGAAGAAGAGACAAAAGGTCACTGCGGAAATTACGCTCGCTCACCTTGCCCAGTTTGCCGCCGAAGCCGGTGGCGCGCTAACCACCGAGCAAGCACTCGCATTTCTCAACCAGGACGGGCGCGCATACGCCATGTGGAAACATATGATGCAGGCCGGAGAGGCCTATTTCAAGTCGACCTTGCGTACCCAGGCTCCGTTGGCCATCACCAATTCGAGAAGTAACGATCGTCGCCGCGTTGCAGTTTAGTCTTCCTCCTAACTCACGGGCGGGGCACGTTTCCACGACGTGCCCTTTTTCTTTCCACTCCTAGAAGAATCGCACGATGACCCAGTACGCGCCATTTGGATAAGCGTTAGAGCGCATGTAGCAAGCACCGACCGAGAATGCATGGAGGCTACCATCCCTTACGGCTCGTTCCGTACCCGAAGGAAGGCTGCCCGGGTCCATGCTTGTATAGCGAAGCACATAGCGAGCCTGCGGACCGGATGCTTTGATCCCATTGGCGCGGCCCATCGCACAAGCGGTCTGTTGATCTTCGCTGTTCTGCAGCTGCTGCAGTAGCGGAAAGCCATTATCGGTCCGGGAGCGGTTCACTGCTTCAGCGACATGCAAAACGGCTTCATCGGAGGAAACCAGCGGCAGCGTGCGGGCAAAGTCCTGCGTGATGAAAAGAGTGTCTCCGCTTCGCTCAACGGCGAATCCTGCCGCGTTGTAGTCGGGGTTGAGCAGATTTTCGCGATGCGGTAAGGAGTGCATCAGGCTGTCGTGTGCCTCTTCGACCGTAGAGGCCGAGGCCACGTTTTCTCCCGCTCGATCCAGGTGCAAACGGCTGTCGGCAGCGAGTCGTCCCGACAAAGACGGTTCTCCCGCGAATTGGTGTGAGAGTTGTCGCTTGGCAGCCATCAAGGAGGCATGCACTCGTGCAGACTGGGTTAAGCTTTCGTTGGGTTCGAGAGGTTCAAGTCCGGCTTTTGCACGTGCCTGGTTCGCCAGGTCGAGAAGCTGTCGTTCGGCGATTGCGTCGTATGCGGCATCCTGCGAGCCTGCTATGGCGTTCGCCTGGAATTGAATCTTGAGCGGCGGCGCACCGATGCCGAATATTACCGAGAGAGAAGCTATGAGGGCCCAGACCATGCCGGTACTTAGTTGCAAAACAAAGCGGCACTTTTGCTTTGTCTTCTCTCAGGGTAGCCTCTAAAATCCTGTAGAGCACCTTACGATGGGGACAGTCCTGCTAGGCATTCTTGCGGCTCTTAACCTGGTACTTCTGGTACTGGTTCTGGGGTTGGTGCGCAAGATTCAGAACGCTGGGCAACTAACTGAACTGATTGACCTTGCGCGACAGTCGGGAAGGGTCAGCGAGACCCTGAGCCAGAGGTTCAGTGCCGCCACCGCTGACATGGCCATGCGGCTGGAAAGTACCAAGGGAGACCTTCGCCAAGAGGTTACCGACCGGCTCAGCAGCGGGTTCCGGGAAATCCACAAGGCAGTTGAGCAACAGCTCGCCGGAGGACGCCAGGAGCAGGCCCAGGATATGCGGGCAGCAAGGTCTGAGCTGACGTCATCCCTGGCGATGACGACCTCACAACTCAAGACCGAGTTCGAAGGACTGAACCAGAAAACAACACAAAACCTGGAGTCCATTCGCGAGCGAGTGGACGAGAAGTTGATGGCGATCACCGAGCAGGTTCAACAGAAGCTCGATGAAAATATTCGAGAAGGCTTTGCGCAGTTTGAGAAGGTGCAAAATCATCTCAAGGCTGCGGAGGAACAGCTTCGCGAAGTGGGTGCCCTTGGACACTCGATCAACGATCTAAACAATCTTCTAAAGCTTCCGCACCTTCGCGGTAAGTTCGGTGAAGCGAGCCTGGAGCGATTGCTGGCGGATTTCCTCCCCGCGCATATGTTCGAGATGCAAGCATCGCCAGGCGAAAACAATGGGCGCGCTGATGCCGTCATCCAATTCCCCGATCGACGCTTACCGATAGATGCCAAGTTTCCCCGCGAGCAGGTGCTGGCGCTGTTTGAAAGCAACGTGGAGTCAGAGATCAACGAAGCGCGCCACGAGTTCGAGCGCGTGATGAAGGCGCAAGCAAAACGAATCAAGGCTTATATTCAGCCGGAGAACGGTACTACAGACATCGCTTTGATGTACTTGCCCAGCGAAACGCTATACATGGAGGCGATCCGCAACCGTGAGTTGTCGGAATGGCTGAACAAGGAGCACGTCTTCCCGGTATCTCCGAATACTCTGCTGATGACGCTCAAGACGATCGCCCTGGTGCACAAGTGGTACGAAGTTGCCAGCCGCTTCGAGCGAACGCGAGCCGAGCTGGGCAAAGCGATGAAGTCATTCGAGAACTTCCAGGACAAGTTCGAAACCGTTGGCAAGAACCTCAGCAAGGCACAAGAGGCCTTCGACACGGCCCAACGCCATCTGAAAACTTATCGTGGCCGCGTGACGGCGCTTAGCGGGCAGGAGCAATTGGAACTGGAAACCGCCGGAAGCTCAGAAGAAGCATCCCTGCCGCTGATCGATAAAGCGAGCGCCTAATTAATAAATCTGCAACATGATGAATCTGCAGGCGTTGCGGGTATATACCGTGGGTCTATATGTGATATACTGCATTGGTATATACCATAGAGTTCTGACGGTGGTGGTCAATGCCAAACAGCAAAGTTGCCAAAGTGTTTCAAAACGGCCGGAGTCAGGCAGTACGTCTGCCCCGTGAGTTTCGTTTCGAGGGAAACGAAGTCCGCGTCACTCGATTGCGCGAGGGTGTTCTTCTGGAGCCAATTGTCGCTGACCCGGAGAAGTGGTTCGCAGAAATCGACAGGCGAAATGCCGGAGATGTGTTCCGGTTCGAGCGCAGTCAGCCAAGCACACCTCGGCGCAAGGTGTTTGACTAATGTACTTGTTGGATACAAACGCCTGCATAGGCCTGATTGGCCGACGGCACCCTTCCATGCGAACGCGGTTGCATTCCATTCTCGCCAGTAGGGCTTCGGTTATGGTATCGGCGATTGCCGCATTCGAGTTGTGGTATGGAGCGGCAAAAAGCGCACGGCCAGTAGAGAACGCAAACGTGTTGGACGGGTTTTTCTTGGGTCCGATCGGGATCTTGCCTTTCGAGAGTGAGGATTCCAGAGTAGCGGGGGAATTACGTGCCTCCCTTGAGCGGATCGGCAAACCTATTGGGGCCTATGATGTCCTCATTGCCGCGCAGGCAATTCGCCACAACCTGATTCTGGTGACTGCGAATGTCAAGGAGTTCGGCCGGTTGAAAGGACTCAAGTTCGAAGACTGGACCAAAGAGTAGAACTTTGAGAGTTTCTCATCCATCGTCCGCAGTAACAGCGAACTAACGCCTTTCCTACTTCCCCCCAGGCATCGTAGACGTATCCCAGACACCCTCAAAATTGATGAGGTAGGTTTCCACGGTGACGTCTGGAAAATTCGCCCGGAC
Source organism: Terriglobales bacterium (assembly GCA_036558645.1). GTDB lineage: Bacteria > Acidobacteriota > Terriglobia > Terriglobales > Acidobacteriaceae > DATBFG01. The sequence goes on from DATBFG010000101.1 coordinate 63,163, forward strand.
TACTTCTGCCGCGCGCTCCAGTTCCTTTGTATGATGGATCGCTTCCGCCTCGCGGTCACCACCGTGCGCTGCCAAGCCGCCATAGGCACCACAATCCGAGTGGCAGGTCAAAATGACGCGCTGAGTGTTATGCAGTTGGATAGAAATCCGAATCTGCTCGAGAATGAAGTTCCGCTCGAAATCGGTATGAGGTGAAGCCAGCGTCTTTGCGGCACCGGCAACCATGATCCAATCCGGTTTTACGATTTTTTTGCGCTTTACGAATTTGAGCGCTGCCAAATTAAACCGTTGGTCGATACACAGCAGGACCGCAGCATCGGCGACGTAGTGGCCGGATGGCGAATCAAAGTGAAAGACTTTTTCCATAGTCAGAGGTTATCTATCGCCGAGCCTCAAGTACAGGAACTCTCCAAACTGCAACGGTATTCAGGATTGCGCCAATTAACTCCGCAGCCAGTAACCCAGCCTCATTGGTCTACCCTTCAAGCCCAGAGCCACAACTAGTTTGCGCAGCCACGTGTCTGCGTCAACGGACCTGCAATTCGCTTCTGTCGAGCTCGCGAAAAGCTTTTCGGTACGTCTTTTTCAAGCCGGCTCCGCACCATGGACAGAAGTGAATATGCACGTCTGACACGATAGAGAGGGGGGACTCCGTACGCGGCACATGCATGCCTGGGTCTACTACTCGAAACTGTAGGATGAATGCGGGCTCGGAGTTGTCGCGAGTCGACACAAAAACAGCAAGACCTCGTTTGCCGGCCTCCTCGAACCACCCTCGGAATACGTTGCAGCACCATTTCATTCAAGTCTCGTCCCACAGGAATTTGCTTGCACGAGCGGCGGCGAAGACTGTTCCACCCAACACTGCGGGCAGAAGAAATCATCGCGCCGAAATCCAAACATTACGGTCCAAGACCTCGCCAAGTGTCGCCGAGATGGCACTTGCGGACTACGACTCAACTGCCGCACCCCGCTTACTCTTCAACTCCGCCAACAACTGCTCGATCTTGTCTGCTTTCTCCAGCGCTTCCAGGCGGCCTTGGACGTCGTCCGCGAGTAACTCGGATTTTGCCTGGCTCAAGGCTTCCGTATGCGAGACCTTGCGCTTCATGCGGTCGAACGTATTGGAATGTGAGTTGTCGCCGAGGGCAATCTTTGCGTCGGTTGCCTTTCCCACCGCGTGGGCACGGCGGTGCTGCGCGATCAGCAAGTCGGCTCGCCCTTCAGCTTCGGCCAGCTTTCCTTGAAGTTGGCGGAGCGCTGTTTTCAGGTTTTCGACCTGCGCCCTTTGATCTTCTACCTGCTGCGCGAAGCTATTGGTCAGCTCGCGATAGCTCTCGACGCGTTGTAGAGCGGCGCGAGCGAGATCATCCTGCTTCTTGTCGACTGCCAACTCAGCCTTCCGCATCCATTCGCCGATTTTTTCTTCGTTGTCTTTGCGCTTGTTCTCCAGCACATGCTGATCCGCGATCGCCATCGCGACTTGCGTCTTGACCTGCAAAAGCTGGTTCTGCATGTCGAGAATTACCTGCTTAATCATCTTCTCCGGATCTTCCGCCTTATCAATCAGATCGTTCAGATTGGCTCGGACCAGGGTTGCAACACGTTCGAGAAGTGCCATGACATCCTCCAGATTTGCTTTCAGTTCTCGCTACCAGCCATTCGTTTAGGGTTATCGTTTGTCGCTCTGCGGCAGCGAGCGCTCAGGCGGAACGCAAATCGATGCCCGATTAGCCGCGTCAATTGCGATCGCCAAGCCGATACCGATCCCAATGGGTAACCAAGCCGCCATGTGAGTTGCGGAACCCAAGGCGGCGCCTATGGCCGCACCTAACGCGACTCCTACTCCCAACGTGTATTTCTTGCTACGGATCATCTGTGCTCCTTCTCTTTAAGGCCAGCCTTTAGGCGGCGATTCGTGAGAGAGGCGGGAATGTCAGCCCGCCTCTCTCAGTTGAGAACCGTTACTTGCCTGCTCCGGCGCCGTTGGCATCCCCATTGGCGGGCGGCAGGACATCCGGCTTCGGCGCCTTGTCACCAATTCGCCGCACGCTGCCGAGCAACTCTCCCAGGCTCATCCCGGACAAAGTTTCGAACAATGCGGGGACCTGCGCGGCCATCTTAGTGATGTCGCCGGTGATCTTGTTCATCCCCGAGGCATCGCCATTGCCGGTGGAGACGATGGTGATCTTGTCGACGTTCGACAGAGGACTGGCCAAAGCCTTCACCACTTCCGGCAGGCCCGAGAACAGCTTGTCGATGACGGCCGCCTGGTTGTATTCCTGATAGGCTTCCGCTTTTACGTTCATCGCCTTGGCCTCGGCTTCACCTTTCTTGAAGATGATTTCGGCTTCGGCTTCACCCTGCTGACGGATAGAGGCGGCGCGGCCTTCTGCCTCGGCCATCAGACGCTGCCGCTCGGCCTGGGCAAGGGTCTCGATACGCTGACGCTCGATCTCAGCCTGCTTCAGCACTGTTGCGATCAGTTCTTTCTCGCGTCGGTTGATCTCGGCTTCCTGCACCTTCACCTGCTGCTCTTTCTCTACCTGCTGTACTTTCACGCTTTCAGCAACGACCTGCTGCTGCATGATGTTGGTCTGAATGTCGTAAGCCTTGTCGGCCTGCGCCTGTTGTTTTTTAGTGACTTCGAGGAACTGCGCCTTCTTAATTTCCAGGTCGCGTTGCGCCTCGGCTTGTTTTGCCATGGAAAGCGTCTCAGCAAGCACACGTTCCTGGTCAGCTTGTGCTCGTGCAACTGCCGACTCCCGTTGCGCCAAAGCACGCTTGATGGCGGTGTCGCGATCGGCTTCCGCGGTAGCCACGTCGGCATCGCGCTTGATGCGAGCCACGTCCGGCTTACCCATGTTGGTGATGTACTCGTTCTTGTCGCGAACTTCTTTTATGGTGAACGAGATCACCTCCAAGCCCATTTTGTTCATGTCATCGGCACAGGTGGACCGCATGCGGTCGGAAACCATCTCGGGTTGCTTGACGATTTCTTCTACCGTCAACTGGCCAATGATGCCGCGCAGATGACCTTCCATGACCAGCCGAATCAGTCCCTCACGCTGGTCGGGAGTCTTGGTCAGGAATTGTTCCGATGCGGTCAGGATCGACTCGGTGTCCGACTTCACCTTGATCTGTGCGACGGCTTCGACAGTCACCGCGACGCCTTGCTTGGTATAGAGATCCTGTTGCGGTGCTACGTCGAATGACATTAGTTCAAGCGAAAGCTCCCGGCAGTTCTCGACCATCGGAAAAATCACCGTGCCGTGGCCCTTGATCACGCGGGTGCCGCGAAATCCGTAAACCACTAACGCTTCATGTGGTCCTGCTTTGCGATACAGACGAGCCAGCACGCTAGCCAGGAAAAATATGGCCAGCACTGCGAGGCCAACGATGATCCAAATCTCGACTATCTTTGACATCTCGAACATATCGCCCTCCTCGATAACCCGAGCCCTTTAGTGCGCGAGTTGCTTGATCGCGCTCAAATCGTGCAAGATCCGCTGGGGGTCGTTGTGCCCCAGAAAGACCTGACCTTGCGCGGTTTCGACGCGAACACCGCGAGTGCCCCAAACATATGCCCTATGGTTTCCAACGCCTCGAATGCCAAACCCGCGGAATACAGACCAAGGGGCGCTGGCGAAGGATTGAATTTGATCTGCGGGAATGGATCGGAGACGAAATCCCAATGTGCGGATCTCCAGCCCATGTTGGGTGAAGATATAGTGAAAACCGTCCCATGCGGCGAATGCGGAGCCGCCTACAACAAAGGTCGCTACAAACATGGCAATTCGCAGCCCAGTATCCGGAACCAGGTAGAACGTGAGGGCCGGTGGGACCAACACAGACGACAAAAGCAAAGCCATCGCGGGAGAGTTGTGGACCTCTTCCGCAACCTGCGGAGCAGCAGGTAAAGCCACGCCACGGGTGCTGTACACGTACGCAACAACCAGTCCGATAATTGCAAGGGGAATGAGCGTCATCAACTTGCCAAGACTTGGAGTTTCGCCCGTCAAGTTGTAGGCGATCACTTTGCCGTTAAGGGAACATACAAACGCAATCACCAGGTAAAAGAAACCCAGCAAGGCCCAGGAGAATTTGTTCGGGGTATGTGTCGCACGAGCGGCATATGACACGACAGTGAAAACTGTCAGCAAGAATGCCACCAGCCCGACCGCAAACCAGAATGACGTCTCACGCGCCATCCAGCCGTTGGCACGCCAATTAACATCGAAATGACTCGCCATGCGAGCCGGCAACTGATCCCATACGGACATAAACTGCAATGCCGTAAGAGGAAGCGCCAGCCACATCAGCCCAATCGCGAATTGGAAAGCCTTCCGATTCATATCGTCCTGTTGTTACTGCTCTCCTTCGAGTTCACTCCACAGCCTTACGTAGGCAATTCCCTTCTCGTACCGGGTCACGACAACTTCGGTTCCCTTGGCAATGGCCCTGGAGTCTTCGCTACGCGCCCCGCAGACGCGCCGCGTGCCTGCCTGGGAGTACAGGATTTCGCCCGTCCCGCCTTCGCGAATCTGGCTGCAGATACTGCCAAGGACTCCTACCATGCGAAAGTCCGCAGGATTGAGATTCTCGTTTTCTGAGATCAGCACGCGTGTCAGGAAAAAGAAGATCAACGCTGCACCGATCAGTCCCGCAATAGTCGACAGTCCCAGTTCAATGCCGACACGCAGGCTGGAGTAGCGAGACAGTAGGAAGCCCGCGCCACCGAACCACGCCAGAAACGCCGCCATCGTGGCTGGATTCAGAATATGAACGTGCGGCGCATGGTTCCCTGCCCCCTGCCCTGGCGTGCCGCCATGTCCTTGACCAACATGTAGATCTGTCCCTACGTGCACGTGGCCTGAGAGCAGGCCGTGCGGAAAGTGCCAGTGCACGCCACCCAATATGAAGGTCAAGAAACTGAAGGCAAAGCCGACCGCGAAACAGATGAGATAAAAATCTGCCCAGGTCATGGCTGTTTCCTCCTCTCGTTTGCAGCGCGCGTATCTTGATTCGGAAATGCTTCAGGGCGCAGCGCTTCAAACAACCGCTCTCCAAGGCCGGGTGTATCGAGAATGGCGCCCAGAAGCAGGAAGCATCCTCGCGTATCTTTCTCGCGAGCCATTTTGATCAGAACCTCGCTGAGTTCGGCGTCACTGGCAAAGCGCTCTGAGCCCTGTAACAGCCAGACATCCAACTTCCCTTCTGTCGTGCGCAGGTCCGAAACCAATTCCGTGTGGTAGCCTTCCGGATCATCCACGAGAAAACCCGGATGCACCTTGAAGAACTGCGCCAACAGCATCCTCGTGGACTGCGTCATGTGAGGACGCTGTCCGCTTTCAATCTGCGAGATGTAAGCCTGGCTGATGCTCTTGCCTTGCTCTTTGCGGATGGCGCGAACCACTTCGAGCTGCGTCATCGGGCGCTCCATCCCCCGGAGGGTTCCCTCCACTTCGCGCAGATACCGTAATTTCTCGCCCAGTGTCATATTACAAATCGCAATAGTTATATCGCGATATGTAATTTTGTGTCAAGGACAGAATCTCCTTTGTGTGCTCGGGCTTACGAGCGCATGTCGGGATTCTGACGGCTCAGCGACAAGTGCCGAGGTTGAATTACATCGTTACGGCGGAGTTTGGCAGGACTTCGTAGTGGGTCACGTGCGGTTCCATTTCAAGCAGGAATTTCTGATCTTCGGGGTAATAAACAGCCTTCTCGTAATCCGGACCGGCAAATGCTTTGATCGCATCCCACGACTCCCAGAGCGTCAGGAGAGTGAATTCAGCTTTGCCGTCGAAGACGCGACGTAGGACGTACACTCCTTTATTACCGGGTGTTGAGGTGTATTCCTCAAGGCCTGTCTTCTTGAGGTAATCGTAGTAGATGTCCTTGTCCGTTTCGCGCACGGTTCCCCGCCAGATACGTCCGATCATGGAATTCTCTCCTGTCCATTGAAAGATAGCGAAGGAAATAGGAGGGGCGCAATTCTCCGTAAGGTAAAAAGAAACGCCCCCGGAATCCAGGGGCGTTTTGGTTGCGATGGAAACGGTTAACTACCGGCGGTGCTGGTTATCGTGCTTCTGCTGATAGATATTGCGCGACTGTTTCTTCTGCTGATTGTTCAAGCGTTGCTTGTCGGCTTGTGTCAGCTTGCCGCCGTTTTCCTGACGCATGTTGTGGGCTTCCTGATTCAGCTGGGATTGCTGTTGTTCCAGCCGTCCCGCTTCGTTGGCTGTCAATGAGCCATTGTGGATACCCTGTGCAATGCGATCCTGCTGGTTTTCCATGCGCTGACCGGCTGCGGTCTTCGGGTTGACGTTTGCCGTCTGATCATCATGCTTCTGTTGATAAATCTGTTTCGACAGATTGTTTTCCTGGTTCTCCAGCTTCTGGCGATCCTCGGCGCTCAGCTTGCCACCATTTTCCTTCTTCATCTGGGTGGCTTCGCGGTTCAGGTTCGCTTCCTTCTTCTCCAGGTTCGCGGCTTCGGCTTCCGTCAGATCACCATCTCGGATGCCATCCGCGATACGCGTCTGCTGTGAATTGGCGCGATGCTGGACGTTTTGCTCCTTTTGTCCCTTCACTGCTGGACTTGGAGTGGGTGCTGGAGCCACAGTCGGAGAAGCTGGAGCCGGCGTGGGCGTGACAGTTTGCGCCGCTGCAGGCAGAATCAGTGCTGTAAGGGCCGCGCTCAGGAAAACCGACTTCAAGGGGGTTGTCATAGAATACTCTCTCCTCGCGAAATCTCTTTTTGCTCTTTCAGCCTCGAATCTCTTTCGTTCCGGCTGTCACAAAATGGAAACCCGAGGACTCTTGAAATGTTGCGCGATTGTTGTGAATTCCTCAATAAACCCTGATGCGGCTGCAGGTTACGGCCGGACATGTCCAGAATCATGCCTCAAGCGGCTGTAAGGACACTGTACTCTGAAATACGCAATTTCCCTCGCCTGTTAACCGATCAGATTCCTGCCTCGATGCGTGAACGGGGATCGAGGAAGTCGCGCATGGCGTCGCCGATGAAGTTGAACGACAGTACAGCCAGCATCACGGCCGATGCCGGGAAAACGACGAGGTGAGGCGCTCCAAAAAGGTAGGCACGGGCGTCATTCAGCATGGCTCCCCAGCTAGCAGTCGGTGGAGGAACACCCAATCCGAGAAAGCTCATGGTGCCCTCGGCGAGAATGGCGCCAGCCATTCCGATGGCGGCCTGAACCACCACTGGTTGAATGATGTTGGGAAGAATGTGGCGAACGATGACGCGAAGGTCGGACGCGCCCAACGCCCGCGCTGCCTCCACGAATTCGCGCTCGCGAGCCGCCAGTACCTGAGCGCGCACCAACCTGGCGTAACCGACCCAGCCTCCGAGAGAGAGTGCCAGGACAAGATTGAAGATTCCGGGGCCACGAAACGCTACGAAGGCTATCGCTAGCAGAATTCCCGGGAATGATAGGAACGCATTCATCAGCACAACATTAACGAAGCGATCAATGCGTCCACCGTAGTAACCGGCAATCGAACCGATGATGAGCCCGATGCCCAATGAAGCCGCGACTACACAAGTTCCCACCAGCATGGAGATGCGGGACCCGTAAATCAGTCGCGAAAGAATGTCGCGTCCCAGCTCATCAGTACCACACCAGTGCGCCGCGGATGGAGGCAGCAGGCGACGAGGAAGATCGATGAGAGCAGGATCTTGCGGCGCAATCCAGGGTGCGAAAAAGGCGAAGAAGGCAAAGATCGCGACGAGCAGAAGTCCGATGGCGGCCAGCGGATTGTGGCGTGCAATCCGAATAAGCGGGCTCGCAGAGCCCATCATGCGATAGCACTTCCGAGTTTGGATCTGTCTCTCATTGCCGAATCCGTGGATTCAGAACCGAGTACAGCAAATCTGTCATGAAATTTACTGCAATGTAGGTCAAACCAATGGCCAGGATGCAACCCTGCACGAGGTAATAATCGCGGTTTCCGATCGCCTGGATGGTTAATGACCCAATTCCCGGCCAGGAAAAAATCGTTTCGGTCACAACGGCTCCTGCCAGCAGCGCGCCGAATTGCAGGCCAACCACCGTGACAATGGGAATCATCGCATTCCTCAATGCGTGCCTGTACACAACATTTTTTTCAGGCAAACCCTTCGCACGGGCTGTGCGGATGTAATCCTGGCCGAGTTCCTCAAGCATGGAGGTGCGGACCATCCGGGTGAGAATGGCGGCAAGAGCTCCACCCATCGTAATTGCCGGCAGGACCAGGTTCGCGACGCTTCCCGCTCCTGAAACCGGGAGCCACCCCAGCTTGATGGCGAACAGCAAGATGAGGATTGGTCCCAAAGCGAAATTCGGGAATGACAATCCAAACAGGCTCACAACGCTGATCGAGCGATCGTCCCAGAGATTCCGGCGGCGAGCCGATCGAACGCCAGCGGGCAGTGACAACAGCACAGCCACAAACAGCGCTGCAAGAGTGAGCTGCAGAGTGTATGGGTAACGCTGCAGAATAAGCGTGGTCACACCGCGGTTGAATCGGAGCGACTGACCGAGGTCGCCGTGCAGCACTCCTTTCCAATAGTGGACGTATTGCTCGCCCAGCGGAACGTCGAGGCCGTAAGCATGGCGTGCGGCATCGATGTCGGCAGTAGCTGCTCCTTCGCCTAACATCTGCAGGATGGGATCCCCCGGCACCAGGTGGATCAACAAGAAGACCACCGACACTACAAGCCAAACGACTGGAAGCGTGTACAGCACGCGGCTAGCGAAATAACGAAGCATTAAGAATTATGAGCCTAATCACACTGCTGTCTTCGCCTGCTCAGTGGTTTCAATCTTCACGCGTTCGATCCTGTGCCCCTCCATCTTGTCCACCGTAAAGCGGTGCCCCTCGTACTCGATGGCATCACCCGGGCGTGGAATCCGCTGCATTCGAGCAAGCACAAATCCTGCCAGGGTTTCGAATCCGGCATCGCGCGGGAGAACCAAGCCATATTGGGAGTCGAGATCTCTGATATTGACAGCGCCCTCGAGAACCAGGGCATTGCCAACGCCGAGAGCAGACTGTTCGGGCGGAGCAACATCGAATTCGTCTTCGATTTCACCGACCAACTGCTCGAGGATGTCTTCGACAGAGATCACGCCCGCCGTCGAACCGAATTCATCTACGACCACGGCGAGGTGGCGCTTCCGGATCTTGAATTCCTGGAGGAGATCGAGCAGGGCCTTGGTTTCTGGAACCACCAATATGTCGCGCATGATCTGGCTGATCTTCATGCTTGCGATACGTGCCGCGATCGGCTGCATGGGGCTGGCGCTGAGCCTTAGCCGCGTCCAGCGCATCAGGTCCTTCGAGTAGAGAACCCCGATAATATGTTCGGGACCGCGCTGGGGGTCGAAAATCGGGATGCGGGAATGCTGTTCTTCAACGACGCGAGCCAAAGCTTCGTCCATGGTGATATCGCCGGGCAGCGAGAAAATGTTGGGACGGGGAACCATGACCTCGCGGACGCTGATGTTTTCCAGTTCGAGCGCACTGTGAATCATTTCTTCCTGGAATTCAGGGATCTGGCCAAATTGGCGGCTGGCGGTCACGATCAACTTTAATTCGTCAGGCGAGTGAACCGGCCCTTGATGGATCTTCCGCGATCCGAAGATGCGGAGCACTCCCCCGGCTGCCCGGCTCATGAGATAGATGAAAGGACGAGTCAGGGTGAGAAACACGTCCATGGGAGCAGCGACTGCGAGTGCTACCTGTTCGGCACGCTCCAGGGCAAGGGACTTGGGAACCAGTTCTCCAAGAATCACGTGCAGGAAGGTAATGACAGTGAATGCCAACACTACGGACAGGATCTGGGAGTAGACGTGAAGATGAGGTAGCTGTCCAGTAAACCCTTCGACGATCCGTGCCAAAGTGGGCTCGCCAACCCACCCAAGCGTCAGGCTGGTCAGGGTGATGCCGACTTGAACGCCATTCACCACTTCATCCAGGTTGCGATGCAGCTTCTGGACGATGCGGGCCCCGATACGATGGGAGTCGATGAGCTGTTGTATGCGGGTGTCCCGCACACTGACGAGGGCGAATTCCGCCGCGGCGAAGAACGCGTTGGCCGCCACCAGGAGCAAGATCAGAAACACCCGGAGCAGCACAAAAGCGACCATGGAACTGTAATACTAACATTCCAAAGCCCGTAGTAACGTCCAACTCACATCTTGTATACTGAAGAGCAACCTCAGATTGCCTGCGCCTGCAGAGGCTGATCTTTTTCCACTGAATCATCCTTGTAGGTAATTGTGTCCCTGCTTCCATTTTCCGTATTGCCCGGTCTAACGAAACAGCACCGGCCAGTCACTGATTTCGGAAGTTCCAAGGAACAAACTCAAGAGTACTTTCGTAAATACCTAACGAGCGCAGAAATAGCCGAGCTAATGGGCAGGAGGCTTACGTGAACGGTAACGGCAATGGCAAGAAGAAGCGACGGAAACGGATTATTTATGGCTCGATTGGACTGTTACTTGTGCTGCTGATTGCCGGTGGCCTGATTGCGGCCACGCGTGGGGGCACCAAAATCGACCCTTCCAAGCTCGCGAAGGTCGAAAAGGGAGACTTGGCGAAGAGCGTTGTGGCGACCGGAAAGGTGACCCCCATCACGAAGGTCGAGGTAAAGTCCAAGGCCAGCGGGATCGTGAAGCAGCTGTTCGTTGATGCCGGCGATCGGGTGAAAAAGGGACAGCTTCTCGCTCAGCTAGATAAGGAAGAGATCATGGCGCAGGTGGAGCAGTCACGCGCCGCCCTGCAAGCCGCGGAAGCCAGCCTGACCGGATCTCAAGCGGATTACGAGCGCGCTAAGGTTGACGCGGAGGGTCCTGACGTTCCCCTTTTGAAGCGAGCTTATACCCGCGCGGTCGATATGGCGAAAGAGGGAGTCGTTTCTACCTCAGCGCTCGAAGATGCGCAGAAGAATTACGAACTCGCCCTTAACAAGCAAAACGTAGCCAAGGCGCAGCTGGTCGTTCTGAAGGCGAAAGTGGCCCAGGCGGGTGCACAAGTGGGCCAAGACCGCGCCAATATGAAGCAGTTGGAAGAGCAGCTTGGCTACACCGATATCGTTTCCCCGATCGACGGTGTTGTCCTCTCTCGAGACGTGGAGATGGGTGATGCCGTGAGCTCCATTCTCGTTCTAGGATCCTCTGCCACCCTGGTCATGACCTTGGGCGATACCAGCGAAGTTTATGTAAAGGGTAAAGTGGATGAAAGCGATATCGGCAAGGTTTATCTCGGTCAGCCGGCGCGCATCAAAGTCGAGTCATTCAAGGACAAGACCTTCAACGGGAAGGTGACAAAAATTTCTCCCATGGGCGTGGAGAAGGATAACGTCACTACTTTTGAAGTGCGGGTATCCATCAATAATCCGGGCGGCGAATTGAAAGCCGAAATGACCGCAAATGCGGAAATCATCCTGGAAGAGCACAAGAACGTCCTGCAGATTCCCGAAGGCGCCATTCTGTACGACAAGGACAAGAAGGCTTCGGTCGAAGTGCCGGATCCCAGCGCGAAGGAAGGCAAGAAGAAGCTTGCTGTCAATATTGGGATCTCGAACGGCGCAAAGACGGAATTACTCAGCGGCTTGAAGGAAAACGACCAGGTCGTATTGCAGTAGGTTAGCGGCGCCAGCAATCGCCTTGGTTGAGGCTTCCGGCCAGGCATACGGCAAGAAACCTTCGGGCTCGGCGGTGACAGTGGAAGAAACTCTTCGTCTATAGCCAGACATCGCTTCGGAGCGAATTGGTCCGACATCGCGTACAGGAGTAGCCATGAAAAATAAGGTCGTCGTTTCTCTGCTCGCAGCGCTGGTGATGTGTTCTGCGGCGGCTGCCTCGGTGCAAGGCAGCTTTCAGCGCACTCTGCAGGTGGGCGGTCCGGTAAACATGGAAGTGCTGACGCGTTCAGGCGATATCAATGTCCATACGGGGCCCGCGGGCAGCGTATCCATATCCGGAAAAATTCATGTTTCGGACCGGTGGCTGGCGGGCAATCGCCAAGCCGATGTCAGCGAAGTAGAGAAGAATCCTCCGATTCGGCAGAACGGAAACTCGATCAATATCGACTACGTGAATGTACGGGACATCGCCGTCGATTACGACATCACAGTTCCAGCCGACACAACATTACGCACACGCAGCAATTCAGGCGATCAGAGCGTGGACGGCTTAAAAACGGCGCTCGACCTGCAGAGCGGATCGGGCGACATGCGTCTGTCGAACCTT
>DATBFG010000102.1:0-58388 GCA_036558645.1 Terriglobales bacterium
GATTCCCAGTTATCTTCTTCAAACTTGATGTCATGTTGTCGAAGGTCTATCCCGATTGCGGCCAGCGATTCAAGATACATATCTTGGACATCTTCGGGCGGCGGCTTGAGGATGACCTGTAACTGGGTATGCTTGAACAGACGATTCGGATTTTCGCCGTAGCGTCCATCCGCTGGACGTCGCGAAGGCTGTACGTACGCAACTTTGTAAGGTTTCGGCCCAAGGACGCGCAAAAAAGTCTCCGGAGCCATTGTTCCTGCGCCCACCTCGACGTCGTAAGGCTGTTGCAACACCGCACCCCGCTCCGCCCAGAAAGTTTGCAGGTGCAGGATGAGTTGCTGGAAGGTAAGCGAATTGTGTCGTGTCGGAGTCAAAGTCGACGTTCGGTAGCTCTCAACAAGCAGCCTTCTCGCAGTTTCGTAAAAGCTGACAACTAACATCTGATAGTTACTTGCTGATCTTCTCCAGCATCGCTGCAGTGGTCAGCTTTTTCTCAATATGCCGCTGCAGTATTTGCACCAGGAACTTGCGCAAATCTGCCGCTTGCGCTTTTGGCCACTTGGCCTCCGCAAAACTCTCCACCGGGGCGCGGAACATACGTGCTGCAATCACCCGCGACTCGGCCGAAAGTTCCGAGGAAGCCAGGCGCTTATCTTCCTCGCACATGATGCCGTCGGCCAACGCGTGAAAGAATGCTCGATGTCCATTTAGCACACGTCCACATGCAATGCACTCGGACAAATCAGGCAAATAGCCCATCAGCCGTGTCATCCAGAGGTCAAAGTACGTCACTGGCATCCAGACATCGCCACCGCGTAACACCGAAATGACGGAGAGAGCCAGCCGAAAAACACTGTCGTTCGCCTCGCGATCCGGCAGCAACTGATCCAGCACTTCGGCCACATGGCCCAAAGCGACGGCCCGAGCGTAAGTAACCTGCGTTGCTAACGGCGATTCCAGCACTTCGCAGGAATCCAGCCTAGTAAGCTCATGCCGCTCGCGATCCTCAAAGAACGCCCGAACGTAAGTCAACGGCTCGAGCGCCCCACCAAAGCGGCGCTTGGACTTCATCGCCGAGCGCGCAACTCCTTTGACCTTGCCCTCTGCGCGGGTAAATAAAGTGACCAGCAGATCCGCCTCGCGGAGAGGATACGTGCGCAGGACGATCGCTTCCGACTCCTTCAGCGCCATCGCGATCCAATCGGTTAATCCTTGATTGTAACGGAGGGGTGGGTAGATGGAAAGGCGAAGGGAAGCAGGTTGGCCTCAAGCAGTAGCGTCGGCCGTTCGGCGGCTCCAAGGCGTGCCGGCAGGAATCTCGATACTTGTATCCTGAGGTAGAATGTTGGCCATGAATACGGAACCCCAGACCGAACAAGAGTGGAACAAGCTGGCCCGCGCGGAAAACATTCGCTGTCCAGCCTGTCAGCAATTCATCACCTTCGACGAGCGGGACATTTTCAACGATCGCAATCTTTGCACCTATTGTGCCGAGAACATTCCCAAGAAAAATAAGAATTAAGGCATACCAGTGAGGATTCTGCAGTAGTGTGCTGCTGCAGAATCCCCCCGGCCCGCCTCGCTGCTTGCCATCAAGAGATATGCGGCGGCAGTCGAGTCCGAGGGGTCTGTTTTTTCAACACCAACCGTCGTTATCGCGCAATCACTGAGAGATCTACAGTCTCGCATCCAAAACAAAAAGCGCACACGGGAATCCCATATGCGCTCTACGAACTTAGCTCGCGCTTAGCGGCCGTAATACTGGGCGTTGCGCTCGGTGAATGCCTTCCACTTCTCCGGTAGATCATCCAGCGCGAAAATCGCCGATACAGGACACACCGGTACGCACGCCCCACAATCGATGCACTCCACCGGATCGATGTAGAGCATCTCTTCTTCGCCGTGACCCGGTTCGTCCTTCTTTGGATGAATGCAATCGACTGGGCAAGCATCGACGCAGGCGGTGTCCTTGGTGCCGATGCACGGTTCTGCAATTACGTATGCCATTGGTTTACGGTCTCCTGACGTGTGCGGTACTCAACAGAACCGCACATTCTAGCAAGAATGCCGAATTCGGTACAGCCAACCGCAGCGAACTGCCCGTTCCGCGTTTTAACTGCGGCCCCGCAGGAACGGACCTACTAGGCTCCTACCAGCTCCCGCTGCTCACTCGGTTGATACTCCACAATGTAACCTGCCACGGCACTCGCCGCCACAGTCAGGGGCGATGCCAAGTACATCTGACCCGGCCCGCTCCGCCCAGGAAAATTACGGTTCTGCGCGCTGATGACGACCTGGTCTGCCCGGGTCGACACTCCCGGACCGGCGTTAATGCACGCTCCACAGCTGGGCTCAATCACCCGTGCTCCGGCTTTCTGGAAGATATCCAAATAACCTTTGCCGATGGCGTATTCCCTTGTCTCCTGCGATCCAAACTGTATGTAGAACTCCACCGAATCGGAAACTTTCTTCCCCTGCCTGAGAGCGTCCGCCAGTACCGTGGCGTACATATCCATATCTTCATTCTTACCGGCTGTGCAGGTACCACCATAGGCCAATTCGACTGGAACGGGCGTGTTCATCTCGCGTATGAACTTGCCATTTCCCGGATCTCCGGGAGTCGCCACCATCGGGGTAATCTCCGCAGCGTCCAATTCGATCACATGCGCGTATTGCGCATCCGGGTCGCTGTAAAGGCCCTCCATCATTGCTTCAACCTGCTTGCGATCCATGCCACGCCGCTCGACAAGAAACTGGACGGCTTTCTTGTCGGGAGCAACGATTCCCGTGAATCCGCCGATCTCAGCCGCCATGTTGGTCATGGTGGCTCGCTCGTCCACGCTCAACTCCTCGATGGCCTCACCAGCGTACTCCATAACCTTGGCCAATGCCTTGCCGCTGCGCACGTAATCGAGGCTGAGAATCTTCAGGATGAAATCTTTAGCCGTGACATTTGGATGCCGCTTGCCGCGGACAATCACTTTCACCGATTCAGGCACATTGACACGTACGTCTTTTGTGATCCAGCTGTTGAAAACGTCCGTGGTGCCGATGCCGAAAGCCACACAACCAATCGCGCCCACGTGAGGCGTGTGTGAGTCTGACCCGACATTAACCTGGCCTGGCAGCGCATAGGATTCCAACATCACCGAGTGGCAGATGCCTTCAGACCCTTTGCGATCTTTCAATTCTCCGTGCAGCTTGATTCCCTGCTGCTTGGCGAAATCTTCCTGCTTGAGCTTGAGCTGTGTAGCCAGATCGAGCAGCCCAATCTTCTTCTTTTCTTCTGAGATGACTTCATCGAGAAAGGTCAGGTGATCACGAAAGAACCGGATCGTCGATGCATCATTGACCGGCACGCCCTTCCCGACGTAGTGCTCGTAAAAGATCGCCGCCATGGGCGTGACATACTCGTGGCTGAAGCGAAGGTCCACCCGAGTGAAGCCCGTGTCGCCGGGTTTCACCGCTTCCACCCCAACTTTTCCCTCGGGAGTAACCATGTGCCGCGCAAAGATTTTCTCGGCCAGGGTCATCGCACGCTTCTTTGTGGCAATCGCGGGCAAGAAGACTTTTTTCTGCATGCGCGCGACGTTGAAGGTGAAAAGTCCCCCATACTCGATGACCTGCCGGGTAATATCATCCTCACCCGCCGTGAATTCGCTAAGCGCAATTTCTTCTCCCGCACGGATCCGATCAATGAGCGAGAAATTGGTTGACGTCAGCAGGCCAAGATTCTGGCAATTCTGCTTGTAAATGCGCTCGATATTCTCCGCGATTACAACCTGCAGTCCGGCGCTCATCTCGGCGTACGGTGACTGCTCACGGCTTGAGCCCTTGCCCCGCCGCTTGCCGCTAACTGAACAGACGAATCCGCCCTTCTTCACCTCGGCCCGACCAATCGGCAACACACCCCCGCATTTCAGGCCCATATAGGGAATCTCGCCTAGCGTCTGGTCGAAGTAGAAGCAGTAGTGGGCAGGCGTGATCTCGTCGGTAGAAATATCGTCACGCAACTTGGGATTGTTAGCAGGATTCTTTGTATCCCAAGGCAGGTCCTCTCCAGCGAGTTGGCGTTTGATCAACTCCGGATCTTCAGTCAAAAAGAGAATTCGGCCCTGAAAGCGCACTTTTCCGGGGCGTTTCTCGATTGTTCGCTCAAGCAGCGGGTTCATGTCCTTTTCATTTTACCAAGGATATGCTGCAACCCGAGAGCGTGCGCGAGGTGAAACCCGCTCGTGGGCGTGCCACACACCTCGGGGAATCCTCGTGTCCTCAGGGGGTTAGGACTCAGGTGTGACTAGCTCCGATACATCCTAGGATCGGGCAGTTCTTCAAGGCCACGCCCTGCAAAGATGGCCTCGAATTCACTTAGAAGGGCGTCGTGAACAATGCCATTGGTTGCAACTGTTTCACGGCTCTGCAGCTGAAACGGTCCGCCCTTGAAGTCGGTGACCGTCCCCCCAGCCTCTTGAACAATCAGCACCCCTGCCGCTGTGTCCCATGGATTCAGGTTGAACTCCCAGAATCCATCGAACCGTCCCGCTGCCACACAGGCCAAATCCAGTGCCGCTGAGCCGGCACGCCGCACTCCGTGCGTCCGCAGCGTGAGCTGGTGATAAAAGAAGATGTTGGGATTCTTGTGGCGCTTATGACTGGGGAATCCAGTTGCTACCAAGCACTCTTTCAGGTTCGGCGTCTTCGACACGTGGATCGCTTCGCCGTTTAGATACGCTCCACTTCCCTTTTCGGCCGCGAACAGTTCATCGCGAGTAGGATCGAACAATACCCCAGCGACCCGTTCACCCTTGCGCTCGATCGCCAGGGACACACAAAATACCGGGAATCCGTGAGCAAAGTTCGTTGTGCCGTCCAACGGATCAACATACCAACGGTAGTCGCTGCCGGTTTCAATGCGCGCCCCTTCCTCTCCCAGGACATCATGCGATGGCCACTTGGCGCGGATCCGCTCCAGGATCAGGGCCTCGGACTTGCGGTCCGCCACGGTGACGAGGTCGACATCGCCCTTGTATTCAATCTTTACCCGCTGACGGAAGTACTCCATCAGGAGCGCGCCGGCCTCGCGCGCGATATCCGTCATCGCAGGCACAAATTCGCCGTGAAGACCTGTCATAGCAAAAATTCCGTGCAGACCTTCATCTACTTCTTTTTTCCATCTTCGGAAATGTACATGATCTCGTGTTTGAAGATGAACAGATTAGGCTGGTCTTCGCGCGTCAGGCGAACCATATTGCGGTCGTAGTATTCAATCCACCCGCGCACGATTTCACCGTCCATTAATTTGATACTGACTGGTTTTTGCTTTTCTCCGAGCGATTTCAGAAAGGCTGCTTCCTCCGACGTCTCTTCTGGAGGCACGGATCGACCTTTGCGCTGGGAATTGGGAGTTCCTGCTCCTGGGAATGCCATGCAGGCATTTTACACGCCTGGCGCCAGTTTACTTTGAAGCCATCGCCCGCTCTACTTCGTCCGCTGTATGCGGCAGAGATGCGGTCAGATTGACCAGCTTGCCGCCTGAGTCGACGTAAAGAATATCTTCGATTCGCACCCCGAGCTTCTCTTCAGGAATGTAGATCCCCGGCTCTAGCGTGAAAACCGCACCAGGTCCAAGAGGAACATCGTAGTCTCCGGAATCATGAACATTTAGTCCGACAAAGTGCCCCAGTCCGTGAATGAAATACTTTCCCAGCGGCTGGCCATGCTGGTCTTTACCGTGAGAATTGATGTAATCGTATGCAACCTGATACAGAGAATTTGGGCTACCTCGTCTTAAGGTCGATTTGCCCGATTCGAAAGCCGCTACCGCAGCCTGCTGCGCCCCGAGGACAATATCGTAAATCTCCCGCTGACGAGACGTAAATTTTCCGTTGATCGGGAGAGTGCGCGTGATATCGGACGCATACATGGAATACTCGCCTGCCGCATCGATCACAACTACGTCGCCCGCCTGCATGGTTCCGTCATCGTCAGAGTAGTGCAACACTGTCGAGTTGTAGCTTGATCCAACAATCGGCGCATAAGCCGGGCGCTCACATCCCCGTTTTCCCCATTCGTACTGGAGCAATGCAGAAATTTCGCGCTCACTCATGCCTGGCTTTACCGAATGCATGGCCGCCATGTGCGCGGCTACTGACGCTTCTGTTGCCTTTCTAATACGCTCTATTTCGCCTGCATCCTTATGCGTGCGTAACGAGGCAAGTAGCGGCCGAACGTCCAGGAAGGAAACATTCAACGGAAAGGCATTGGCGCGGGCAAGCCACTCGATGGGCGTAGCCGAGATTGATTTCTCGCCAGGAGTAACGATATCTGTATAAACCGCATTTCGTGCGCTCAGCTGATGGTTCAACTCCGCCCGAAGATTGTCGATCACATCTACTTTCGCAAAGCCAGTAATTCGTGGCGCATCAGCACTCTCCGGACCCAGCTTTGGCCCTGTCCACTTCTCTTGGACAAGGTTATGCGCGGGCAGGTACAAGATCTCGGTGTACGGGATAGCAGGCGAACCTTCCTTCGCTTCTTTCGCAGGCGCGATCAATAATGCAGCCCCGGGCTCAGTCCAACCCGAGAGGTAGAAGAAATTATCGTCCTGACGGTACCCGTACAAATCATTAGGTCCCTCAGCCTCCATCGGCGAAAAAAGCAAAACAACGCTTTTGGCTTTATCGGCCAGTGCATGCCGTCGGGCGGCGTAATCCCCATTGCCCTGGCGATCGATTGCAAAAGTGATCTGGGAAAATAGAGCGAGGATCAGAAGAATCTTTCGCATACGGGTCCTTAAAAGAAAATCCTGCACACCTCGGATCTTGGCGACAATTCTGTCAGATTTGACCTATACGCCAACCGGAAATGGCTTGGTATGGTCTTCCGCACTGAGCGTCAGCGCTGTAAAGCGTCCCTGCAACAGCGACATTAGCCCGGTGTACCAATAACCAAAAACAAAAAGAATGAGAAAAGGAACCGTGATGTAGTTCTCATTCGAGATCGCGTAATAAACAGCAAGCGCAAAATATGCCCCAACGGTCAACTCAAGATAAGGGACCCATCCGAGACGCTTTCGATATTTCGTGGCGCGTACCCTGTCCTTCTTCGACTCAACACGGTACTTCGGCGTACGAGCAAATGCCGACTGCCGTCCAAGCAGCGCCTCTACCACAGCATGCGTATTGGTAATTGTCAGTCCGATACCGAGCGCCATCAGGCTGGGCAAATACAGCAGTGCCTTGGGCCAAGTTCTCGGAAATAACTCGCGCTGCGAGACCAGGTAAAAGCTGGAAATCGAGAAGGTCGAGACCATGAATAGCGGCAGGTCGATGTAAAGCATCTGAAACCAGCCCTGGTAGAAGCGGATGATCATCGCCGGCAGCAACAGCACCGAAAGCACGATCATCAGCGGATAACTCAAGTTGGCGGTCAGGTGATACCACGCCTCGACTTTCACATGAATTGGTTGGTCGCTGGTGAGCACACGGGGCAATATTTTCTTGCCGGTTTGGATCAATCCCTTCGCCCACCTTGCCTGCTGAGTCTTGAAAGCGGTCATCTCGACCGGCAACTCCGCCGGACACTCCACATCCTGCAGATAGACGAACTTCCACCCTCGCAACTGCGCCCGGTAAGAGAGATCCGTATCCTCAGTGAGGGTATCGTGCTGCCAACCTCCGGCGTCTTCAATCGAAGCTCTCCGCCAGACTCCAGCGGTGCCATTGAAATTGAAGAACACGTTGCTGCGCGCCCGCCCTGAGTGTTCGAGCACAAAGTGCCCATCCAGCAAAATCGCCTCGACCTCGGTCAGAAACGAATAATGACGGTTGATGTGCGTCCAGCGGGTCTGCACCATCCCAATTTTTGGGTCGGTGAAGTGATGGATCGTTCGCAGCAGAAAATCCTCAGGAGGAACAAAATCAGCATCAAAAATGGCGACGAACTCGCCTTTCGCGCTTTCCAATCCTGCCGCGAGTGCTCCAGCCTTGAAACCTTCCCGATTGTCGCGATGATGATAGGTCACCGGAAAGCCACGCTCCACATAATGCTCTACTAACCCTCGAGCCACCGCGACTGTCTCATCGGTCGAGTCGTCGAGCACCTGGATATCGAGCTTTTCCAGTGGATACTGCAGCCGGCAGACTGCGCTTAAGAGCCTGTCGATGACGAATTGCTCGTTGTAGATCGGCAACTGCACTGTAACCCGTGGCAGTTCGGGGAATTGCTCTTTCGGTTCCGTAGTCCGGTTGTTGCGATGCTTGTAATAAAGATAGACAAGAATGTACCGATGAAACCCATATCCCGCGAGAAGAATAAGAACAATGAAGTACGGAATCAGCAGCGCCAAGTCGAATCCGTTGACCTGATAGAGCCCCTGAAATGTCTTATCGAGGAAGTGCTGCCGTATGTACGGCATGACCCCGCGGGGTGCGGTAAATACAGCGAGGATGTGAATTGTGACGTACGAACCGTTCAGCGGGAACTCCTCACTCAGGCGCAACGACGATCAATCATTATTGTACCCGACGGATCATTTCGGCCTGATATGGGCTCTCTGGGGGTGAGTACTCAGTTCAGGAAGAATCGGCGATACAAGGTATCCCGCTGGGCTGGTCGGAATCCCGCATCGCGGATGATGCGCCGGAGTTCCTCTTCAGTAGTGCAATTGGTGACGCCAGCGGCGCGAACAACGTTCTCTTCCAGCATGACTGAACCCACATCGTTCCCGCCAAACCGCAGTCCCAGTTGGCAGACCTTCAGCCCCTGTGTAACCCAGCTGGATTGAACATTTTCGAAGTTGGAAAGACAGAGTCGGGCAATCGCCAATGTCTTGAGGTACTCGACCGCGGTGGCCTCGTCCCAACGACGGCCGCCCAAGGCTGTGTTCGCGGGCTGGAAGCTCCATGGGATGAACGCCGTAAATCCGCCGGTTTCTTCCTGTAGATCGTAAAGGTGCTGAAAGTGATTCACCCGGTGCTCATAGCTCTCCCCGACACCGAACATCATGGTGGCTGTGGTCCGCATACCGAGTTGGTGCGCCGTGCGATGCACATTCAGCCAGTCCTCGGTCAGGCATTTGAGGCGTGCGATCCTATATCTGACTTCGTTGTCCAGTATCTCTGCGCCACCACCTGGAATCGAATCCAGCCCGGCATCGCGTAACTTCGAAATCGTGTCGCGGATACTCAAGCCGCTGTACTCAGCGATCGCAATGATTTCTGACGCCGAATAGCAATGCAGATGAATCTTCGGAAAGCGCTGCTTGATTCCCCGCAGCATCTTTTCGTGCCAGTCGATCTTCAGATCCGGATGCAGCCCTCCCTGCATCAGCACTCCTGTGCCGCCCAGCTCTACCGTTTCATGAATCTTGTCGTAAATCGTCTCGAAGTCGAGGATGTATCCCTCCTTCGCCGCAGGACCTTTTAACGGCCTGTAGAAGGCACAGAATGTGCAGTACTCGGTGCAGAAATTTGTGTAATTGATATTCCGGTCAATGATGTAGGTAACAACGCCTTCCGGGTGCAACTTGCGGCGGACTGCGTCCGCTTCCATACCTATTCCGATCAGGTCGTCTGAGCGAAACAGCTCCAAGGCTTCTTGTTTAGCGAGGGACATTTGAAATCAAGAACAATTCTAGCGGAGAGCCATAAATACCTCAAAACCTGTTGCTTTACAGAGGCGTAATCCCATGAACCTATGCTGCCTTGTGTTGCGGCATGCCTCGACGCGCAGCATTTTCTCCCCGACGATACTTCAGGTACTTTACGAGCGCCACGAGGCCGCCAAGAACGGCGAGGGCAATCAGCGTAATCAGCGCTGGCTTATAGTACCGCGAGAAGAATGAAATGATGTGGCGGCCATAAAGCGCTCCGAGTCCGGCCACGACGGCAAATCGAATGCCACGTCCAATTGACAAAGCCGCCAAAAATTTCCTACGCGAGTACTGCATGGCTCCGGCAGCCACCAAAAACGGCACGATCGGAAATGGCGGCGGCAGCAATGCTGGCACAGCCACTGCCCAAAATCCCCGGCGCTCGAACTTCTTATATATGGTCTCGGCTCGTTGTTTGGAAATTTTGCGTTCCAGGGCAGGCTTACCCCCTTTGCGAGCCAGCATATAAGTAATGTAGCCCCCAATGACGGACCCAACCAGCGCCATGACAGCGTAGTAGAGCCACAGATGCCGGTTGCTGGCTGCCAACCATATGGTAAGGACATCCATACTCCCCGGCAGCGGAATGGCAGAATTATCTGCAATGCCAAGCAACACCAGGCCAACTCCACCAAGGTGGCGCAACTTGTGCCAGGTCGAAACCGCCACAGCGAGGTATAGGTGCGGCATAGTCAACTCTTAGAAGCGGAATTTACAGGCTGAGTGGTACATCGTACGGTGGCTTATTTGCTCAGAGCCTTGGCAATGTCAAGGAACTGTAAATCCTTAGCATGAGGCAGTGCGCCGCATTCCTCTGCATACCGGTAGAAAAGCTTCAGGCCTTCCAGGCAACCGGTGTCGAGCCAATAGTAAATGTGCTTGGTCAGGTAATCCTTGACGTCAGACTCACTCAATTCAACACGAGGCGACCATTCGCGTGCGATAAACGACACATTTTCGGGCAATAGGCCATGATCGCGTGAATCTTGGAAGACGGTCGCAAGATCTGATCCGTAGCCTCCGCTTCGCAACGCCCCGCGCCGAATCACCCAAAATGCAAATACGAACGGCTTGCCCGTAAGCCGGATCCATTCTTCCGCCAGATCGTATGTCACGAATCGTGAACGGTCGATCTTCAATGCCGGATCGCCAATCAACAATCCAGCATCGTGCCCAGCCAGCATTCGATCGACATCCGGCGCCATCGGCGCATAATCCACATCCAGCAATCCCCATTGGTGAAAAAGGACCTTTGTCAGGGCGACGGATGTCATCGACGATGTATCCAAACCAACCGACCGGATTTTTTCCACAGGAACTTTGCTTACCAGCAGGATGGACCGAACCGGACGTCGTGATGCAATCGCTACTCCGGGCAGAATCTCCAAGTCATTTACAAGCAGATATGCCGCTGCCGGAATGATCCCGATATCAGCTCTCCCCTGGTGCAACGCCTGCGCACACTCGGATGGCAAGGTATAGGTGATATCGAATTCAGATCCAACATCGCCATGTTCGAAATCCCACATGAGCGGTGCTGTATTCAGGTAGGAAATCGCAGAGATTCTGAGCTTTGCCATTGCGAGAGATGTTCAATTCTAACAAACCGGTGTGCCGGCCTTCCTTGACACCCTTTCCGCTGAACTGTCACAGTCCCCTGAGTCGGAGGTTTTCGTGACAAAGACAGAGCCGGTCGCGACCGAGACCTTGAGCAAGCACGCGAGGGAGTGGCTCGCCTTGGCGCTCACGCCCGGAGTCGGCCCCACCAGGGCACGTCGGATGACCGACTTTTTTGGCGGAATTGAAGCCTTATTCAGAGCTTCCCTCACGGAACTCGAAGCGATGGGGATCCCTGCCGAAGCAGCACAGTCGCTGGGCACCGGCCGTTCTCTCGAACTGGCTCACGACGAGCTTACTCGCGCAGCCGCGGCTGGTGTTCACGTCGTCCCGCTTGACGATCCGATCTACCCCCCTCGCCTTCGACAGATCTACGATCCGCCGCTCGTCCTTTATGTCCGCGGTGACGTCACTGCGATTGTCTCTCTAGGCGTCGCGGTGATTGGTACGCGCCATCCAACCCCCTACGGCGTAGGGATGGCTGAACGGCTGGCCTGCGATCTCGCCGCGCGTGGCTTGGTGATCATCAGTGGTCTCGCTCGAGGAGTGGATACAGCAGGACACCGCGGAGCAGTTGCCGGAAAAGGACGGACCGTGGGAGTCTTAGGCACAGGCATTGATGTGATTTACCCGAAGGAAAACTCTCGCCTTGTCGAACAGATGCTTTCCCTCGGCGGTGCTTTAGTTTCCGAGTTCCCGATTTCCACCTTTCCCGCACCGCAGAACTTTCCCATTCGCAACCGCATCATCAGCGGTATGTCGTTGGGTGTCCTTGTCGTGGAAGCTGCCGAATACAGTGGGACGCGTATTACAGCTCGCTGCGCACTGGAGCAAGGACGGGACGTGTATGCGGTTCCGGGAAATGTCACCAACAAGAACTCATGGGGTCCTAACACACTGATAAAACAAGGCGCAAAGCTGGTAGCGACCTGGGACGATGTGTGGGAAGAACTGCCCACCGATGCGCGCCTTGCGCTTGAACCTAAGGAGCCGTCTGAATCGTCCACGGTACAGACTGCATCTCTATTCGGAGAAGACGGCGAGCTGTCACCTCACGAGAAGAAGATCTTCGCACTCCTGAAGGCCGACGAAGCGATTCACATCGATCAGATTGTAGAGCGATTGGAACGCGTGATGTCCTCCTCCGAAATCTTCGCTGCTTTATTCGAACTGGAGCTGGCCGGAAAGGTCAAACAGCTGCCGGGAAAGAATTTTGTGAAGAGCTTTTAACTGATGGCTGAAAGCTACCGGCCAGGGTCATCAACTTGTTGCCGCCACGGGATTCGTGCTAGCTTCAAACCAACACTTTTACAGGGGACACATTGCCAAAGGGTTTAGTTATCGTCGAATCGCCTGCCAAGGCGAAGACTATTCAGAAATACTTGGGTAAAGGCTTCACGGTCGAAGCCTCGCTGGGACACGTCAAAGATTTGCCCAAGAGCACGCTCGGCGTCGACATTTCCAACGATTTCGAGACGGATTACGTGCTGATTCCCGGCAAAGAGAAAGTTGTGGCGAAGCTCAAGAAGCTTGCCGACTCTTCCGACACCATCTATCTGGCGCCTGACCCCGACCGTGAAGGTGAGGCCATCGCCGCGCACCTCGCAGAGGAACTCGGCTCCAACGGTTCCGGAAAAAAGAAAAAGAAGAAGTCTGCCGACGACGATCAGCGTATTCGGCGAGTAACCTTCAACGAAATCACCCAGCGTGCTGTGCGCGAAGCGTTCGAACACCCCAGGGACATCGACAGGAATCTGGTGGACGCACAGCAGACTCGTCGCGTGCTCGATCGCCTTGTGGGATACCAGGTTTCGCCTCTGCTGTGGGACAAGGTTCGCCGAGGCCTTTCGGCGGGACGTGTGCAGACCGTCGCTCTGCGTCTGATCGTCGAACGTGAACGCGAAATCAAGGCTTTCGAAAAGAAGGAATACTGGACCATCGACGCGCATCTAGCTGCGGTCAAGCCTCCCGCGTTCGATGCTCGTTTTCTCGGCAAAGGCGAAGAAAAGATCGAAATCCCGAACGGCGAGGAGGCGGAAAAACATCGCGCCGCGCTGGAAAAAGCCGACTGGGCGGTGCGTTCAGTTGATCGCAAGGAACGCCGGCGAAACGCAACTCCGCCATTCACGACCAGCAAATTGCAGCAGGACTCGTCCCGCAAGTTACGATTCAGCGTGAAGCGCACCATGATGATTGCGCAGCGCCTATATGAAGGTGTGGAACTCGGTGAAGAGGGTCTCGTCGGCTTGATCACCTATATGCGTACCGATTCCACCCGTGTTTCGAACGAAGCACTGGCGGAAGTACGCGAGTACATCAAGTCCCAATACGGAGAGCAGTACCTGCCTCAATCTCCTAATACATATAAGGAGAAGAAGGAAGCTCAGGCCGCGCATGAGGCTATTCGACCGACGTCGGCTGTCCGACATCCCGAAGACATCAAGCAGTACTTAAAAGAAGATGAGTACAAGGTTTACAAGCTGATCTGGCAAAGGTTTGTGGCCTCCCAGATCACGCCCGCCGTCTTCGATCAGACCACGGTCGATATCGACGCAAAGTCCGGTTCAGACACTTTCTGGTTCCGCGTAACGGGTTCTGTGCTTAAGTTCGATGGCTTCCTGAAAGTCTACGAAGAGTCCAAGGAAGGCAAGGACGAGGACGACGAGGAACTCAAGCACAAGTTGCCACCGCTCGAAGCGGGGCAAAAGCTTACTCTGCGCAATCTGAAGCCCGAGCAGCACTTTACCGAACCGCCTCCGCGCTTCAATGAAGCATCCCTGGTCAAAGAACTGGAAGAACGCGGAATTGGCCGTCCATCGACTTATTCAGCGATTCTGAGCACCATCCAGGAACGCCAATACGTGCAGAAACTGGGCGGAAAGTTTGCTCCTACGGAAATCGGCCTGGTCGTCACAGACCTGTTGATTGAAAACTTCCGCGATATTTTTGACGTTCAGTACACGGCGCGCCTGGAAGAAGAGCTGGACGAGATTGAGGAAGGTAAGGAGAAGTGGACCAACGCACTCTCAGAGTTCTATAAGCGCTTCGCCAAGGATCTCAAATACGCTGAGAAGCACATGGAAAATATCAAGCGTATGGAGAAGCCAACCGACGAGAAGTGCGAAAAGTGCGGCGCTCCCCTTGTGATCAAGTGGGGTAGGCACGGCTCCTTCTACGCTTGCAGCACGTACGACAAAGATGATCCGAACAGCTGCAATTTCACCAAAGAAAACCCCATCAACCTGCCCGACCTCGATTCCGCCGATGTCCAGGAAACATCGCAGGAAGAATATTGCGAGAATTGCGGACGTGTGATGGTGCTGAAGCGTGGCCGATTCGGTCAGTTCATGGCTTGCACCGGATACCCCGACTGCAAGACCACCCGTCGACTTGATCAGGGCAAGAGGGTGCCGGACATTCCGCTCGATGAACCATGCCCGAAGTGTGGGCGCAATCTCATGATTCGTCATGGACGCTATGGCGAGTTCACTGCCTGCAGTGGCTACCCCGACTGCAAGTACGTGAAGCAGAATTTCATCGGGGTGAAGTGTCCGCTTTGCGAAGACGGCGAATTAGTCGAAAAGAAAGCGCGCAAGGGAAACACGTTTTACGGATGCTCGAATTATCCGAAGTGCAAGTTTACGTCGGCAAATAAGCCGATTCCCGAAAAGTGTCCCGCTTGCGGCGCTCCATATCTCGTCGAAAAATTCCTTAAATCCGGTCCGGTGATCGCATGCGCTAACAAAGAGTGCGACTATGAGCGGCCCGCGCCGGAACTACCCTCTCCGGAGCCGCCCGCGCCGGAACAACACCCGTAATTTTCCAGGAGGTTTGAAGTGTCTACAACGCCCACGGCCGCTGATGCCGAAGTCATCCTCAAGCTTTATGATCTCCGCCGCGAAGCTGAGATGCGCAAGGCCCGCAACTGGATGCTGGTCAATTTCTGGCCGGAAAACATCGACGATTTTTTAAAGATCGCCAATGCTATGGGAAGCCCGGAAAACAACTGGCTGCGACAAGTGACCGGCTATTGGGAAATGTCAGCGTCCTTGGTTGTGCACGGCGCCGTTCACGCAGATCTTTTTCTCGAGCCTAGCTTTTGTGGCGAAATGTTCTTCGTGTTCACAAAGATCAAACCGTTTCTCAACGAACTGCGGGAGAAGCTAGGCAGCCCGAGCATGTTAAGCAATGTGGAGCGGGTTGCAACCTGGAACGATGCAGCCAAGAATCGCCTGAAGCAGTTCGAAGGCCGGGTCGAGGCCCGGCGCAAGGCCATTGCGGACGGCGCTAAGGCCTGATCATCCCTAACCTGAATAGAACGACGCGGCGAGTCTCCCGCCCGCCTCTTTCTTTTTATGAGATGTATTCCTTGATGTAGTCGTCTTTCGTTTGTGCCAACTGCTCGGCATCGCCATCGAAGATAACTTTGCCGTCGCGAAGAATCAGGAAAGTCATCGGCACTTCCCCATGCTCGCCTCTTGGGAGACGCTTCATGTGATTCGTGCTGCGATCGAAGACATGTGTCGCCATTGTGAAAGCGTCCTGCAAGCGGTGGGTTACGAGCAGCGAACTGGTCTTATAAACGTCGCGCTGCTTTACGATCAGCTCGACAATGGTCGTCGATGTCACTGGATCGAGCCCCCCTGTGGGCGAATCGTAAAGCAACACCTCCGGCTGCGTGATGATGGCCCGCGCGATCGCAACACGACGCCGCATGCCGCCTGATAACTCCGCAGGGAACATATCCATGGTATGTTCCAGCTCCACGAAACTGAGCACTTCTCTCACGCGTTTTTCGATTTCCGCGTCGTCGGTTTGTCCTTCTTCGGCCAGGCGAAATGAAACATTCTCGCGGACCGTCAGGGAGTCAAACAACGCACTCTCCTGGAAGACAATACCTACTCGCCGGCGTAACTCAAACAGGTCGCCTTCTGCCAATTGAGTCACATCTTCTCCGAGCACGCGAATGCGCCCGCTGTCAGGCTTGATTAGCCCTAGTGCCAGCTTAAGGATTGTGCTTTTACCTGATCCCGCAACACCGAAAAGAGCCTTGGTTTCCCCTCGCGGAAGATGAAATGAAATGCCATTCAGCAATACCTTGTCCTCAAACGAAATGGACACGTCTTCGAAGATAATGACCGGAGTTGAGTCCGGCTCGTTGGCGAAATCACGTTCCTGTGCGGGCAACGTTGGAGTCGGCATGCTTAGGATCCGAGCAAGACCATCAGCAAGCGGGTGACAAACACATCCACCACAATGATTAGAATCATGGCCGTCACCACAGCTTCTGTGGTCGAGCGGCCCACGCCCTGGGTGCCACCTTTCGTCGACAGCCCGTAATAACACCCGACCGTGGCGATGATGAACCCAAAGACGACCGGCTTCGACAAACCCATGAACACATCAGAGAAGACGAGCGTCTGCCAGGCGTTACTCCAGTATTCGTGTGGATCGAGCCCGAGCAAAAGGCTGGCGACAAAGCTCCCGCCGATCAATCCCATCAGATCGCCCAGTATCGTCAGAAAGAACAGCATGATGACCGTGCCGACCACGCGCGGCGTTACCAGCTTCTTTGAAGGATCGGTACCGAGAGCGCGCATGGCATCGATCTGCTCGGTCACAATCATCGATCCTAGTTCACTGGCCATGCCGGAGGAATTTCGGCCTGCAACCACCAAACCGGCCAACACCGGTCCCAATTCACGGACGATGCCGATGGATACAAGCTGACCGATCACAGTGGTTGCGCCGAAACGGCTCAAAGTAGTGGCGCTGTTCAGAGCCAGAGCGGCTCCGGTAAAGAAAACTGAGGCCAAAACAATGGGTAACGATCCGAACCCGATCAGATCTGCTTGCTGGATGATGTCTCCGACGTATAGGGGCTTTCTGAAGAGATTCGTGAGCGACTGCCATGCCAAAATGGCGTAGTCCTGCACCGACTGTACTTTCTCTTTGGCAAATTCAGCCGGCGAAATAATCTCCATGCGTCGTCGAGTCTCAGGGAACTATAACAGACTCGTCTGAGATCGGTCGTTGGTCATGGGTCGTCAGTCGTTGGCCAAATAGTGTCTTCAGCGAAGACGCCATGAGTCGTCAGCCAAAAGGATTTTGTCGCATATTTCTCGACCAGCCGATTGCAGGCAACACACTCCCTGTTCTCACAGGCGGTGTTTAAGTCTGAAAGAATTGGAATTGATTTTGACGAGCGACTAATGACCAAGGACGGTTAGCTAACGACTGATGACTGAAGACCAATAGCTGACGACTGAGAGCTCCTACTATTCTCGCCCCTTCTTCTTTATCTCAATATTCAGTCGCTTGATCTTCTGATTCAGCGTAGAGAGTGGCACGTGGAAGCGTTCCGCAGCTTCGGTCTGATTCCAGCCGCATTTTTCCAGCATGTCGATGATGATGTGGCGCTCGCAATCCTCCATGATGTCGAACAGCGAGGCATCGGCGTGATGCTCCAGAAGTGGGAAGGCAGTTCCCCGCCCCACAATCTGGTCTGGCAGCAAATCCGGTCCAATGTCCATGCCGGTCGAAAGCACGACCGCGCGTTCGATGACATTTTCCAACTCACGCACGTTGCCCGGCCACGAGTACGACAATAGTGGACGCATCGCCTCCGGCGTTAACCGGCGTAGCGGACGTTCATTCTCTTCCGAATATCTTTGCAGGAAGAACTGCACCAGGAGAGGGATGTCTTCCTTGCGCTGACGCAGCGAGGGCAAGTCGATCGTGATGACATTCAAGCGGTAGAAAAGGTCCTCGCGGAACTTTCCTTCTCGCACCAGTTGTTTCAGATCCACATTCGTTGCGGCAATAATGCGGACGTCAACTTGCATCTCATGCACACCCCCTAGATGCATGAACTTTCGATCTTGCAACACGCGGAGAATCTTGCTCTGCGTGTCCATCGTCATCGTGCCGATCTCGTCGAGAAATAGCGTTCCACGGTCGGCTACTTCGAATAGACCCTTCTTTGAAGCGATGGCGCTGGTGAAAGCTCCCTTGACGTGGCCAAAGAGCGTCGATTCAAGCAAGTCTGGAGGCATTGATCCCGTATTGACCGGGACAAACGGACGATCGCGACGCGGAGAATTCAAGTGCAATGCCTTCGCGATGAGTTCCTTGCCGCTCCCGCTCTCACCCTGCAGCAAAACTGTCGACCGACTGGGTGCAACTTGCCCGACCAGATCGAATATCTTCAACATCGCTTCGCTCTTGCCCACGATGTTTTCGAAGTTGTAGCGCTGTTTCAGGGCGCGCTTCAGCTGTATGTTCTCTTCCTCTGCGCGGTGACGGGCAACAGCCGCTCTCACATCAGCAAGCAGCTTTTCGTTGTCCCAGGGCTTTTGGACAAAGTTGACGGCGCCGGACTGCATCGCTTTGACGGCGTTCTCCACCGTACCGTACGCGGTGATCATGATGACGGAAATCTGCGAGTCCTGTGCTCGCAGGTCACGCAGAATGTCGAGGCCATTCCCGTCCGGCAGCGCCAGATCGAGCAAGACCAGATCGAACTGCCGTTCCGCCAAACGCGCCAGTCCTTCCTCCCCGGAGGATGCGGACTGCACGTTGTAGCCTTCAATTTCCAGCAGGGTTTCGAGCGACTCGCGAATCGCGGCTTCATCGTCGATGATCAGTACTGATCCCATGCCCGACGACATCTGATCGCTCCAGTTGCGATGATGTGAGATCACAACCGCTTCAGACATTTACTGCCTTCCTTGAAAGCGGGAAATCCAGGTAAAACGTGGTTCCTGTGCCCGGCTCGCTCTCTACCCGAATCTTTCCCGCGTGTTCCTGAATGATTCCGTAAGTTACAGACAAACCCAGTCCCGTCCCTTTTCGCTCGCCTTCTCTAGGCCCTGATTTTGTCGTGAAGAACGGATCGTAGATCCGTTGAATGTGTTCCTGCGCAATCCCGCTTCCTGTATCCGAAACTCTGACGCTCACCCCTTCGCCATTTGAGGTAGCTACAGTGAGCGTGCCGCCTTGGGACATCGCGTCCCGCGCATTCAGGAAAAGGTTTAGAAATACCTGCTGCAGCCGCCCTGCGTTGCCGACAATCATAGGCAGGTGCCCAGCCAGTTCATCGTGCACATGAATTCTTGTGGTCTTGAACTGGTGCTCGAGCAACGCGAGGGTTTCCGAAATGATCTTGTTGACATCAACTTCCGTAAATTCCGCCCCGCTCGTGCGCGAGAAGTTGAGCAGATTATTAACGATCTCCGAGGCGCGGAAGGTCTGACGCGTAATCTTTTCCAGCAAAGCGCTCCTCTGCGGATCTCCCTGGAGTTGCTTCGAAAGCATCTGTGCGTAGGACGAAATAACCGCGAGGGGAGTATTCACTTCGTGGGCTACACCGGCCGCTAGTAAGCCGATTGACGACAGCTTATCCGCTTGCGTTAGCTGCGACTCCAGTTCCATGCGCTCAGTGATGTCATCCATGATGATCAGGCGCCCAACTACGCTGAAATTGCGGGTGACCAGCGGCGTAATGGCAACGTTCAGGATGCGCGTCTCGCCCGCGGGGGTTTCCAGCCGGAACTTGTAGAGATTGTGGATGCCCGGACTCTGTCGCACCCGGTAGAACTCTTCGACAAAGTTTGCCGGGAAAACCTCGCTCAGTGGGCGAGTCAGGGCCTGCCACCGCGGCAGCGCATACATCACTTCCATCTGCGAGTTCCAGGACTCGATCCGATCCGCC
Organism: Terriglobales bacterium; assembly: GCA_036558645.1. Lineage (GTDB taxonomy): Bacteria > Acidobacteriota > Terriglobia > Terriglobales > Acidobacteriaceae > DATBFG01. The sequence goes on from DATBFG010000102.1 coordinate 19,983, forward strand.
AAGTCGACAGCCAGAACTCCCACGTTGATCGACTCGACGATGTTCTCGTTGAACTCCTTCAGGCGTTCGTATTGCGCCGCTTTTTGCTCCAGCGAGGCATATAGCCGCGCATTCTGAATGGCGATACCTATGTACCCCGCCAGCGTTTCCAACAGCTCTATATCTTCGCTGGATAAGAAATCGCCCTCAACCGTCTTGCCGAAACCAAGCATCGCAATCGGCTTCGTTTGTGCCCGGCACGCAATGTAGTAATTCAGATCCAGTTTGGCTATCGTCTCCCGCGCTCCATCTGACTCGCGAGGCACCTGGTGCGTGTTCTCAAAGAACAGGTGGCCTGCTTCCATTTCCGGACGCGGCGCGCTCAAGAAGCCGAGATCTAGCCCGCTGGTCTGTGTCATGCCAAAAGACTTGGCCAGCACAAAGCGATCCTGTTCGCCGGCCAGAAGGAAAATCGCCATGCGATCCACGAGCAGCGTCCGCGCCAATTGATCGACAACAGAACTCAGCATTTTGTTGAGATCAGTCTCCGAACTCAGCTCCCGGCCAAATTCGATCAGCGTCTTGCGATAGTCATAGTTGGTTCGATAGAAGTACTGATCGATTCGAGTCTGGATCCACTTGCGCACCGGGTCGAACAAGATCAGCGCTACAACAATGGCAATAATGAGTCCCGGCGGCCCGGAGTTGGGCACCTGCGTATGGACCAACTCGGCAATTCCTGTCACGATCGCGAAGTAGGCTCCTACCACCGCCGCCGCAGCCAGCGTGTACACCATGCCGCGCTTGAAAATCAGGTCAACATCCATAAGGCGGTAGCGGAAGATTGCATATCCAAACATCAGGGGGAGTAGGCCCAATGACAGAACCGAGGCCTTCATGCCGACCGTGGGCAGAGATCCCGCGATGTATGGGATCACGTAAAACAGAGTGAACGGAGTGATCGCCAGAATCGTCCCGCGCGTCACCCACTTCAACTGCTGTCGCAGGATTGGTATGCCTGCCCGCTGATAGCTGTGCCACAGAGCGCCCGCCGCCGCCACGAAGAAAACGGTCAGATAGGCGTAATCCAGGCGATTCAGGTTCCAGACCAGGCGTTCGCTAGGCTGCAGAAATCGCATCGCCAATACATGAATTCCGAGCAGCAAGGTGCCAGGCAGATAGAGCGCAGGAATCACCCAGCGATGCTTTCGTACCACTTCACGTTTTTCCGGGAAAGTCAGTACGAAATGCAGGAATAACGCCGGCTGGAGCAGCCACGCAACGATGTTGCTCCAGAAAATCGACCAGTCGAAGAGATTGAACTTACCGGTGTACTTGAACGAGTAGAAGACGAACGATACCAGGCAGAAAATGTAAAAGTGCATCGAGCCTGGCGCGGTCCACCTTCTGAGCAGCACGTATAGACCGATTCCCAGGTAGATGAGCGCAATCAGCCGCAGCCAATAGTTGAACGACTTCTCCGCCGCCGCTAGAACCAACTTGCAGTCCAACGGCACTTCGCCGCGCATCACGCTATAAGTCGGCTGCGACCAGACACCTGCCCGATACAGCTGCCGCATCAGCCCGGCGGTGTCCTTTACCTCCCGTTCATTGATCGCGATGAGGCGATCTCCCTCCCTGATGCCGCCCTTGTCTGCCGGGCCATTGGCCTCGACTCGCTCGGCCGTAAGCTGCCCGTTCGTCTCCACCCACCAGACGCCGTCGTAAGGCACCTGGGTTTCGCGGTCCTTCTCGAAGTTCTTCCAGGCAAAGACGCACGCCGCGGCTGTCAAGAGAATAAGCAGCCCTGCAGTGAATCGGATTTGGAAGTCCCTGTTCATCGGCCGCGACGAGGTACGCAGAGGGGGAGTAGAACTTCCCCGTACCAACTTCTGCACGTTCGCTGCCACGTTTGTTGCTCCTGAGGACTTATAAACGTCCATAATCCAATTACTTCCAAAATTATAGAAGCGACCTCCAATGTCCGCTACGCAATTTGGAAGGAATTCTTCTGCAATTGGTATCTGGTTGTTTGAGCTAGGGTTATGCAAGGAAATCCAAGAACCGGGAGTCTGGGACCCGGGGCAAGGCGCCTGCTACCGGCAAGGCTGCCCGAGTCGTCCAAGTCGGGGTATTGACCGGTTCGCTCACATGGGGACACCGTTGACCTGCAGAAGCGCTTACACAAGTATTCTGATCCTACTTGTGGCGATGCTAGTTTGTCCCGCCTCGCCTCAGGTGAATTCCTCCGTGGAGCCCACGCCGGAAATGTCCCGGCTCGCCCAGGCGCTCGTTGGAGAATGGAACGACACCGAGACCATGGAACGTGGCCGATACTTCCCTAACGGCGGACAGCGCAGCGGCACCTCGCGTTGGCGGTTGGCCGTTGGAGGGACCACGGTCGTGGGCGAGGGACACTCGGATGGATCCGCTGGTCCCCTCGATCACCTGATCCTGATCTGGTGGGACGGGCAGGCGAAAGTCTACGACTACTTCGTATGCTTCAAAGATCAAGGCAGCCTGTGTGAGATTCGTGGTACCGCTCACTGGGAGGGCAATACTTTCGTCAACGATTACGATGAAATCGAAGACGGCAAGAAAACACAGTGGCGCGATTCCTTTGTCGACATCACTCCTAAGTCATACACACTGATCGCTGCTCGCAAGCAAGACGATGGCAGCATGAAAACATTAATCACCACCCACAGCCTGCGCCGATAGAAAACTCCTCATAGGGTCACGAAAAACCACACTACCAAAATCAAGCGATGACTCGTCGAAGTTAGAGAGTCCGCTATCTATCGCACGCGGACGAAGAATGAAAATTCTCTCGGAGATAGAGTATGCGCTCATCGTTCCGTATCCAAACGTGCATCTTGCTGAGTCTTGTCCTTGCTTCGCTATGTGCCGTGCCCGCGTCGGCACAGGCAGATGCGAAAACAACCGCTCCAGCGCGACGCGATGGCCAGCACGATTTTGATTTCGAGTTGGGTAGTTGGAAAATTCATCTCAAGCGGCTGCTTCACCCATTGACGGGCTCGACCAGTTGGATCGAGTTTGATGGCACATCGGTAACCCGAAAGGTTTGGGATGGCCGCGCCCAGATCGAGGAGTTCGAGGTCGACAGCCCTACTGGCCACATCGAAGGACTCACCTTGCGTCTTTATAACCCTCAGTCTCACCAGTGGAGTCTCTATTGGGCAAACAGCAAAGACGGAAACATGGGCGGACCTCCCAACGTCGGGGAATTCAAAGATGGACGCGGCGAGTTCTACTGTCAGGACACCTTTAACGGCCGGGCGATCCTCATTCGATATGCATGGTCCGAAATGACTCCAAACTCAGCGCACTTCGAGCAATCCTTTTCCGAGGATGGCGGCAAGACATGGGAAGTAAACTGGATTACCGATCAGACACGCGTTAACGATGCGGACAAAGGGAAATGAGCGAAGACTGAGGAACATTCTTTCTTCGTCCACCGTATCTACAAGCGAACAACGGGGCCCTCACCACGGAGGGATCATGAGATCAAACCACAACCCCGGCAGAGTCGCCGGATTCTGGTACCTGCTTCTCGTCCTGCTCGGGCCGCTCCGACTTATCTACATTCCGAACAAGTTGTTCGTGCACGGAAACCCGGCCGCGACTGCCAACAACATCGCCGCACACGAGTGGCTCTTCCGTTTCGGTATGGCCACTGATCTAGTCGGAGCAGTCGTACTGATTCTTCTCACGCTCGCGTTTTATCGCTTGTTTCAGGATGTGAACCAATACCTTGCCGTGTTGGTCGTGATTCTAGGCGGAGTAATGCCGGCGCTTCTCAACTTCGTCAATGTCGTGAGCGACGCCGCTACTCTGATGGTGGTCCGTGGGGCTGATTTCCTGTCGGTATTCGACAAGCCTCAGCACGACGCGTTAGCCATGCTATTTCTTCGCCTGCACGACTTTCAGAACACTGCTGCGGAGCTGCTTTGGGGCGCATGGCTTTTCCCGTTAGGAATTTTGGTTTACAAGTCGCGTTTTCTGCCTCGCTTTCTGGGCGTCTGGCTCGTCATTAACGGTGTTGCCTATGTAGTGATGAGCTTTACGGGCGTACTCGTTCCGCAATACGGGAGCAAATTGTTTCTCTTCGCACAACCAGCTCTATTTGCCGAGATAGCGCTGATGCTGTGGCTCCTCATCAAAGGAGCAAAGCCGCTGGAATGGAGGGAAGCCCAGCGATCCACTCTCGCTAGCATTCCACCATCCCAGATCTAAGCGGAATCGCCTTCCCGCTTACAGCCCGGTCATCCTCTGGAGCTCTTCCGGATAACGCTCTCCCTGTACCGTGATCTTCGACGAGGCACCCTCAATGTCGCGAAGATCGTCTGCCGTCAGTTCAATGTCGGCTGCTCCGATGTTCTCTTCAAGGCGGTGCAGTTTCGTCGTTCCCGGTATTGGAATAATCCAGGGCTTCTGCCCAAGCAGCCATGCCAGCGCAATCTGAGCAGGAGTCGCTTTCTTGTGCGTTGCAATTTTGCCAAGCAGATCTACTAGTGCCTGATTGGCTTTCCGTGCCTGCGGAGTAAATCGCGGCAGCGTGTTCCGGAAGTCCGAAATATCGAATGTAGTGTTTTCGTTGATCTTTCCTGTGAGAAAGCCACGGCCCAAGGGACTGTAGGGGACGAACCCGATCCCGAGTTCTTCGAGTACCGGCATCAACTCTTCCTCAGGTTCACGAAACCACAACGAGTACTCATTCTGCACCGCTGCCACGGGTTGGACCGCGTGAGCACGTCGAATCGTCTGGATACCAGCCTCAGACAAGCCGAAGTGTTTCACCTTGCCTTGCTGGATCAGGTCCTTCACTGCGCCGGCCACGTCCTCGATCGGCACATTGGGGTCAACGCGATGCTGGTAGAACAGGTCGATCCTGTCAGTCTTAAGCCGCTTGAGCGAAGCATCGGCAACTTCCTTGATGTGTTCAGGCCGGCTATCGACGCCAGTCCACTTCGGTCCGCCTTTCGGATCGAGTTTGAAACCGAACTTGGTCGCGATCGCAACCTGATCTCGTATCGGAGCAAGACCTTCGCCAACCAATTCTTCGTTCGCGAAGGGACCATAGACCTCGGCAGTGTCGAAAAATGTCACGCCGCGGTCAACTGCCGTTCGTAAAAGAGAAATCATCTCCTGCTTATCCGAGGCTGGACCATACGCAAAGGTCATGCCCATGCATCCCAATCCAAGAGCCGAAACTACCAGGTTGCCTTTTCCAAGTTTGCGCTTCTCCATTGTTCCTCCTATCAAAATTACCTTGCCAATCCAAGTAGACAGTAGTTGCACCCGGATCAGACGTCTACGAGCTTCAGAGGTCCGTAACTCCCCTCTTTCACCGTTCGCCGTTTAGAATTGTTCGCATTATGAGCACCCAGGACATCATCAACCGCGAGAGCTTCTTTCTTCTGCAAACCTACAACCGCTACCCCGTCGTGATGGAACGCGGCAAGGGTGTCTTTCTTTATGATCTGGACGGCAAGAAGTATCTCGACTTCGTTGCTGGGCTCGGCGTCAATGCGCTCGGCCATGCGCACCCTCGAATCGTAAAGACAATTCGTGAACAGTCCGCCAAGGTTATTCATCTCTCCAATCTGTACTACAACGAATACCAGGGACAACTCGCCGAGAAACTCTGTCTGCTATCCGGATTTCAGCGAGCCTTTTTCTCAAACAGCGGAACCGAAGCGATCGAAGGCTCAATCAAGCTCGCCCGCCTGGCGGGCCATCGCGTGGGCGGTGACGCTAAAAGCAAGCTGGTCGCCCTGCAAGGCTCCTATCACGGCCGCACCTTCGGCGCCATGTCGCTCACGGGCCAAGATAAGTACCGCAAAGGTTTCGAGCCCCTGCTCGACGATGTGACATTCGTTCCGCAAAATGATATTGATGCACTTCGCGCCGCGGTGGACGAAAACACTTGTGCCCTCGTGCTCGAGCCTATCTTTGGCGAGGGTGGAATACACGAGTGCTCCGTCGAATTCCTGCAGCAATGCCGCACCCTTGCCGACCAGCATCACGCCGCACTTATCTTTGATGAAATTCAATGCGGTTTGGGGCGCACGGGGAATTTTTTTGCGTTCCAAACTTTCGGAGTCACTCCTGATATCGTGGTGGTAGCCAAGCCGATCGCCGCCGGCCTGCCTCTAGGGGCATTCATCGCCAAGGAGGAATTCGCTTCCGCCATCTCACCGGGCCAGCACGGGACTACCTTTGGCGGCGGACCTCTGGCCTGCCGCGTTGCGCTCGAGTATTTGGCAATTGTGCAGGAGGAAAAGCTTCTTGAAAATGTGGCTCGTATCGGAGCGTACTTACAAGAGCAGTTGAAATCCCTGCTTGAAAAATATGAAGGGCCTACTGAAGTCCGCGGTCGCGGGCTAATCCAGGGACTGCAGCTCAACATCCCGGCTCGTCCGATTGTTGAAGCTGCCCTCGCCGAGGGCATACTACTAAACAGCACTCAGGACACTGTGATCCGATTTCTACCGCCATTCCTCCTCGAGGAAGGTCACGTCGACAAGGGCATCAAAGTGTTGAAGAAATTATTGGCCAAGAAGAAGCGTAGCTGGAATATTTTGTGACGGACCGCGGCCTCTTCAGGACCTGCCATATTGAAAGAAAAGGGGAGCACGATTGCTCCCCGAATAGAAGCGACAGATTGGATATCACTTAAATAGAATCTCCCGAGCATGGAAAAGTTGTCTCATCCCCACCGAAACGGCCTGAATCATCGGACTCATGCATTTGAAGAGAATTGGATGACCCTGGACGGAGCGCGTATGCGCTACCTGCGCAGCGGCAAGGGTAACCCGCTGTTGCTGGTTCATGGCCTCCTCGGATACTCATTCTCGTGGCGTTTTGCCATTCCGGCACTGTCGGAACATGCCACTGTCTATGCGGTGGACATGTTGGGTGTTGGATTTTCTGATCGCCCACCCGGCCTCGATTGTTCTTTGCGTGCCTGCGCCGAGCGTTTGCTCCGCTTCCTCGACAGCGCTGCTATTGTTTCCACCGATCTGCTCGGGACTTCCCACGGTGGCGCCGTGGCCATGATGGCGGCTGCACTCGCGCCAGAACGCATTCGGCGTCTCATTCTCGTCGCCCCTGTGAATCCGTGGTCAGCCCACGGAAAATTCATGGCTGAACTTCTGAGCAGGCCGCCCTGCTCCATATTGCTGCCTCAGATGGCTCCATTCATTAAGGTGATTCATAACGAACTCTTGCGCCGCTTGTTTGGAGACCCTAGCCGCATTCGGCCTGGTACGCTCGAAGGTTATACCGCCCCCTTTGAACAAGGAGGAGCGGTTGAGCATGGTCTCGAGATCCTGCGCTCATGGAATCGCGATCTCCAGGAACTGGAGCAATTGCTGCCTAACATCGCTCATGTCCCCGCGTTGTTGGTGTGGGGAACGAGGGATGTCGCTGTCGATCCAGCCTCTGCCACTCGTCTGGCGCAAGCGTTCGACAATTGCCGAACCGTGATGCTTGAAGGCGTCGGGCATCTTCCTTATGAAGAAGCGCCGGAAGAGTTCAATAACGTTGTCGGAAAGTACCTCGAGAGAGAGTCGCCGCTTCAGCAGAATCACCCATAGCAAGAGCCCTCCCCTCATTCAGACGCAGGGTTCTGTTAACCTTCCCCCAAGCCACCATGGGACACCACGTAGTCGAACTGATACGGCAATACCTGGCGGAACACGGATATTGGACCGTTGCGGTGGCGCTTCTGCTTGAGAATGCCGGATTACCGGTCCCCGGTGAGACCATCCTTCTGACAGCCAGCTTCCTGGCCTTCTCCGAACACAGGCTTCACCTGCCCTCCATTATTGCTATCGGCGTCCTGGCCGCCACCATCGGAGACAATCTTGGCTTTCTCATCGGGCACTACGGCGGTCGGCCGCTTCTCGCTCGCTATGGCAAGTATCTGTTAATCCGTCCTCAAACCATCAACCGTGGCGAGCAGATGTTCAAACGCTTCGGATCAGGCCTCGTCCTGGTGGCGAGGTTCATCGCCGGACTACGGGTAGTTGCCGGCCCTCTGGCAGGTATTCTTCGCATGGACTGGCGCAAATTCGCACTCTTCAATTTTCTCGGGGCGCTTCTGTGGGTAACCACTATCTCGGTAGCTGGCTATCTCTTCGGACGTCATTGGAGCCGGCTGGCTGAGATCATGAAGAACGTGAACATCGTAATTTTTGTCGCTACCATTGTCATCATCGCCATCATTTGGTGGCACCGTCGCAAAGAAAGAGCGTCCGGGTAAAGACCTCTGAGGAAGCAATCTTTCGTCACATTCGGTCCGATTGAACCGGTCACGCCGGGATGCTACCCTCGAAGGCAAATCACCGTGTCACGAAACAAGTCCAGCTATCCGCTTCCCATGCCAGGCGAGCCATCGCGGTTCCGTCTAGAACTTCCCGAAGTTTGGGTCCGTTTTCTCTTGGCGATCGGCGGGCTGATACTCGCCTTCGGGGCTGCGCTTTTTTCGACCGTTTCGCGAGAATCGGGAAATCTTTGGGCCACTCTGATCCTTGCGTCCGCCGCCCTGTTGCTGGCCGCCATTGTGGGAATCACGACGGTTCCTTATCTGGCTCGGCGCGTGGAAGCAGCAAGGCTTCGCGACGCTTTCGACTACGATGTCACGCGTGTGGGCATTGCGTATATGGTCGTGGTCCTGCTGATAGGGATCGCGGCTCTGAACACCGGCAATAATTTGCTCTATATCATCGTGGCAGCGCTCATTGCCTCGATCGCAGTCTCGATTTTTGCTGCCGCCATGGTATTGCGTGACCTCGAACTCGATGTACGCCTGCCGGAACACATCTTCGCCAATCAGACGATGGTGGGGAGAATTGTCGTCAAGAATACCAGGAGAAGAATTCCCGCCTTCTCCATCAATGTGATGGCTTACAAGCAGCGGAAGGTCTCCAAACACTGGCGTCTGCTACCTGCTACTTTTGGATTTCCTCCGCGAAGATCTCCTGACAAGCAGTGGCTGCGCCTGCCTGACCGGCGCTTACAACGTGTAGCGGATGCTCCCGCTGCCACCTGCATCTTTCAGGGATCGGCATATTTTCCTTACATAGCGGCACGACACGAAGCCACTGCAGACCTGGAACTCGCCTTCGCTAAGCGCGGGCGCTATCAACAGGATAGTTTCGCGCTGGCTACTCGATTCCCATTTGCGTTTCTCACCAAAACCCGCCGCATTCCGCTCTCGCGCGAAGTTATCGTCTACCCTCCGGTCGAACCCGCCGACGAGTTGCTTGAGATTCTCCCCATGATCACCGGCGAGTTCGAGACCTTCGTTCGCGGCCGTGGTCATGACCTATACCGCATTCGCGAGTACATGCCGGAAGACTCGGCGCGGCACGTGGACTGGAAAGCAACCGCGAAATCCGGAGCACTTAAGGTTCGCGAATATAGCCGCGAAGACGAACGCAAGGTACGCGTCGTATTTGACAATCCCAGCCGCGACTCAGTGTCCGCGCAAACGTACGAAAAAGGAGTGGCCACTGCGGCCTCGCTTGCATGGCATTTTGTCCGTCAGAACACGGATGTTTCCTTCGCTGCCAAGAGCCACAACGGCGATCTGGATGTCTATTCCTTCCTACGCTACCTTGCGCTGGTTGAGCCAAGCAAAGCTCCATCGATGCTGGAAGAGTTCGCGATGACAGATCGCTACAACATCATTGTCACGGCACGTTCCCGTGGCAGCATCGCCACAGTGCTCTGGGCTTGTTCGTATTTCATTTTCATCCCGGAACAAGATCAGGCAGCGAAATCCTAAGCAGCCCTCGTTCCACCCCTCGCATCACACTCTATAATTGCCACTTCGTCGATCATTCTGCCCGAGACGAGATCGCATGAGGCTTAACCGCTATCTAAGCACACTCGCATGTGTAGTATTGACCGCTCTCCTGGTAGTCCAGATTGAGGCTGAACAGCCGCCCGAAATTCCCGCTGGCATCACGGTAAGCGTACGCATGATCGACCGACTGAACAGCGAAGAAGCGCAGGTTGGAGATACCTTCTCCGCCACCCTCGAGCTGCCAATCATCGCTAACGGTAAGGAGATCTATCCGAAAGGCGCGAACGTGAGCGGGCGCATCATTGATGTACACAAGTCCGGACGTTTGACTGATCCGGGTGAACTCGATCTCGTCCTCACCACAATCAGCACTGGACGTTCCGCTGTATCAATCGCAGTTCAGTCCTTGGTCATCAAAGGCGAGTCTCACACCAAAAGCAATGCCGGAAAGATCGGTGCCGGCGCTGCGATAGGCGCGATCATCGGAGGCATTGCCGGAGGTGGAAAAGGCGCGGCTATTGGCGCTGGTGCCGGAGGAGCGGCTGGTACGGGAGCCGCGGCAGCGACTGGCAAGAAACCAGCAATGGTGGATTCTGAAGCGATCCTGAATTTCACGACGACGTCTGCAAATGTGCCCCTGCCGCCAGAGACACAACCGGCGGAAGCTCCAGCACCGGATCAAACGAGTCCTGATCAGGCGCCGACCACCACTCCTCCAGCCGATAGTGAGCCGCCACCTTCATCGCCCGACAGCTCTTCAACACCCGACAACAACGCGACCCTGTTCAGCATGCGTGACCGGCGCGTGATTCGCGAGTGCGTGAAGGTGCATGAAGGCGACTTTCCTCCAAGCGTTATTGGCAAATCGAATAATTCTCAGGATTTCGATGCTCAACTGCGTCCGGGCGCAATCCTGTCCTCCAACTTACAGGAACGGGTTCGGTCCCTGCCGTTGGATTGCGAGGAGCAACTACCAAAGCTGCCTCCCGACCAGGAACGGGTTCTTTTTAACGGATGCGCCTTGCTGGTTGACAGCTCCTATCAGATCCTGGACGTGTTCGCTCTAGATAATAATCAGTAAACAGTCTTGTCGCCTCAGCGACCTGATTTTGGGCCCAAAGGCGCATTTCTTTCTTCTCCTCAGTTACCTTTCCGTCATATACTCGCGCAGATGTTCGCCCTTTCGAGGTTGGGGTGCGCCCGGGAAAACCCGGAGGTAGCAAATGCGAATTCACGATTTAATCCAAAATCAGGAGACCTACTGCGCAGAGGCCGGCCAATTTGTGCTCGAGGTCGCCAAGGCCATGGTAGAACGCAACATCGGCGCAGTTCCTGTGCTTCGCGATGGCGCACTCGTCGGTATCTTCTCGGAGCGCGACCTCATGCGCCGTGTGGTCGTCGAAGGCTGTCCCGCCCATAACACCCGGGTTGAGGACGTCATGACCATGGAACCGCTGACCGTCACGCCGGAAGAGACTCTGGAAGCATGCATGCAGCTCATGAGCCAACACGGATTCCGCCATCTTCCGGTCTGCCAGGGAACAAAGGTTGTGGGAGTGATCTCACTTCGAGACCTGATGCTGCACGATTTAAGCGAGAAAAACGATGAGGTTCGCATGATGCGAGCCTATATTCAGGCTGGGCCGGAGGTCTGAAACGTCCGGCTCGCACGTTAGAGATACGCGTTAGTAACCTTCCGGACCAAACCGGACTTAGAGCGAAAACTGACGAAAATAAAATAACTCGCTATCGTTTCAGTTACTTACAAAAAGCAAGCAAGTAATCGTTACCACTAGTTACCTTGGTTCATTGACCCCTGGTGAAAACCTGTTAAGGTTGCCATCAGGGATCACCGGAATAGGTGTACTCTCTTGGGCCCCGAAGGTCTGGAGAGTTTGGACGCGAAACGAATGAGTGTTCAGGGACATCTTGCGGGGGTCGCTTTCTGGATCGTCGAGCCCCTCCTCTTGTTGGCGGTTGCGATTGCCCTTTCATGGCGCAAGCTATACCGCACTTTCCCGGTCTTCAGCATCTATATCGGCTTTCAAATCTTCACTTTCGCAGTCCTGTTTCCAGTCCAGAACCTGCGTCCCTATTCCGACTATTTCTATACCTACTGGGCTTTCCAAGCAGTCAGTCTGGCCATTGGCTTTAAGGTCATCCATGAGATCTTTCTTGACGTTTTTCGGCCATATCACACCTTGAAAGACCTCGGTTCTGTGCTGTTCAAGTGGGCTGCGCTGGTAATGCTCCTTGTCGCAATTGTGGTGGCCGCCAGCAATTCCGCTGGGGAGCAGGAACCCGTGGTTGCAGCTGTCTCGATCGTGACTCGCTGCGTTCGCGTGATTCAGTGTGGCCTCATATTGTTCTTGCTCGCCTTTGCGAAGTATCTAGGTGTCTCCCGCAAGCAACATAGCTTCGGCATTGCCCTTGGCTTTGGCGGCTTCGCCAGCCTGGAACTGATGATGGTAGCCCTCAGCAACAGCAGCCATATTTCGCAGCCAATGATCACTTTGATCAATTCGCTCGGCTATGATCTTGCTGTGGTCGTGTGGTTGGTTTATACGCTCATGAAGAGCCCTGCCCGCGATGTTTCCGCCAACTTGCAGGTCTCGCAACGATGGGAGGAGAGCCTTATCGATATCCAACATCCGGTGCCCGGCGACTCTCTGATTCCTATGTTCGAAAGTATGGTTGATCGCGCTTTCTCCCGTACGGGCGCGGACCCCGGCCATGAAGTCTCAGAACGCTTCCGCAGGTCAGACTCGTCCAACGACGATTTACAAGAGTCCTTCATCTCCCATCAACTCACCAAGCCTTAAGCGTTCGCAATTCAGTGTGGTTTTGGTTCAACAACAGTTTTGTTCGGATTTCGTAACAAGATTCTCAACTTGACATTGGTTTCGCGAACAATCTTCGAACACACTGATGAAGTCCATGTTACTGAAAACTAAAAAGAAACAAGTGTTTCACCTGCCTCTCGTTCCCAGTCTGAATTTCTGCTACTGCTGGAACGTATAAAAAACAGTGCATTTTTCAACTTCATCGGTATAATGCCGAGCCGTGAGGGTTTCCGCTCCCAGGGGACCCGCACGCAAGGAGAAACAACCGATGAAACGTGCGGTCAGGATGTTATTCCTGATGGTAGGGTTGGTTTGCACGTATGTATCGGTGGCTGCCCCGATCATGTCAGTTCGGGACGGCGGGCCGATCCCACTGTGCAGCCCTAAGAAGCAAAACTGCCCAATGGTGAGGTAAGTAAGTTCGGGAGAACAACCGAACGCTTATCTATCTCCATTCGCGATTCAAGTATGGGTTGACGATTCCCCAACACTATCCGTCAACCCATTTTTCTTTGCCTAAAAATGTCGGAGTAATTATTTAGCTTGGCGAGCTCGCTCGCGGAGTAATCGCCTCAGTTCATCAGGATCCGAAATCGGGGGCAAGCAAGTGAAGCCAGAACAGACAATCGCTACTGATCCCTTCGTATTCTTAGCAAAGTTCGGTATCGTTTCGGCCAATGCTGGCGGGAGGTTTGGAGCAATTGCGGCGCTTTTCGGAAGTGCGAAGACCGTCTTGTTCAGCGCAAACGATTCAACCGCCGCTCGCTCTAATTCTTTCGAATTTTCCGAATCTCTCAGGACGACCACCTGAAGATGAGGTTCTGCAAATTTCGCACTGGCAACGCCATATGTTGCCGCGAAGAGCCCATATTGGCCCGCGATACCGGCCAGCACCTCGAGAGTTTGTTCGGCCTTGTCGCGATAGCTGGGTTCATTCGTATACGCATGAAGCCGCGTCATCGCAATTGCAGCAACAGCATTGCCCGCCGGAGTGGGTGAATCCTGAAACGGCTTGCGATGGGTGTGTAACACGCCAAGCCGCTTATCGCTTGCGTCCGAGGGCTGCTCTGTATCGAAGAATCCACCCGATGTTGAATCAAAGAACCGCGCCACCATCTTATCTGCGATAGCACGTGCAAATTTGAAGTAAGTGAGGTCACCGGAGGCTTCAAATGCGTCGAGGCATGCTACCGATGCAAATGCGTAATCATCGAGCATCCCCGGGATGTCGCGCCGTTCGGACTTAGGGTCAGAATAGGCAATCACATGCCGCAAGCCTCTCTCCGTATCCCATCCCTCTGCAAGAATGCGATCGAGCGAGCGCAATGCGAAGTGCCGTGCGTCCTCCAATTCCAAAATAGTCGCTGCTTCGAGGTATGCGGATATGGCAAGCGCATTCCATCCGACATAAATCGTCTTGTCCACATAGGGAGTCGGTCGTTTCAAACGCGCTGCATACATCTTCTTTCTGGCAACGGCCAACAGCGTCGCGACCTGCTCGGCACTAATGTTCAAACGCTTGGTGATTTCTTCGAGGCCGGCGCCGATGTATAGCACATTCTTTGCCGGAGCGTGGTGCATCTCTCCGATCTCGTTGATGTCGTAGTGGAGGCTCGCAACATTTGTTTCTTCTTCGGTCAGCACTGCCCGCGTTTCGGCTAGGGTCCATGTGAAATAGTCACCATCGTCATCCATGGAGTAGTCGGCATCCTGCGAAGCGTAAAAGCCTCCACGTTCCCGGTCCGACAGCCACTCGTCCATCCATCGGATGATTTCCTTTGCAACTGCGGCGAAGAACTCCGACCCCGTCACCTGAAAGCCGTGCACATAATTCTTGAGCAGTTCGGAATTGTCGTAGGACATTTTCTCGAAGTGTGGCACGATCCAGCGTTCATCGACTGAATACCTGTGAAATCCTCCGGCCAACTGATCGTAAACGCCTCCACTCGCCATTTTCTCCAGCGTCGTAGCGATCACCTTCAGTAACTGGTCATCCCGCGAACGCGTGTACTGGTTCATGATCAAATCGAGAATCGCAGGATGAAAGAATTTGGGAGCGCTGCCAAATCCTCCATTCCGCTCGTCAAACATTTTTAGCGAAGTCTGCACGATCGCCTCAATGACTTGTGGCGAGAAATCTCCACTTCGGCCTGCGAACGATTCCGACTGTGCGATAGCGCCTTCGACCATTTTGGCCTGCTCTACCACGTCTCCATTCTTCTCGTGATAGGCGTTCGCGATGGAGAGAAGCACTCGCTTAAAGCTCGGGCGTCCATAGTGATCATCGGGTGGAAAATAAGTGCCGCCATAAAACGGCTTGCCGTCCGGAGTGAGAAACGCCGTCAGAGGCCATCCTCCCTGCCCGCTAACCGCCTGAATGGCAACCTGGTACCGGCTATCCACGTCGGGGCGCTCGTCGCGATCCACTTTCACCGCCACGAAACGCTGATTAATGATCTCCGCGATTTCAGGGTTGTCATACGATTCACGATCCATTACGTGGCACCAGTGACACCACACCGCCCCAATATCTAGCAGTACCGGTTTGTTCTCTCGTTGTGCCCGCTCAAATGCCTCTTTGCTCCATTCGTGCCACTGGATGGGCTGGTGCATCGCTGATCGGAGATAGGCAGAAGAGGCTTTCGCGAGCGAGTTCAAAGCCTGGGTGGTCATCTTGTGAGTTTAAACGTTTCTCAAGATTGAGGTGTTCTGATCACCAGAGCGTAGCGCCGCCGTCTCGGCGGCACCCGACAAAGCCCATCTGCAGAAAGCCAATCGCGATTAGGTGAAATCGTGTGCTGCTAGCCGAAGCTCATGAGGCGTTCGTCGCCTCATGTGATAGCCGTTTCGCAATCCCACAATACAGCTCCGCCGCTTCCTGCAGCTCCCTTTTTTCCACGTACTCCCCGCTTGTGTGCGCCACATGAATCGATCCCGGGCCAATCAGGAGTGGCTCACCCCAATTGCTTAATGCTGGAATGTCGGTGGTGAACGCAGCTACAAATTCCGGCATTCCGTCTAGTGCGCGCAGGCGGACAAATGGAATCTCAAGCGTGAACTCAGCGGTAGCTAGGTCTCCTACTGCAGCTTGAATCTGTCGGCGGAGTTCTTCTGAAGGTCCCACCAGCCGATACAGAAGTTGGGCTTTGGCGTGATCCGCAATTACGTTCGTTGCGCGCCCGCCCTCGATCAGGCCGATGTTCATGGTGCACGGCCCGATATCTGGCTCGCTTGGAAGCTTCATCTCCAGAAGGCGGCCCAACGCCTGAACCAATTTTTCGATCGCCGACTCTCCCAACTCTGGATAAGCCGAATGCGCCATGCGCCCGCTGGCGCATACTTCTACCCGTAAAGCACCTTTCGATGCGCGCGCCAGGCGATTTTCTGTCGGCTCGCCGTTAATCAGAAACTTGCAGGCGCCCGACTGTTCGTTGGCGACCTTCGCGCCTTGGCTGTCTCGTTCTTCGCCAACCAGGAATAGCAGTCCGACGAAAATACCTTCTTCTCGCAGGCGCATGGCAGCGGCAATTTGACTCGCGATGATTCCCTTCGCGTCACACGCTCCGCGCCCATAAACACGGGTTGCATTCTCCGACGACGGAATAAACGGTGGAACCGTATCCATGTGTGTAGAGAAGAAAATTGCCGGATGCGGCTGCTCCGGCGGTGTGGCAATCACGTTAAAGCGCGAGCCTTCGACTTGCATTTTCCGCGCCTGGTACCCCATCCGCGACAGTTCTTTGTACAGAACCTCGCCCACAGGTCCTTCATTACCGGTGATGGATTCAATATCGATCAGTTGCCTTGTGAATGCAACGATGTCCATGCCCACAGAGGATACCCTATGGGGCATGGAAGACGGCGTCGGCTAGCCTCTCAATCCTGTAGGCTCTAGGCCGTTGCTCGTTCCGCACCAGGAAGCGCATCAAGAAATGTGAAGAACTGCCGCACCCGCGTGACCTCGAGCGCATCCAGGACGCGCTTGTTCACACCAACGAGGTAGAGTTTCGATTCTCCCTTATCTCGGGCAACATGAGCACCCACTAGCGCTCCAATACCAGCCGAATCGATGTAGGGAACACCCGAAAACTCGATATACAGGGCACTCGACCGATCGGCACGAACTCTCGCCTGAAAATCGAACAGATTTGAAATGATCAGCGGCCCAACAAGTTTCAGGACTCGCTGTCCTTGTGCCGGTCCGTCGAGGTCTTCAATAACCAAAGGATCCCGTGGCATCGCGCGATTCTAAATTCGCCGAAGTTACCGAATTGTTAAAGCATGATGAATTTTGTGACGCCGCTCGTTGTAATCTGAATTGGTGCTGACTGCCAACTCAACCATCCGGTCCCTGTTTCTCGAAGGTCCGGCCGGACAACTGGAAGCCCTGCTGAATGCCGGGACCGCCGCCGCCACGCATGCAGCGTTGGTTTGTCATCCCCACCCCCTCTACGGCGGAACGCTGCACAACAAAGTTGTCTTTCACTCGATGAAGGCCCTGAACTCGTTTGGCTTCCCGGTCCTTCGCTTCAACTTTCGAGGAACAGGTCTGAGCCGGGGCGAACATGATCACGGCAACGGAGAGAAAGATGACGTCCGAGCCGCTTTAGAGTGGCTCGACCGGGAGTTTCACCTCCCGCTCATTTTTGCCGGCTTTTCGTTCGGCGCTGCCGTGGGATTGCTTCCCGCCTGTGAAGACTCCCGGGTACAGGGCGTGATCGGTCTGGGAATTCCAGTCTCACCGATCGACGATCGCAATTACGACTTCTCGTTTCTTGCCGATTGTCGTAAGTCCAAGCTCTTTGTGAGTGGTTCGAGAGATCAATTCGGATCTCGGGAGCGCCTGGAAAAACTCCTTACCCCGCTTCCCGAGCCACGCAAACTGGTGATCATTGAAGGTGCCGACCATTTCTTCGAGGGCAGACTGAAGGAACTCCGCGAAACTATCGAGTCCTGGGTTCGCGAAAACGTACCAGGAGCAAATCCGTAATGGCGGATGACCGTGTCGCCTTAGAAATGCGCGTTGCCGCCCGGCACCTATTCGAGCATGCTCTCGCTGAAGCCAGTGTCGACCTCGCGTTCCAGCGGCATGTTGATTGCGATCGCAGCGTGCTGCGCATTCGCGAGGATCTCTATGACCTCAACTCCTATAGCCGAATTACGGTCATCTCTATCGGCAAGGCCGCGCACACCCTGGCGAATGCACTTGAGATGCAGGCCGGCAGTCGCTTCGAAGGCATCGTGGCGGGTTCGGTTCTGCCATCGTCACAACTTCCCGGCTTTCGCTACTTTCAGGGAGGCCATCCCACACCCAACGCGGAGTCCATCCGTGCCGCCGATGCAATCCTGAAATCGGTTTTAGCGCAAGACGCATCTTCGCTGGTGCTCTTTCTCATGAGTGGCGGGGGATCTTCCATCGCAGAGAAGCCGATCGACGAAGAAATCTCCCTCGATGATCTCGTAAATACCTACCGCGTACTGGTTCACTCCGGCGCCCCCATTGCAGAAATCAACGCCATTCGCAAACATCTTTCCGCAATCAAAGGCGGGCGACTCGCGCAGGCCGCAACTCCTGCCCAGCAGGTCTCGATCCTGATCTCCGACGTACCCGACCATACGCCTGATGCCCTCGCCTCCGGCCCAACTATGCCGGACTCTTCCACCGTGGAGCAGTGTCAGCAGATTGCGTCAAAGCATGAAATGCTTGAGGCGTTTCCTGCTTCGGTCCGCGAATTGTTTCAGAAGCATGCCCTGGAAGAGACACCGAAGCAAGACGATGCGGCCTTTATTCATTCACGTTGGTGGACTCTGCTCTCAAATGCATCGGTCCTCGATGCCGCAAAGGTAGAGGCTGAACGAAAAGGATTCGTCGTAGAGGTAGACAATTCTTGCGACGATTGGGATTACGGAAAAGCAGCGGACTACCTGCTGACGCGCTTTCGCGCTCTCCGAACAAAATCTCCTCGCGTCTGCCTGCTATCGGGTGGCGAGGTGACGGTTAAAGTCACTGGGAATGGCATCGGGGGCCGAAACCAACAGTTCGCTCTCGCGTGTGCCTCTAAAATCGCTGGAGAGAACATCAGCGTTCTAAGCGCTGGAACAGATGGCATCGATGGCAACAGTAAGGCCGCCGGCGCAATCGTAGACGGGACAACGATCGATCGGGCGAAGTCCCGAAGTCTTGATGCCGCTAAGCATCTCGAGGACTTTAATGCTTTCCCTTTTTTCGAAGCTCTTGGGGATTCAGTTACGACCGGACCGACGGGAAACAATCTTCGCGACTTACGTATCCTGCTCGCCTATTAGTGGCTCTTTTTCTTAGAAGAATCTTGTTACGCCTTCTTCCATCACTACCACGCGATCCTCAATCCCATGCGCTCTGGCCTCACGTTCTAACAAGGCCAAGGGTTCTCCAATCGGCTCGTGCGATAGGCGGAACGTTCCGTAATGCATGGGTACCATCCAGCGGGCATTCAGGTCGAGAAATGCCCGGGTGGCATCGCTCGGATTCGCATGCACATTGCGGAAAGTCTCTGGGTTATATGCCCCGATTGGCAAGAGCGCCAACTTTGGAGCCAACCGCTCACCGATCTCGCGAAACCCGGCGAAGTACGCCGTATCTCCGGCGTGATAAACAGAATGTCTACTGTCGCGCAGAACATACCCACCATAACCACGATGTGAGTCCTTAATAATCCTCGCTCCCCAGTGTCGCGACGGTACGTGCGTGACCGTCAAGCCACGATGTCGGTAACTGTTCCACCAGTCAAGCTCCACAATCTCTTCAAAGCCCAAGTCCGAAACTAGATCCAGGACATGGTGCGGAATAATGATGGCCGGTGCTTTCCCGGAGCGGCGCCGCGTGTGCGCGACAATGGCCCGTAACGACGGCCGGTGCAAGTGGTCAAAATGCGCGTGCGTCACCAGCACTATGTCGATTGGGGGTAAATCGCGAACTTGAGTACCAGGTTTCTTAAGGCGCTTGAGAACAAAGAGCCATCGAGCAAAATTCGGGTCAAGTACCACATTCTGCCCCCCCATCTGGAGGAAGAAGCTGGAGTGACCAATAAATGTCACTCCCATTTCACCATTGGATACGAGTTTGGGTTTGTGAGTCTCACCCGTGCGCTTCGTGACGGCAGAGTGGCGCACGAGTCGTCCGAAGTCTGTCGCACGTTTCCTGAGGGCCGGGTTGCTGAGCGTGGACTTTAACATCAATGATTGGACCTGGCATCGTCGCCCACTCGTCAAGCGAAGTGGGCGGGACGCGATACAGATCTCCAGCACATCTCTCTAGGCGCAGAAATTCCACTCATTCTAGAACATTCCTGGTTTGATTGCTTGACCACGATTGCCGCGCTCAGTTCTAATTCTTATGTTGTCTTTAGGAGAAGCGGAATGCGTGTTGCCTTCTTAGGTTTAGGAATTATGGGACAAGCGATGGCGTCGAACCTCGTAAAAGCCGGGCACGAAGTGAGCGTCTGGAATCGGACACCTGGCAAGGATGTTGAGGGCGCACGAACCGCCTCCTCCCCCGCCGATGCAGCTCGTGAAGCCGAGGTCGTCTGGATCTGCGTAGCCGACACCGAAGCCGTCGAAACTATCCTGTTTGGACCACAAGGAGTGCAGGAGTCGCTAAATCCGGGCGCGATCGTCGCCGATTCCAGTACCATTTCGCCAATCGCAACCCGCAACTTTGCCGAGAAGGTCCGTGCCAAGGGAGCCGAGTACGTCGACGCGCCGGTGACTGGTTCAAAAATTGGCGCGGAAAACGGAACCCTGCTGTTTATCGTCGGCGGCAGCGAGCCTGCCATCGACACTCTCAAGCCTCTATTTGCCGCCATGGGAAAGAAAATCTTCCGCATGGGCGAAACCGGCAAAGGCCAAGCCGCGAAGCTTGTTATGAACCTGCAAATTGCTTTGATTTATGAAGGGTTCGCCGAAGGTCTTACTCTCGCGACAAAAATGGGTGTCGATATCGACGTTCTTCTTCCCCTCATCATGGCGTCAATGGTCAAGTCTGGTGTCGTCGAATACAAAGCGACGTTTGTGATGCAGCGTGATTTCACGCCGAATTTCCCGCTGCGTCTCATGCATAAGGATCTTCGCCTGGCCCTGGACGCTGCTCGTGAATCCCGCGTCAAGCTTCCCGGACTCGAAACCGTGGAAGAAATCTATGAAATGGCCAGCGAGGACGGCCATCGCGACCTCGATTACGCCGCTACCCTCACTCTGCTGGAGAAATGGGCTGGTGTCGAAGTCAAAGGTGCTGTTCCCGTGTAGCACTTTCTCTGCATCCCGCGCAGAAAAAGGCCATCGACTTACTGTCAAACTTTCCAGTGCTCCCACTCAGTTGTCTGGGTAACCCATATCGCTCGTTACCGCGGTAATCCTGTTTTACAGAAGTATTACAGCCACCTGACTCTTTATCTTGCTACTTTATCCGTGCAACGTCGCTCGGGGGAACAGGATGGAACTCGCCGCACTCAATCGCAAGCAAGCCGCCAACGGAGAAATCAACTGGATTACTGCAATTTTCATGGCCCTTTTTCACGTTGGAGCCGTGGCTGCGTTGTTTTTCTTCTCATGGAAGGCTTTGGCGGTAGCGGCGTTTTTATGGTGGGTTTCCGGCAGTTTGGGCATCGGGATGGGCTACCATCGCCTGCTCACTCATCGCGGATATAAGACTCCCAAGTGGGTTGAGTACTTTCTGACTGTCTGCGCGACCACGGCCCTCGAAGGCGGACCGATCTTCTGGGTTGCGACTCACCGCATTCATCACAAATATTCCGACCAGGACGGCGATCCGCATTCTCCCATTGATGGGAAATGGTGGGCGCACATGGGCTGGATTCTCACCGGAAAATCCATGCACCACGACACCACAACCCTCGCCAAGTTCGTCCCCGATCTGGCGAAAGACAAGTTTCACGTCTGGATCACCAAGTATCACTATGTACCGGTCATAGTGATGGGTGTTGCCCTGCTTGCAATTGGCGGACTTCCCTTTCTCCTTTGGGGCACATTCCTACGCACGGTAGTTGGCCTTCATGCTACTTGGCTGGTAAATTCGGCAACCCATACTTGGGGCTCGCGTCGCTTCGCTACACGTGACCTGTCAACCAACAATTTCTGGGTGGCAATCCTCACCTTTGGCGAGGGATGGCACAACAATCACCACGCGCACCCCGTTTCTTCCCGCCACGGCCTGCGCTGGTTTGAGATTGATCTGAACTGGTACGGCATCTGGGCGCTGTCCAAGCTCGGTCTAGCGAAGAACGTGTACCGGCTCAAGCTGAAGGATCTGACGACGACGCCTGAGATACAGGAAGACCAGATCGTCCCTGCTGCTGCGCAGGAATTCGTCTCGGCCTGAGCACTCACTCATTCTTCCCCTTCTTCCCCTTTTCACCGTGCTCCAGCAGCAAGGTGGTATTCTCGCCATCAACGGGGAGGACTGGATGTTTTCGCATACCAGACTGGGTATCGGCGCGTTCGTCATTATTGTCGTCATTTCGACCAGCCTGAGGACCACTGCCTCTGAACTGCGTTCAATCCAGGCAAACTCTAATCAAACACCTTCTGGAACGCTGTCCAATGGTGTGCTGAGTATCGATCTCGAAATTCAGCAGGCCGACTGGTTTCCCCAGGCCGACACCGGACCAAGCATGAAAGTTTTCGCTTTCGGCGAAAGAGGCAAGTCACCACTGATTCCCGGGCCCATGATCCGTGTGCCCGAAGGGACCAGAATCCACGCCACTGTTCGTAACCTTCTTTCGGTCGCTGCAAAACTCCACGGAATGCATTCTCGACCGGGGAAAGCCGACGACACTCTTGCGATTGCACCTGGTGAGACACGCGAAGTGTCCTTTGATGCGGGTATCCCTGGCACGTACTTCTACTGGGCCGACACCGGCGCCGCAGTCTGGAATGGTTTTCCCGTAAAAGATGACAGCCAACTCAGCGGTGCATTCATCGTCGATCCCGCTGGCGGGTCTCCTCCGGATCGAGTGTTCGTCATTGGAATATGGCGCGATCAGCCTTCGCCTGACCAATCCTTAGATGTGCCTGTCATCAACGGCAAATCCTGGCCCTACACCGAGCGCCTCACTTACACCACGGGAGAAGTCGTTCGCTGGAGATGGCTGAATCCGACCACCCTGACTCACCCGATGCATATGCACGGCTCCTACTATCGCGTCGACAGCCGTGGTAACGGAGAAACTGACACGATATATCCGGAAGCTCAGCGCCGGATGGTCGTTACCGAAGCTCTTACCTTCGGCAACACCATGACTACTTATTGGGTTCCCGAGCGGTCAGGTCGCTGGCTCTTTCACTGTCATACCCTGGCACACATCACGCCAGACATCATGTTCCTCCGAAAGCCGGACGATGCGCACGAAACTCATAGCAAGCATCAGCACCAGATGACGGGCCTGGTCATGGGCATCGATGTTCTGCCTAAAGCCGGTGAAGTCGCCCAAAAGACACCTATCAAGCCCAAGCACAAACTTGACCTTGTCGTCGGTCAAATCACCACTGCAGGCGTGACAACCAAGGGATACAAACTTGTTGGCAAAGGTATACCGTCAGCTCCACTGACTTGTCCGGGGCCTCCGATCGTGCTCACGCAAGGAGAGCCCGTCGCAATCCGTATTCGCAATCAGCTCGACGAGCCTACCGCCGTTCACTGGCATGGAATCGAACTGGATAGCTTTTACGACGGTGTACCCGGCTGGAGTGGAGACGTGATGCGTACGACGCCATTGATTGAACCGGGCAAATCGTTTGAGGTCCGTTTCGCCCCGCCCCGCGCTGGCACATTCATTTATCACACTCACATGAAAGACCTCTCCCAGCTCACGTCAGGCTTATACGGGCCGTTGATCGTGCTGCCACCAAGAGAAAGATTTGATTCTGACATCGACAAGATTTTCATTCTCACCCGCTACGGAAAGCGTAAAGATGGGGGCATGCTGCTGAACGGCTCCGACCATCCAGCCGAACTGCAATGGCGCACAGGCCAGGACTATCGATTGCGCTTGATCAACATCGGCGCCAATAACACGTTCAAGCTCGCTCTTCAACAAGACGGCAAGCCCGTGACGTGGACCTCGTACGCCAAAGACGGAGCCGACCTGCCTCCCGCGCAGATTGTATCCTCACTTGCCGCTCTGAGCTTGTCTCCGGGCGAGACTTACGACTTCCATTTCCGACCCGAGCACGATGGCAAACTCGAACTCCGCGTCGACAATCCTGCGTTTAAAGAAACCATCACCCAAGCGATCGTGGTAAGTGCGCATTAGGAACCCAGCCATTAGCTCTTAGCTCTGCGGTCACGCATTCTGATCTGAACATGCCATTGTGCGATCATCCCGAGCGAAGCGAAGCTTAGCCAGCGCACCTCTTGCTTCATTAACCCTTCTCACAATGCAGTCCAAGGACTAACATTTCACCGGAATCTTGCTTTCGTGACTGGAGCTGTAAGTTGGCAAGTGCATCAATTCCCCACGACAGGCGATCGACTCGCATCGCCACCGTTGAGCAACATATTCGTCTGGAGAACCAACACGACCTCGATGGTGTTCTCGCCACGTTCGGAGAAACAGCACACTACGACGACGAGGCTTGGGACGAACACTACAGCGGAACAGATGGCGTCCGCCAGTTTTACCAACAATTGATGACGGCCCTGCCCGACCTGGCAATCGATGTTCGTCAGTTCCATGTCACGGACGATGCGATTCTGGTTGAAGTCATAATTCGCGGTACCCACCTTGGCGATTGGAAAGGGCTTCCCGCAACCGGGCGGCGACTCGAGCTACCACTCTGCGGTGTATACACGTTTGACCAGGACGACAGGCTAGCGGGAGAGAGAATCTATTACGACCGGGGAACGGTATTGAGACAGCTCGGAGTCTTCCATGAGCCAGTCAGCATATTGGGACAAGTGTGCACGTTCGTCACACACCCTGCAACCATTGCCCTTGCTTATCTGCGGAAATTGCGTGGTAGTTAGTACTCAGTGACATGTAAACAGAGTCCCCAAAAACTTTTGCGCTGTTCAACGTCCCAAATAAATTGCTCGTATCAGCTGCGGCACAGTCTTCAAGTTCACTCCACAGGAAACGACGAAGTCTGAAGGAGAAGTATCGGCGTACTCTCTACTTCTTAGCCAGCGCTGCAATACAGTTTATTTCGACTAATGAATTGCCGGGCAGCGCGGCCACAGCGACGGTAGTACGAGCCGGTCCGCCATTCGGGAAGTAAGACTTGAACACCTTGTTCATTCCGTCGTAGTACTTGATGTCGGCGAGAAATACGGTGAGCTGAACTATGCTGTCGACCGTTCCGCCGCCAGCTTCAACGAGCTTCTTCACGTTATCCATGACAATCGTGGTGTGATGCCCAATCTCAAACTGTTCCGCTGGACCAGGATCGTGCGCTCCTTGACCGGCCACATAGATCAGACCGTTGTGCACTACGATCGGCGTGATCATCTGTTTTCCGTCGGCGGGTTTGCCGTCGTCATTGAGTTTGCGGACGCTTTCGTCCGTCTTGGCTTCAGCTCTTCCCGTTAGCGCTGCGCCAGTAAGGCCCACGCCGGAAAGCAATGCAGCCAAGCGCCCGGCAAAATTCCTGCGAGTGAACGCCCCAAGATTCATAGACTCTCCTGTTCTGAAGTTGTTGAGTCTAGGCCAGTGACGACATCCCGGTCAATGCGCACGTCTACACGCGCCTACAGCCGAGTTTTGGGTGTGGTGATTTTTCGTCCTGAAGTCCGGGAGACTTTCAGTTGCAGAGCGCAGGCGACCTGACGGAGAATCAACCTAGCTCTTGAGGCGTTTGGACGCGAAGATCCCCACGTCCAGGTTCTCTTTGTTCCTTTTCACCCAGCAGCTCGCGAATGTCGTCGATTGCAGTCAGGATCAGAACCAGAGCACTGCCTACAATCCCTATGAAGAACATCGTCTCGACTATGCGGATGGCAACCATCACGATGAACGAACCTCGGCTTTCACTTCCAAGATTCAGTTCATCAAAAAAGTCATAAAGAAGGCATAAAAGTCCTGGGACCCTCTCGCTCAATAAATTCAAGCACTTGGCAGGACTCCACGCTCAGTGAGTCGTGAACTCTTCGTGGCGGATATAATGGCCTCATTCGGGGCGTATGACATGTCCGACATTACCGTCTACATTCTTGCCAAAGTTCTTACTTGGATGTGGGTCATCGGAGTCGCCGGCTGCGTTATTGTGATTCCCTGGTCTGCCATCAAAATGTTCGCCGTCCTCTTTGAGAAGGATGCCGAAGAGCCAAGATAATTCTGGGTTTCAATTCACTGAATGCTCCCCAAACGACGGAGTCCACGGTGGTTCTTGTTTGCCGGTTTGGTGGGTTTTGTAATAGCGATCATCATCGCGACCATTATTCGCTTCACCGGCCGAGCGAGCCCGATTATTTTGTGGTTCTGGCCAACAGCAATTGTCGGTTTGGCCGATCCCACCTCCGGACTCGACAAGATGCTAACGGCGGTTGTGATGTTCGGAGGGAACTTCCTGCTCTATGGCGCTGTCGGTGCAGTAGCCGGAGTTGCTGCTGACAGGCTCCATCGCAAGTCTGACCTGCGCTAAGAAGGTCATCTTGTCACCCAGAATTACGAAGCTCAACTCATCACCACCATGCAGTCCTGTACCTGCCAGCATCCAAGCGTCGGAAACCGACTCCCACTAACATAGGCGCCCGCTTCGGCGTTGTTGCGAATGCGCTTATCGCAGGAAAAACCTCAAGTGGAGGGGTCGTAGCTCGTTGCGAGGTCCTCAGAATGACAGAATTACTTATTTGTGTAAGCCTTTGTTTGGCCAAATCGCACAAATTGGGTTGAGCTCTATGCGCAAGATTGTTTCGGTAACCTCCGCTTCTCTCCTTTTACTCTCCCCCTTTGCTTGGCCGCAGGCCACCAAAACACCGGTCAGCCCGCACGGACCGAGTGTCGCCGCCGGCAGCCATGGCGTGGTTGTTTCGGGTAAACCTGCCGCTACAGCGGCCGGCATCAAGATTCTGCAACAGGGCGGAAACGCCGCCGATGCAGGCGCCGCTACCCTGCTCGCACTTTCCGTGACTTATGTTGGCGCGTTCTGCGTGGGAGGAGAGATTCCCATTCTCGTTTACGACGCCGAGCAGAAAAACGTGAAGCTCTTAGAGGGACAGGGGGAGGCTCCTCGCGACCCCAAAGCCATTGCCTGGTATATGGAACACGGAATCCCGGACGGTGACGTCAAGGCAGCCGCCGTGCCTGGCACCATAGATGCGATCGTCACCTTGCTGAAACTCTACGGGACCAAAAGCTTCGAGGAAGTCGTGCAGCCAACACTGGCTATTCTGGATGCCGGCGGCCCGAGTTGGTATATCGATACCGGCAGCGACGAGAAGATCGAAACCGGAATGAACTGGCAGGCCGATTTGGCGGTGACCTTTCGTAAATTAGTCGAGTCGGAAAAAGCCACGAAGGGTACGCGGCAGCAGAAACTGCAGGCGGTCTCGGACCGCTTCTATCGCGGCGACATCGCCGACGCCCTGGAAGCCTGGTATATCGAAAAGGGCGGTTTCCTTCGCAAGGCGGATTTGGCCGCACACAAAACTCCCGTGGTGGATCCACTCACGGTTACGTACCGTGGCTACACGATTTACAAGACTGGTCCGCTGACGCAGGGTCCGTATCTTTTGCAGACGCTTCGGCTGTTGGAAGGCTTCGACCTGAAAAAGATGGGTTTCAATTCGGCGGATTACATTCACACGGTGATTGAGGCGGAGAAACTGGCTCTGGCCGATCGCGACGAGTACTACGGCGATCCGAACTTTGCGAAAGTCCCGATGCAAGAGTTGCTTTCCGATCCATACACAAAGATGCGGCGCGAGCTGATTGATCCGAAAAAGGCCTCTCTCGAGCTCCGGCCAGGCGACCCGTACAACATGAAACCGACCAAATCGCCCACCATCACCGGCCCTTGGCATGGCGGAACCACCGTGATGTGTGTGACGGATAAGTTCGGAAACGTCATCGCGGCGACTCCGAGCGGACTTTCGAGCACGGCGGGCGTGGCCGGACGCACGGGCATTATTCACGGTGCCCGGCTCACCAGCCTGAACACGTTTGCAGGAACTCCCGACGTGATTCAACCCGGCAAGCGGCCGCGGGTCACGCTGAGCCCCACACTCCTTTTCCATGACAACCGTCCTGCGATGGCAATTTCAGTAGCGGGCGGGGACATGCAGGATCAGGCAGCCATCCAGGTCATCCTCAACTACGTGGAATTCGGCATGAGTCCTGAGGAGGCGTTTAATGCTCAGCGCTTCTCAACCACGCACTTCATCAGCTCCTTTGGACAGGATCGTGCCGACCTGGGCAGCTTGTCTGTGCCCAACACGCTTCCCGAAAAAGTGCAAGCAGACCTGAGGGCTCGCGGCCACGTAGTTACGGTCAGCCGCGACGGAGTTGGCGGAGTAGCACTGATCGGTATTGATCCTAAGACGAAGCAGGCCACAGCCGTGGGTCCGGCCGCTAGCAAGATGGAATAGACCACGGGTGATCAGCTTCTATTCTGCCGGCACTGCTGCAGCGCTGGTGCCTTCTTGCGGTTGGGTTGCGGCAACAATCTTGCGCCGGGGCTTTCGTACATCGATGTTTCGTTCAGAAACCATGGATGTTTCGTTAGGATGTTTGCGGAGGCTCGTGACCGCCATGGTGGCCAGGTCGTACGTGCCATAGATAATGTTCGCTCGCAGAACATCGCTGCGGAAGGTAATGATCTGGCGGCGAACAAAGCGAAAGAATCGGTTCCCGGCGCGGAATTGAGTTGTGGAAGGCACGTCCGGCACAGGCAACATCGAGCTCTGGCAATCCTGCAGTTGCACGACTGCAACCGCACCGTCTGTGTGCATCACATCTCCCGTGGCATTGCGCGTAACGCTAGGCACGCCTGGACGTTCCACGTAGTCGAACTGACTAACACATCCGGCAATCATCAAGTCGCGAAGAACCTTGGCGCGTTCGGCGTCCAGGTCAGGCGCAATGTGATGCACGAAGCTGTGATACCTCACCGAAAGCGTAGCGCTCATATCGTGCGTGGAAGCGCTGATCCAGACGGGTTGATCCCGCCAATTTTCCTTCCACTGCCACATGCGTATGTGATCTCGCTTTTCGTAGCTGTTGAGACTCTTTTGCCAGTTCAGGTCGGATGGCTCGCCTTCGACCAGCAGAGTGCGCATAGGGGCCTGTGGGTAGTTGCTCTTATCCAGAAAAGCATAAAAGTTGTGCATAAAGGAACGACGAGAAACAGCATCGCTGGAATTCCAGCCTGCGGTCCGAAAGGCAGCTTCCACTTGTTCCTGCGATCCAAGAAATACCAGGTTCACCAGGTCGGCATCCGCGTTCGCCGTAGTGGTAGAACGTTCAGGTAAAACAGCTACGAGATGCGAAAGGGCCGGTATGTCTTCATCGACAAAACCGGGAATCTCTGCGACGTCCTCAGCCATTGGAGGAGATGCGAGAGGTGAGGCAAGCACCAGGCGAAGATCGGTGCCCGGGCCATAGTAGATCTCAGGCTCCGGAAAAACCGGAAAGCCTAGCTTGAAGGCAAGGAGAGCAGTATCTGAGTAAGGGTTCCACGTAGGGAGATATTTGAGCCTGCTGTTGATGCGTCCCTGCGACGTGTCTGTACTGCGGATGCCATGAATCACACCGTTCTTCACACGCTCGCGGGCGTTCTCGACCTCTGCGACGCTTGCGTCAATCTGGATACTTGAACCCAGCTCGGGATTCACGCGCGTAAAGGCGATCTCCAACCGTGCCGTCTCGTGGCGGATGCCCCATCCCACTTTGCGCACTCCGCGGACCACGCCATCCAGTTGGGAACCTAAGGGGAAGATAACTCCGTCATCGCATTCCACCGACTCTGTGAGAATCGCGGAAAGATGGTCGCCGGGGCGTGCGGTGAAGGTAGTAACGGGTGAGGTCAGACGAACCCAAAGATTGGTCCCGACGGGAACCTCATCGCAGCCGAATGCAAAAACAGGCAATAGGAGCAGACCAGTTAAGGTGAATCTGCTGAGGATTCGCGACATCTTCATGCGAAAGCTGCCATCACTTCTACGCCCGGGTGTGGTTCATTGTGCCATAGAATAGAACCGATTACAGAAGGGACAGTGTCGAGAGAGGAACTTCTGATTTCCGGACGGTTACGGTTACCAGGAGTGACCACAGTCGAGTGTCTTCGATCTACGCCTTACAGCGAAGCCTATATGGCGCTCCCGCACTTGCGTCTAGTAGCATACCTGCGCTATGTCAGTTAGTTCTGAGCAGAAGATCATCCGCCTTTGCACAAGGGTGACGTCGCTGCAAGACTCCCCTGAATTTGAACACGCGGTGCAGGAACTGAGGGCCGCCATAGGGGACCATTTCAAGAAAACACGAGATCTGGTTGCAGATTTAGCTTTCCAAGTTGCGGCCCATGACGAGCAGAGAACTAGGAAGTAAGGCCTCATCTTTCGATAGGAAGGACGCTTGCGTGCAACAAAATCGTGAAAGGTGGATGGAATTGGCCGCACAAGCGGCGGATGAGCAAGATCCCAAAAAACTCTTGGACTTAGTTCGTGAGCTGAACACATTGCTCGGGCAAAAAGAACGCCGATTAGGCATCATGTCTTCCGAGGCCTCGGGCCTCAAGGCATAGAGGACCCTCGTAGCTTAGCTATCGAGGCCTCTACGATATTCTCTTACCTTGAATCACACGCATCAAAATGTTTGGCAGCGGATCTCCTGCCCGTAGTTCTTGCTTTCGTGGCCGCGATGTAAAATCGCTGCAGGATGCGCATCACAAGCCGCCGGAAAGCGATTGCCTTCTTTCTCACCTTAGGGATTTTTCTGGCCGCGGTCGCGGTTGCTGTCGGCTTCGGTTGGATCTTCCTGAATTGGCGTGAAGGCATCAAGGTATTTCTTGGCATCATCTTTTTTGGTGCCATTATTACTGGGATTATCCTCAACACGACATTTCTCGTCCGAGAAATCCGGCGCAACGAGCAGCACGACAGCTTCATCAACGCTGTCACGCATGAACTCAAGACCCCGATTGCGTCCATAAGGCTTTACCTTCAAACGATGCAGAGTCGTCAGGTCGACGACGCTCAGCGGCATGAGTTCTACCGACTGATGCTTGACGACACCGATCGCCTGTTGATGACCGTGGAGCAAGTGCTACGCGCAGGCAAGGCCGGCCTGAAGCGTTCGAGCCTTCACCGCGCACCCGTCGACTTCGCAGAGCTGGTACGGACCTGCGTCGAGGGTGCTCGCACCAGTCATCACCTTCCCCCCGAAACACTGCGATTTGAGATGAGGACGAACGGAAGCGGAACTACGATCTCCGGGGACGCTGAAGAATTGCGCACCGCCGTGTCAAACGTGATCGAGAATGCTATCAAATATTCTGTCGGCAACGTGGATGTGGATGTTCAAGTTGAGGCGCCGGACGAAAAGTACCTTCGCCTCAACGTGCGCGATAGAGGCGTCGGCATTCCCAAGGG
The DNA here is from genome assembly GCA_036558645.1 of Terriglobales bacterium. Taxonomy (GTDB): domain Bacteria; phylum Acidobacteriota; class Terriglobia; order Terriglobales; family Acidobacteriaceae; genus DATBFG01. Next base: position 51,223 of record DATBFG010000102.1, read on the forward strand.
AGAGTTGACGCGCATCTTCAAGCGCTTTTACCGTGTGCGCAACCGGTCCGCCTCCATGGTGAAAGGAACGGGATTGGGACTATTTATCGTGCGCGCGATCACTCGCAAGCATGGAGGACGAGTTCGCGCCCATAGCGAAGGCGAAGGTCTCGGGACGACCGTCACTCTTGATCTACCCCGGAGCAACGCATGAGCCGCGTGTTGATTGTGGAGGATGAGGGCCACCTGGCGCGAGGTTTACAGTACAACCTTGAGGCGGAAGGACATGCCGTTCGCGTGGTGGGCGATGGCGAAAGCGCGCTCGCCCTCTTGCTGGGAAACGGTGATGTGCAGAAGGAAGAGTTCGATGCCGTGGTGCTGGATGTCATGCTTCCCGGAAGAGACGGGTTCTCCGTGGCTTCGGAATTGCGCGAGGCGAGACAATATGTTCCCGTGCTGATGCTAACGGCGCGAGGACGGCCCGAGGATGTCTTGAACGGGTTTGCCTCAGGAGCAGATGATTACCTTCCCAAGCCCTTTGAGCTTCCAATACTCCTCGCCCGCTTGCAGGGTTTGCTACGCCGGAATCAGTGGATGCAGGCGCAAGGAGCGCCCACGACGCCTCCGTCGACACCGGAATTCGAAGTGTATTCGTTTAATGGGCGAACAATTGATTTCGGAAAGCTGGAGCTGCACGGAAGAGGCGACACCATTCACCTTACGCTGATGGAGGCGGAGTTCCTGCGCCATCTGATTAAGCATGCGGGACGCGTTGTCTCGAGGAAATCCATACTCGAAGAGGTCTGGGGACTGCACGAGGATACCGACACTCGGGCCATCGACAATTTTGTGGTACGTTTGCGACGCTATATTGAGGATATCCCTGCCAAGCCTAAGCATCTGGTGACGGTTCGTGGCGTGGGTTATCGGTTTTACGCGGAACCAAACCATACGAAGTGAGTTTTGCCGGGAGGTCCGAAAAGGTCTGGTTTGAGTTGGGCTTGCTACTGTCTTGACGTAGAAGCGCCCGCCGCGAGATCCCGCACTACTCCTAGGAATGTTGCCGCTCCTTGCTCGTCTGACAACGCCTCGAGCGCAACACTGGCTGTAAGGTGCGGAGACTCTGTGCGGAATCGCACTACGAGCAAATCCTGCCCACGGGTGGTCATAAGGGTATTCACAACCGGCGAGAGTTCCTGCGTCCACTGCGTTCGCGTAGTGAGAACAATCGGTCCTGGACGAGTGATCGTCCAATCCTTCGAATCCGTCTGCGCGGGCGCGTCTTTATGCGTGACCCAGCGATGGCGAAAGACTTCGAGTTGGAAGCCGGGTATGTAGTCCAGGTCAGCCTCCAGAGTGACGGTTTCCTTTTGCTTACGCCACAGACTGATGAGCCATTGGATGGGAATGGGACGCTGAAACAAGCGGATCGTAACGCGGGCATTGTCAAGGAGGTGAGTGGCAAAGCTCATCCGAGCCTGCAAACGGCTCGCATCAAGCCAGCGGGCCTCAGTCACCCGTGCTCTACCGCAGCAGGCTGCCTCAACCAAGTGCAGGGCTGCAGCGCCTTTTCGCCGGTTGTATCGGGCTAAACACCAATACCAAATCGCTAGCAGGCCAACTGCACTCAGCGCGTCAATGAGTATCAGGCGCCCCACAGCATCCTCTGATGCGAATGTTACGACTTGGGGTGCAAACCGGGCAACCCTTCTGAAGAAGATTTTTGCAGGTCGCCTTACGCTCGAGTTTGAGAATCGAGCCGGTTGCGCTTGGAACCGGTCGATGAGAGATCAAATCTATCGAAGACGTTCCGCTGTCCTATTCGACTGCCCGCGTACAATGTCATAGTGGTCTTCAACTTACGTGAATTTCGTCAAGACGATTTTGAAACTTTGTGGAAAATCGATCAGAAATGCTTTCCCCCAGGGATATCCTACTCGCGACAGGAACTTAGACATTACATGGAGCGAGCGGGGGCCTTTACGCTGATCGCCGAGGGTGGCAGCACCCCATCGATCGTGGGATTTATTGTCGGAGAATCCGGAAAAAGGGGCGTCGGCCACATCATCACGATTGACGTCCTCCCGGAGGTGCGTCGGGCCGGTACGGGTTCCCAACTCCTGCGTGCCGCAGAAGATCGCCTCCTTTCAAAGACCTGTCGATTTGTGTATCTGGAAACCGCAGTGGACAACACCGCTGCCCTCGCCTTTTACAAACGCCACGGCTACTTCGTAATCAAGACCCAACCTCGCTATTACAGCAACGAAATGGATGCCCTCGTGCTGAAGAAGCAACTAGCCGCCTAATCTCGATCCGAGAGTTTCAAAATGCGGGCACCATATTCATCGGCCATCCATCGGTTCACTCCGAATGGGGTAGAGTAGACGGTCATGACGCTATCGAAACGCTATGACGCCATTGTCATCGGATCTGGCCAGGGCGGTAATCCACTTGCCACGGCATTGGCCGACGCAGGTATGAAAACCGCGCTCGTCGAACGGAAACATGTGGGTGGTACTTGTATCAATGAAGGATGCACTCCCACGAAGACAATGGTCGCGAGCGGGCGTGTCGCGTACCTTGCGCGCCGCGGAGCCGACTATGGCGTCCGCACGGGTCCGGTTGAGATCGACCTGGCGAAGGTACGGCAGCGCAAGCGCAATATCGTCGATAGCTTTCGCAACGGAAGCCAGTCTCGTCTGGAAAAGACAAAGAATCTCGACTTGATCTTCGGTGATGCCACTTTTACTAACCCATCAACCATAGCAATCCGGTTGAAGGATGGTGGCGAAAGCCAATGCTCCGGCGAGAAGATCTTTCTCAACACCGGGACACGAGCCTCCCAGCCAAAGATTGAAGGGCTGGACAGTACGCCTTATCTCGACAATGTCTCCATCATGGAACTCGACCGAGTCCCCGAGCACCTGCTCGTGTTAGGCGGAGGCTACATCGGACTTGAGTTTGGGCAACTATTCCGGCGGTTCGGGAGCCAGGTAACGATCGTTCACCTGGGGGACCAACTGCTTCAGCGAGAAGACCCCGACATTGCCGAGGAAATTTTGAAAATCCTCGAGCAGGACGGCATCAACATTCTGCTGAACACAAAATCGACACGTGTGCGGCAGGTGGGGGGAAAAATCCACCTGGACGTGGAGCAGAACGGTAAGCAGTCAACGCAAACCGGGTCCCATTTATTAGTAGCGACAGGACGATTACCGAACACGGACAGCTTGAATCTGGCTTCGGCCGGGATTGCAACGGACAATCACGGCTTCATCAAGGTGAACAATCGGTTGGAGACATCCGCGACCGGAGTCTTCGCGATAGGAGACGTAAAGGGAGGTCCGGCCTTCACGCATATCTCCTATGACGATTTCCGGATTCTCAAGGCCAATCTGCTCGAGAACAAATCTGTTACCACGGACGGGCGAATGGTTCCCTACACCGTCTTCATCGATCCGCAACTCGGCCGAGTGGGACTCAGTGAAACCGAGGCACGGGCTGTGAATCCCAGGATTCGCGTTGCGAAGCTACCCATGAGCTCGGTGGCGCGGGCACTTGAAATGGATGAGACTCGTGGATTCATGAAGGCTGTAATCGATCCGGAGACCAACCAGATTGTAGGTGCGGCTGTGTTGGGCGTTGAGGGTGGAGAGGTAATGGCGGCTTTCGAGATCGCGATGATGGGCAAGCTACCTTACACCGCCCTGCGTGACGGAGTCTTCGCTCATCCCACATTGGCCGAGTCGCTCAACAATCTGTTCACTGCAATGGAAAAAATGGCTAGGGAATAAATTCGCATTTCGCAGTTAATTGCTCCTTATGCTGACTTTTCTTCTCGCTGACGGCGGGCCTCATACGCCTTGAGGTGAGTGTATGCAGTGGCCAGGCGAGGTGCCGACCCCGGCTTCGCTCTTCGCAGCAGGTCTCCAATGATGTGATGTGCTTCGATACGCGCACCGCGCTCGATATCTCGAAGCATGGATGGTGTCAGTGTCGAACCCTTGGCAGTAAGCATGGCGCGAGTGCGTTCGAACGATGGGTCGCGTACCTCGTGTCCTTCTGACGCAGCAATCTGACGACACTCATCGATTAGACCAAGCACGAACTCGGTTCCACCCGGTGCTGCATTGATATCTCCGACGGAGCCGCGCATCAGGCAACCGCTGCTTGCGGCGGAGCTCAAGAAGACCCACTTCTCCCACATCTCCTGCATGATTTGTGTGCTCATCCTCGCGTCGAAGCGCGCTCCATGCATAAGTTCGGCGATTTTCTGTACTCGGCTGGATAATGAACCGTCGCGTTCGCCAAAGGAGAGCTCGTGCGTGTCGTTCAAATGGGCGATCTCGCCCTGCGCATTGACCGAGGAGGCGATCAGACACTGCCCGCCTAGCACGCGCTCTCCGCCGAACCGCTTAATAAGGAGATCGAGATGCCGGATTCCATTCAGAAGTGGAATGATCGCGGTGGCTGGACCGAGGCCGGGAGCAAAATCCGTAATTGCGGCCTCGAGATCGTAGGACTTGGTCGTGACAAGAACGAGATCGTATGTATCTCGTATGCTGCCGGCCTGAACAATGGTGGGATCTGAAACGAACACGTCACCGAAGCGGCTGTGAATGCGGAGTCCCGAATGTCGCAATTCCTCGGCACGGCGCGAGCGAGCCAGGAAGGTCACATCGCGGTTGATTTCGAGCAGCCTGCCGCCGAAATATCCTCCGATCGCCCCAGCGCCGACAACCAGCGTACGCATTCCAAGCCTCCTGATGCGTCACATCGCAAGATTCATTAGCCACGGGAACAACGTGCCTGTTGCTCCTATCCCCCAGCGATCGCTCCGATCACCATGAAGGGTTCCCTACCACTGGCGACATCGGCAGGGAGAGGCGCATCGGGAGATTCGTGGGACAGGTCCTCTTCGCATGCGAAAAAGCGCAAGAAAGGTCGGCGTTGCTTGGTATCGTGATCGCGGATGGCTCCGCGAAGCATGGGATAGCATGACTCAAGCGCGTCCAGCACGGCGCGTTGAGTAATCGGCGCCGCAACCTCGAGCGTTACCTCGGAATCGACATGCGCCAAATTGCGGAGATGGAAAGGGAGAGCTACACGGATCATGTTCGTATTCCCGCAAGAATTCACAAACAGACGCTGGCACTTAAGCCAGCGTCTGAACCTCCACGCTCAGCACCGCCGGCAGATCGCGGACAATTGCATTCCAGCTATCCCCGGCATCGTTCGAACAGTACACCTGCCCGCCCGTAGTTCCGAAGTAAACCCCGCACTTCTCGAGCGTGTCGACCGCCATGGCATCGCGCAGAACGTTCACGTAGCAGTCTTTCTGGGGCAGACCCTTGGTTAATGCCTCCCACTCGTTGCCTCCAGTCTTGCTGCGGAATACGCGCAGCTTGCCCTCGTGGACAAAGTGTTCGGAGTCGCTTTTGATCGGAAGCACGTAAATCGTCTCCGGTTCGTGCGCGTGGACATCGATGACGAAACCGAAATCGGTGGGCAGGTTGCCGCTCACTTCCCTCCAATTGTCCCCGGCATCGTCGGAGCGCATAACGTCCCAGTGTTTTTGCATGAACAGCACTCCGGGCCGGCTAGGGTTCATGGCCACGTGATGCACGCAGTGCCCCACTTCAGCGTTAGGATCTGGAATGTACTGTGACTTGAGTCCGCGATTGATCGGCTTCCAGGTTTCACCACCATCATCAGTACGGAATGCCCCCGCGGCCGAGATCGCGATCCATATTCTCTTTGGATTGCTGGGATCAAGAATGATGGTGTGCAGGCACATACCGCCAGCACCGGGCTGCCAGTTGGGGCCGGTGCCGTGTCCGCGCAAGCCTGACAGTTCCTTCCAGTTTTGTCCGCCGTCAGTCGAGCGGAAGATGGCCGCGTCTTCGACTCCGGCGTACACGGTGTCACCATCGGTGAGAGAAGGTTCGAGATGCCACACCCGCTTGAACTCCCACGGGTGCTGCGTGCCGTCGTACCACTGATGCGTGGTCAGCGGTTTTGCGGCGGCATCGTAAGCGAACTTATTGCTCTCGCCTTTAGGCGTGCCGTCCGGCGTAGTAGTCGGTTCACCTGGCGGTGTGCCCGGCTGATGCCATGTTTTTCCGCCATCATCAGAGCGCTGGATGATCTGGCCGAACCATCCGCTGGTTTGTGAGGCGTAAATACGGTTGGGATCAACAGCAGAACCCTTCAGGTGATACATCTCCCACCCGGCAAAGTGCGGACCGGATACATCCCATTTTTCCCGCTTACCGTCTGCGGACAGGATGAACGCACCTTTACGAGTGCCGACCAGAACGCGAACATTGGACATGATCTCTCCTCAACGACCCTGCGTTTCAACAAAGGAAGTGTGTTCTTATAATTTCTACATTTTTCCAGCTTCGTCCAAGACAGAGAGTATGTTTCCCGCCGGGTCCTTAAACCAAGCAATGGTTGGACCATTCCCGCGCATAATTCCCTTTTCATCTGTCTTGAGGTCCGGTTCGTTGTAGGTTTCGAAGCGGACACCGCGCTTTTTCAGCGTATCCACAGCTTCTTCAACATTCTTCACGGGAAAGTTCAGCACAGTAAAGGTTGCCGGCTGATGTTTGGACTTCGGATAGACCAGAACCGTATTTCCGCTAGCAACATGCAGATTAAGCAGGCCGTGAGATTCGGAAACTTCCAAGCCGAGAGTATTACCGTAAAAGTCTTTCGCCTTTGCAATATCGTTCACTGAGAAGCCACTAAAAGCATGACTAGATTTCAACATTGCTTCACTCCTTTGCTTGACGGCGGCGCACGGAGTAGTAAGAGTTGGCAGGTCCCACCCTTCGTTGTCTCCGAAGAGTGGGACCATCGCCGGTTAAGCGGCCTTGGATGGGGCTTTCGATAACATCTGTTTCATGAAATCCCGCATCGCCTCGATGTGGCCCGGTGACTGCGTGCCGATCCAGGCTTCATAGCGTTTTGCTGTCTTTTCCATTTCCGACAGATACAGTTTGTACACAAAACGCTCACGTGCCTGCGGGACGATGCCCTTTACGGTCTCCCACACTCCGAAGAATTCGCCACTGGTCTTGAAGAAGAGATCCTCGTTGAGTAGGCCGGCGTTCAGCAGTGCGCAGGCTTGCTCCCAGTAGCTCAGGACCATGCCGACAAATGCGCCGCCTTCGGTTCCGGGG
>DATBFG010000103.1:0-8397 GCA_036558645.1 Terriglobales bacterium
GCGCCAGGACCGATTCCAACCGAGGGCGCCTTCTCGCGCCTACTGCCGCGTCCTGAGTTGGAAGATTTTGCCCGGCAACGCAATCCCCTGGGCCGGTTTGGAACGGTCGAAGAGCTGGCAAATCTCGCGGCGTTCCTGGTCAGCGATGGCGCCGGCTTCATCAATGGGGAGGTCGTCACCATGGATGGAGGCGAGTGGCTGCAGGGCGCTGGGGAATTCACGGCACTCGGGCGCATGCTCAATGAACAGGAATGGCAGGCGATGAAGCCTCGCAAGAACTCGGCAGGTTAGTTACTTCAAGTCGATCAGTACTCCCTGCGGGACGGGAAAATCAACCACTTCAAGAGCATGTTTAGGATGCTCAGCGCCAGCCCGCCCCAGAATGCCGAGGCGAAACTGGCGATGTGAAAGCCGGGAACGAAAGCCGACGCCAACTCAATCACCACAGCGTTGATAATGAGCCAAAACACGCCGAGGGTAAGAATGGTGAGCGGGAACGTGATGATCTTCAGCAGCAGACCAAGGGTTGCATTCACGAAGCCGATTACCAAAGCGGCGATGAGCGCCGAGAACGGTCCCGTAATGATGAATCCTGGAACCAGGCGGGATACGAGCCAGACAGCAACCGCGCTGAGGACCCAGTGCAGCAGCATCTTCATCGTGGATTCCTTGCGGTCATGACTATAAAGGCGACTTGGTCTGCAAAGCAACAACCCGCTGCGCCTTACAATGCTCCCGTGGCCCACAAAACCAACGCTGCCCGTCTTTTGGACCAGATGAACATCCGCTACGAGCTGCGGGAATATGCAGTCGATCCCGAAGATCTCGCGGCTGAAACCGTAGCCGCAAAGATTGGTTTTCCTCCTGAACAAGTATTCAAAACGCTTGTAGCGCGCGGCGATCGCAACGGTATCTGCATGGCTGTCATCCCCGGCAATACTGAGCTCGAACTGAAGGCGCTGGCGGACGCGTCGGGAAATCGCAAAATGCAACTGGCTCCGGTCAAAGAGCTGCAGGCTCTGACGGGGTACATTCGTGGCGGTGTAACTGCGTTGGCGGCGAAGAAGGACTATCCAGTCTATGCGGATGAGACCATCGAGTTGTTCGACATGATCTCGGTTTCCGCGGGGATTCGGGGCATCCAGATCCTGCTTGCGCCTTCGGACTACCTGAAAGCCACGAAAGCCGCCGTTGCTCCCCTCGCCCACACCAAGACTTAGTCTTCAGATAGTTTTGTTTGCCGGGTGCTATCTTCTGTGCTAACGTTCGCCCTCAGCCGTGTTACGTTCCCTTTTCACTCGCGAAAGGGCCGCCGACTTCGTCCTGCAGCCGGTTCACGCGGATGGCCCGCAGCTTGAAGACGCCGAATTAGCCGCAATCTATTACGGCCAGCGCATGGCCGGTGACTTCTACGAATTTCTGCGCGTCAGTCCGAACCGCGTTTTGTTCGCGTTGCTGGATATGGCTGGGCATGCGGATCAAAACCGCAATATTGTCGATGCCACGCAGACGACTCTTCGCTCGGAAGCACTAACCCTGTTTAATCGCGACGATGTGAATGAGGCTGACGCAATGGTCGAACTGTGTCTCCTCCTGAATCGCGCGATTCTCAGTGAGGAAGGCGGCGTACGAGCTTGCTCGGCATTTGCCGGATGCTTCAATGAGGACCTGGGAACTGTTTCTTACGTGAACGCTGGGCACACTCCGGGTCTGTTGCGACATCCCACCGGCATCACTGAACTGGGAGCGACCGGCCTACCCCTCGGACTCTTTTCACACGCAACCTGCGATTCCGCCATGGTGGCGCTGGAGCCCAACTCTGCTTTGCTGGTTGTATCCCGTGGGATGGTGGAGGGTAAGCATAGGGGAAGTGAGTTCGGAATGCAGCGGCTGAAGCAAAGCGTGCAAGCCTGCAAACCCCAGACTGCGCGCCAGATTTGCAGTGGCATGCTCGAGACCGTGCAAAAATTCACGCGAAATGCGATGCCCGATAACGACGTAACTGTGATGGCGCTGTTGCGGAAAGCCGCAACGAAGTCCGCAGCCAGTGTGGACTAGCCTCTACCTTCCAGTCGCATGTGGCGATTCTGGCGCTAACTCATCTGCAGTGACAAAGATCGGCTCGATGTCGGTCGGAATGTCTTTCAGCGAATCCAAAGCCCGCTTCAGCGCTGGGCGTACCACACCCATGCTATCGAGTAGCTTCTTCGCTCCAGCGTAGTCCCCCTCGGCCTCAATGGTCAGCAGGTCGTGATCCAGATCGGAGACCGCTTGCTTGATCTTGCTCATATCCACAGAGAAGGTTCCAGTGCCATACTGCACGATTCCGCCCTTGTCGAGGAGGTAATTGAACTGCACAGCCATGCCCTTTCCGTGGGCGTCATCGAGTCCGAAGCGCAAGCTGCGAAAGGCTGATGACAGATAAGTCGTGTAAAGCTGACGCTGCGCGGCATCATCGGATCGAAGAACACCCGTGAGCCCCATGTCCTTGGCGTGATCCATCATGTATTGCAGGGCGAACAGGCCAGTGACATCTGCCTTGGCTTCTTCAATCGCGCTGTACAGTTCCTTGATTTCGAGCCGCGGATTGGTGGTGCGACCGTTGACTTGAATCTCGTGGGGGCCCAATCCATGCATCAACTCGTGAGCCAGGATGTGCGTGAAGAACGGCTCAAAAGTCACATCGGCTAACGCCTCCTTCGACAGGGTTTTCCCTGCGATCGGCAGCAAGACGCTGCGGAACTTCGCCTCCTGCACGTTCTTCAACATCACCCGCTTGCTGCCCTTTTGTTGCACTACGCGATCATCGTTCGGCAAGTTGTAAGCGGCCGTCTGCACCCCGTGCGCACCATCTCCACTGGCCAGAATTTCATCCACGACGCGGATCGGAGCCGCCGCGCCGAGCTTGGGATTCCGGTACTTGGGATCAATGGGAAGATTGTCTTCGACTTCCTGCAAGTGCTTGGTAAAAGCAGCCAGCTTTGCCGTTTCTTCATCATCACGAAGGTTTACGTAAGCCTCAAAGGCAGCTTTGTAACCGAAGAGTTCGTCGTTGTAGGTTTCGTATGGGCCGATGGTGATGTCGAGTGGCGCGTCCAGATCCATCCAAGCCATGTCGCTTTCGTAGTAGTTATTGGACAGAAAGGCGTCTGCGCGTAGATTGAGGAACTTCTTCAGCGAAGCGTTGTCAGTCAGATCAGCAGCCTGGTGCAGCAACGTGGCGGCGCGAGTCAGGTCGTCCTTGTACTCTTCGCTGTAGGGGACAATCGAAAAACTCGAATTGCCGTTGCCCTTGCGAATAACCGTGAAGAAGCCCTTGGCGTCTTCTTGCTGCTGCGCGGGTAGTGATGCAACCCATTTCTCGAAATCCTGCGGATTCATATCCTCGGGATAGAAGTTCGCGCCCTTCGGCTTACGTTCCGGAACACCGGGAATAAACGCCCTGAATTCGTCGATGTTGGACCAGGGTCCTTTGTTCAGCCAGAAATAATGGAGCCTTGCTTTTCCCAAGGGACTGTTGTCCTTCTGCAGGCGTGCATAGAGCACGAGATTCCCGCTCCAATATTGCTTCATAAAAATGTGGTCAAGGAGGCGGCCAGCCTCGATCAACTTAGCCAGGGCCTGGCGGTCACCGCTGGACAGCTTCGAGGTATCGACGCGAAGTGGCGTCGGCGCAAAGCGGCGGCTCATTTCCTGCAACTTTGCCGTGTCGGGCATCGCGGTACTTGCCTTCTGATCCTGAGCTAAGCTAGTCATCGTGGACACAACCAGGAAGAGAACCGAAAAAAGAGGAACATAGCTGGCGAATTTCACGACCGTGCCTCCCTGCTCCGAATGGCTGAAAATAAACACAAAACCCTTCATCATAGCAGCCTGAGCGCTGGCTCCGAGGTGAGCCGTAGAGGTACAATTTCTGAAAGATTGTCATATTGAACCCAAAACGAACCATGGGGGCGGGTGTCTGATTTATGAAAAAGTTTGTTCCATCCTTGTTGCTTCTTTGCGTTTCGGTGCTAACCGCGCCTGTCAGCGCAGATACTGTTGTTGAAGAGATTGTAGCCCGCGTCAACAATTCGATCATCACGCGGACTGAATTTCAGCGCAGCAAGGACCAACTCAAGCAGGAAGCCGAGCAGCAGGATGCTACAAACGCCGAAAAAATCTATTCCGACAAGCAAAAAGACGTCCTGCGTGATCTGATCGACCAGCAGCTGTTGCTTGAAAGAGGAAAAGATATGGATATCAACGTCGATACTGACGTCATCAAGCAACTGGACGAAATGCGCAAACAGATGAATCTGGAGAGCATGGAAGACCTGGAAAAGGCCGCCCAGGCACAAGGCGTCTCGTTTGAAGACTTCAAACAGAACATGCGTAACCGGATCATCACGCAGAAAGTCATCGGACAGGAAGTCGGACAGAAGATGTCCATCAGCAAAGAAGAAGAACAGGCTTTCTACGACGCGCATAAGTCCGAATTGGAGCAGCCGGAACAGATTCGCTTAGGCGAGATCCTGGTTTCGACCGACAAGAAAGGTGATTCTGATACCTCGTCGGACGAAGACCGCGTGGCCGCAGCGCAGGCCAAGGCAAACGAACTCCTGGCTGAGATTCGCAAGGGTGCATCGTTCGACGATGTCGCCAAGAAAAGCTCGGATGGGCCCAGCGCGGCGCAGGGCGGCGATCTCGGCTACTTCAAGCGCGGCACGCTGGCGAAAGAACTCGAGGACAAGACCTTTGCCATGAAGGAAGGCGACGTAACCGACGTCATCCGCACCAAACAGGGATTTGTCCTGCTCAAGGTTGCAGAGCATCAGTCCGCCGGTGTACCTGACCTGAAGCAGGTCGAAGGACGGATTCAGGACGCAATCTACATGAAGAAATTGCAGCCTGCCCTGCGAGCCTATCTTCAAAAACTACGCGAGGACGCCTACATCTATATCAAGCCCGGATATGTAGATACCGGAGCCAGCCCCAACCAGACCCAGCCAGTTGAAACTGCCTCCAAAGAGGCCGACGCTAAGGAACTCAAAAAGAAGAAAAAACTAGGCGTGTTTTAGTTTAAGCTGTGCAGGATTCGCCCGGGCACGTCTTACCTGGAGGGTGCGCCCGATGCGGGTTCCAACCCATGAAGGACTTTTTCATCTGCGATTGTGTGCGCCACGATAATAAGGTCATCACCTCCACCTTTGTCGTTGTTTCAAAGCAGATCAAGCCCAAAAAAAGCGGTGAGCCCTACCTGGCACTCACCCTTGGAGACCGCGCCGGCCAGCTCGAAGCAAAAATGTGGGACAACGTGGAAGATTCCCTCAATGTCTTCGAGCAGGATGACTACATCAAAGTCAAAGGTCTCATCAATCGCTACAAGAACCGCTTCCAGCTCACTATTCATAAGCTTCGAAAGCTCGGCGAATCGGAGGTGGATTTCGCTGACTACCTTCCCAAGACCGACAAAGACGTAAACGACCTCTGGCGAACGCTGGAATCCTTTGTCGACAGTTTTCAGGATGCCAATCTAAAGGCGTTGGTCAAGGCATTCATGGCGGATCCCGAAATTGCCGAGGGTTATCGCAACGCCCCTGCTGCGAAAAGCCTGCATCACGCCTACATCGGCGGCCTGCTGGAGCACGTCGTTTCCCTGTTCCGCTCGTGCGATTTGGTTAGCCGCAACTACCCCCAGGTCAATCGCGATCTGCTTCTGACGGGCGCGTTTCTCCACGACGTCGGCAAGATCTACGAACTCAGCTACAACCGTTCCTTCTCTTACACGACTCGCGGTCAGCTGCTCGGGCACATGATCATCGAATTGGAAATGCTGCAGGCGAAGCTGGCGAACTTGCCAAACTTCCCGAGCGAGATGAAGACACTCATCGAGCACCTGATCATCAGCCATCATGGGCAATATGATTTCGGATCGCCCAAGCTTCCTATGTTCCCGGAAGCGCTCATGCTCCACTATCTCGATGATCTGGATTCAAAGATGGAAAGCATGCGGGCCCTGTTCGCGCGCGAAGCCGAAACCGAAAACTCGTGGACGAATTACAGTCCTTCGCTCGGACGTCCGCTATTGAACAGCAGGAAGTATCTGGAGAAGAAGGACAGCGACCCCGATGCCAACTCCGCTGTGAAATCTGAGCCCACCGACGCCACGGTCGAAGCGACGGCTGAGCCAACTGAACCTGCTGCGCCAGAGCAAGATCCAACCCCGATCGCCGCTGTGGTTTACTCCAATAAGAGCTAGTCTTTATTGTCCTGAAGCGAGGAATTCGCAGACTTTTTCGATGGCGGCGTGCTGTTGAGCACTGAGCGCGAGGAACTCGAACCCATGCCTCAATCCCTGCCTATAGCGGACGATCGCTCGAAATTTCAGCGGATAAGTCACCAGTGGCAGGGCAAGTTCCATGGCCACGACTTCGCCGGGCTCAAGCTCCCCGGTAAGCGTGCCTCCGATGCCGTCGGCACCGAGTTCTGAGGTACGCCCCCAAAAAGAAAATGTTCCGTTGACACGATGCACCTGCACACTGAGGCGTGCATCGACCCTGTATCTCGGGAAACGGCGCGCAACCGCATCGTGCCGCGGCACAGCTCCGTTCATTGGTGGCTCCCAAACTAACTTTCTAGACGTCGAACTTCGCGCACTCCGCGGGGCCAAAGTGCGTGTCCTTAACTAATTCCCGTGCAGCGGATATCCCGGCTCGAGCGGAAGCTTCCCGCCGACTTTCAATACCTGAACGCCACTCGTAATCGAATACACATCCACCAGCCCTGCCGCTCCCGGCGTCGTTTCAACCTTCGTGAGAACGGCTTCATCCGTGTCCACCACGATGATCGCAGGGTGGCTCATCCGTCCATGGTTGGCGGCTGAGATGGTGGCGATCACTTCGTTCTTCGACATGTTGTAGACCTTCTCCAACACCATGCGCATTTCGGCTGCGCCTGGATCGCGAATCACGAACGTAACCGGCTTCCCATCTGGCCAGCGGTCGGTTTGACCTTTGCACAGTTTGACCAGCTCCGGCATGGGCACCGAGCTTGCTGAATTACTGCGATGTGATATGAGCGCGAGATCTTTGGCGGCAGCCATCATCGATCCGGCCACCAGCGACAATGCCAAAATAAACAGTCTTACGCCCAACACGGGTTTCTCCGCTCTTGGACCATCACAGCTCCAAAGGCGATTGTCCCTGATCCCGTCTCACGACTCAACGTCAAGGTGGTGTTTGTACCTTCAAATTGGTAACGGAAGTAACATCCAAAAGCAGTCGAGGGACGCGCCATCGTCCTGGCAAACGACGGCTTCGTCCCTCTTTTGGTGGGCCTCTTGGTTAGGCCACGCTCTCGGTCGCTACAACCCGGCGATAAGCGACCATAATGTCCGATTTCGAGATCATTCCCAGCAGCCGGCTCTCTTCGCGTCGTGAGACCACCGGGAAATTCGCCAAGTGCCGCTCGCGCATCCTTTCCACAACTTCGTGAATGGTCTGGTCCGGATACGCTGACTGCACTTCCCGTGTGTATACCGCGGCTACCGATACATTCGATCGCTCGCGGCGGTCGACCTTCGACAGGTCCGACATACTGATAATGCCGCACAGCTCGTCGTCTTCGTTCAATACGGGCAAGGCAAAGACCTCTTTGGAGAACATGATCTCTTGCACCGAGTCCAGCGAATCGTGTGGCGAAACTGCCGGTACTTCAGCCATCACGTCCTCTACCCGGACGCCTGATAGCACATGCAACGAAGCATGCATGGGAACCACCGGCGAGAATTCCGGGTAAGCCGCCATTCCGTGTTCTGCAAGATCCAGACCGTCGATCTCTTCATCCTCCGTCACGCGTAGCCCGGTAACCAGATCCACTACCTTGAACATCACGACCGACGCAATGAGCCCGTACACGATCGCGGTAGCGGTACCGACAACCTGTACCCACAAGTGAACGCTGTATCCATGAAATCCATTGGGAATCGCCGGCGCCCACAAGCCTGCGGCTAGTCCGCCCATCAACCCCGGAATGGCATGCACGGGACCTACTCCGCAGGGATCATCCAGCTTCAGCTTTTTTTCTATCCAACGAGCCGTAAACGGAATCTGCGCCCCCGCGATCACGCCAATCAGGATCGCAAACAGCGGGTGCACAAGATGCACGCCCGAACAAATTGCCACCGCTCCAGCAAGCCCACCGTTCGGCGTGACGATTGGATCTGGCTTCCCTGTGATCCATGTGCCAATCATCGATCCCATAATTCCGCCCGCAATCGCGGCTAATGTATTAATCGCGACCAGCGGCAGATCCGATGCGATGTTTCCGTACGATGGAACTGAACCCAGGTTGAATCCAAACCAGCAAAACATCAGGAGGAGAGCGCCCAGGCCCATCATCGGAACATCGTGCGCC
>DATBFG010000104.1:0-8198 GCA_036558645.1 Terriglobales bacterium
CACTAGCAGGCGATCGGAACCTAGCCGGGCCGACAACTCTCGAAGGCTCTTAAGCTCCGGCGGCTCGTTCCAGGTGTTCTTCGTCGATCTCATCTAAGTGCCACCTCTTTCACTAAGGCAATACCCGAAAGGCGGGGATAACGGGCGGCGGCTCCGACTCTCGCGTAGAAATCAGCCTTCCGATCTTAATAGAAGATCTGAAGATCGCTCCCACAGGAACAATTCCTGCGAGTTTATGCTTCGCAATCGCCGCTAAACCCATCGAGGCGATGCAGCCACAAGACCCGCAATCCGGATCGCCGCCGAACTGGCAGGGCGTGATTTTTGTCCTGAGATCGGCTGAAATTGTCTGCGTTGTCAACGCGAACACGCACTCCTCGGGAGTGTGAGGCGGCGATGCAATCTGACGTATCAGCCCCTCCGGCATGTCGAGTTTCGCAAAAGATTTTCGCAACTGCAAGAGTTCGGTGATGACGAGGCTACGTTCTGTTGTGGTGAGAATCTCAGGAAGATCGTCACCTCTCTGTGGCGTGAAAAGGCTGAACCAGATTTTATTCACTTCGGGCCTGGGCGTCCAAAATTGAAGGAATTTCCGTAAATAGCTGGGCTGCTTTATCAGTTGCCCCGTGATGGTGGAGTGAATGGTTATCCTTCGTCCTTCGATGTTTTTGAGAATACGTTCGTAGGTGGCCGGCTTGCGTCTGTTGTCGTGCTCCGGCTGCAAACCATCGATCGACACCACTACATTCACATGCGGCAAAGTGGGCCAGGTTGATGGGAGTGGCCGGAACGCGCTGGTGACGACCTGGACGTGAACGCCGCGGGCAAGCAGAAGCGGTACCAGGGTCTCCAACTCCCGATAGCGCACGAGCGGATCGCCACCCACTAGCGAAAGATGGAGCGGCTGCAACCGGTCAACTACTTCAATAACCCCATCTATCAGTTCTTGTCCCTTGCGGTCATTCAATTCGCGTAGCGTCACGCCTCCTCCGAGATGGGCATCTTCGTAGGCGTAACATCCTGGACAGCGAAGCGGGCATTCCCGCGTAATTTCGATGGAGAGGGAAGGTCGTTGACCTCTTAAGATCTTTCCCCAAGCTTTGAAAATTTCTGAAGTCTGCACGTTCGCCTCTCCTTTCGTTATCTGCTACAGTCGAGGCGGATGATTCGTCGATCGTCGATCAGACTTACCCCCACCCTGCAAGTGTTCAAGCCGTGATACCTTCCCACAGGACATGCTGCTTCCCAAACAGATACTGGAGTACCCGTCATTGCGCGCAAACAACTCCCAACAGGTAGTGCATGAAGGCACCCTCGACAAGATTGGTGCTACAAACTAATACGCCGCGGCTACGCTGTTGGGGGAGAAGGATCGGCAGCCTGATGGAAGGAACACGTGACGCAAGGCGGAGATAACACAGTGACCGCATCTGAGATGCCTTGCGCACCGTTTTCAGGTCGCGGCAATGCTCCCCAGACCGTATGCACCGCTTCAGCAAGTGCCGCCGGGGGTTGGTGGGCACCTAAAAGGACGATAGATCCCGATCTCGTATTCAGCAACTCCGGGCAGTCCGGTATGTTATCCAGATTGGCGGAGAGAAGAAAGATCACTGCCGCAAGTGCGATTAACTTCGAATGTTGGAATACGAAGTTCAAAACGTGTTTCTATCTTACCCCGGGCTGTCTGGAGATCTGCCCGATACCCGCATTTTTTTTTGGTCGGATAGTCGGCTATGGTGAGATTGGCTCAAAGCGCGTTCTGAAGCGCTGCCGATCATCGGTTTGATATTCCTCTCAGGAGCCATATCCATGCGAAAACTTTCTTGCAAAACCGCTCGGCTAGTTGTATTGACTTTTCTCGTTTACGCATCGCTTGCCGGCCCCGCAGAACCCGCCCTCGCGTCAAGCGGATCGTCCATCCTCGAGCCCCCATCGGGTGCGTTGCTCGGACAATATTATGGCGCTGGGAGCGTAGCTCAGGCGGCGGCGAAGCTTGGGAGGACACTTCCCATTCACTTGACATACTACGCATGGGACGCCGATTGGACTGGCACCGTCACCAAAGCAGACTTGGCGGCAGGACGCATCCCTCTGGTCAATTGGGAACCCCACCACATCGACTTCGCCAAGATCGTCGACGGGAGCCTCGATGCCACGATCATGGCGCGCGCGAAAGGCTCCAAAGCACTCGGCAAGAAGTTTTTCCTCGACTTTGCCGCCGAGATGAACGGTGACGAGGCATGGAGCGGCAACAACGCCTCCCTATACGTTTCCGCTTATCGACACATTCACGACCTCTTCGTGGCTGCAGGAGCGGCCAATGTGGTTTGGGCATGGTGTCCGAACGTCACGGATGTCGATGGAGAAAACCGGCATACGATGGATTACTACCCAGGCGACAGTTACGTCGACTGGACCGGCGTCGATGGCTACAACTGGGGTACAAAGAATGGCGGCTGGCAGAGTTTCCACGACGTTTTCAGGAACATCTACCCTCTTCTTGCAAAGAAGAAAAAGCCCATCCTGATTGGAGAAATGTCGTCCGCCGAAGCTGGTGGAGATAAGGCCAAGTGGATTGACGAGATCATCCCTACCCTGCGAAACAGTTTCCCGCTCATCAAGGGGCTCGTCTGGTTCGACGTGAACAAAGAAGCGGATTGGCGGATCAGCTCTTCTCCCGCATCGGAAGCGGCGTTCATCCGCATGGCGAACGATCCCTACTTGAATCCGTAGAAACCTCAGGACGAAAAATGTGGAGGACCTGTGCATCCCGTAAACACTTGATCTGGAAGAATAGTCCGCCATCTGGATAATGGTCGAAGACCCGCGCCCCAAATGACTTTGTGCGGTTTTGCCGGTGCGAAAAAGAACGTCGGGCTCATATCGCCGAACCCAAACACGCCCGCCTGTTTCTGCACCTCTTGGGCGACCAGGCATTCGGGAGTATTTGCCACAATACCGTACACTTCCAGGTTGGCTGTTCCGGGTGCTGGCTGCCAAACAATCGGGGCGATCCACCGAACAATCAGGTTCCAATTTTCGCTTATCCGAAAGGGAAACACCGGCTGAACGTTCAATACATTTTGAATTCGATCATAGGGACCGAGACCGAAGTTGCTGTTGTTCTGGATGGGAACGCTGATCATGCTGGCGACTGGGTTCTGGGCTGCTTTCTGTAAAGCCGGCGTACATGGCGACATCGGCCGCGCGGAGCTTCGGTCTCGCCGGCCGCCGGCGTTTGTGCGCCGGCGGATTGCTGACCGGGCGATGGCGAAGACGGCTCTTGCGCCAAGCCAGAAAAAAAATACATCAGCAGCCAGAGGGCTGTCGCGGAAGTTATCAGTCTAAATTTATGGACACGGTTCAGTTTGCTGTAACGATCGCAAGTCGTCGCTTGGACACAATTGAGAGCTCGATTGATTAAAATAAAAAATGTTGGGCTTGGTAAGGCGACGAGCAGACCAATCCCGGCCGGCGAAAACAATTAAATCCTTTCGTCACGTAAATCTCTCTAAGCGTGAGGATAAGGTGCATCGCAGGCAAATAGTGAAGTGGAAAAGCTGCCATGAGAATCAAAATTGCAGTCGTCTTTGCGGCGTTATTCGCCTCGCTAGTGACGCTTGTCGGATGTGGCGGTGGTGGAACGCCGCAGCCCAACCAATAGCCGGCGCCACAAAGCGCCGATCATCACGGCTGGCTCGGCGCCGAGACCGCCAAAAACCCGCTTCGGCGACTTTGAGTTCAAGGGTGGCTATCCCACCGCCGCCTCGTCCACGGCGCTGCTGGACTGGCTGCCTGCCCCCAAGGATGAGCCCTTCAAGCTGGCCCTGAGGCTCTATGCCCCCAAGAAGCAAGTGGCGGACGGCACCTGGAAAACCAACAGCTGTGCAGCGGGTCAAATGAAAAGAAAAACGCCGAGTCAAACGCAGCACGATGCCGTGAACTGTCAAGTTATCTGCGACTCGCTTGTAGCTACTTAATTTTCTGCAAAGGCGGAAGGATGTATTCTCCTCGATACATTCGTTCCTCATGCTGATACAGACGTATGACGAGAAAGAAACCATTCGCCGGTGCAGGCAACCAATTCATCTCGTTATCCTTGGCCGGACTGTCGTGCTGGATGTAGATCGTTAAACCACCATCGAGGTCGGGGCGCAACTGATTGATAAGGCAGGCACTTGTCAGGATCCTAGCCCTAGACAGGCGTAGATCTTTCGTTTCAAGATTGTAAACCTTTCTTTTGGTCCCTGGCCTCTAAACTAGGATGAACATTCATTCGCGAAGTGGTTTCGTTCTGACTTTGGCGTCTTTCGTGTTAGCGCTTTCAGGGTGTAAGCAGGAGAAGCAAGCACCGGCAGCGGCAAACGAGACGGCGAGTGCTGCACGAACTGTGGCGCAGGATGCCTATATATATGGTTATCCGCTGGTGCTGATGGATGCGAGTCGGGCGAAGCTGACGGATGTTCCGCATCCGATCGGCGCGGGATTGGCACCCACCAACCAGTTCGGCCATGTAAAGACTTTTCCGGACGCCACGTTCACCGACGTCGTCAGCCCCAATGCAGACACGCTGTATTCATCGGCATGGCTTGACCTGGCGCAGGGGCCTATCATATTGAGCGTTCCGGACACGCATGGACGTTATTATCTGTTGCCGATGCTGGATGGATGGACAAATGTGTTCGCTTCGCCAGGAAAGCGAACGACCGGGACCGGCAAGGGAAATTTCGCGATTACAGGGCCAAATTGGACGGGCTCTCTGCCAGCGGGATTAAAGGAGATCAAGTCGCCGACGGACATGGCGTGGATCATCGGGCGGACACAGACGAATGGCAAGTCCGATTTTAAGGCCGTGAATGCGATACAGGCGCAGTACAAACTAACCCCGCTGAGCGCATGGGGAAAGCCCTACACTCCACCAAGCGACGTGCCAACCGATCCGAAGGCGGACATGAAGACACCTCCTGTTGATGCTGTTGCAGCGATGGATGCAGCGACATTCTTCAACCGGCTGGCCATGCTGATGAAGAACAACCCGCCCGCTGCTGCTGATGCGCCGATGGTAGCGAAGCTGGCGAGCATCGGTGTCGTTCCTGGGCAATCATTCGATCTGAATAAGAACGGAAGCGATACTGCGAAGGCGATTACGGATGGAGTAGACGACGGAAAGAAAAAGGTAGCGGAACTGGCGCACAATCCCTGGAACAACAAGCCCGTGAACGGCTGGATGATTACGACCAGAGATATTGGAATCTATGGCACGAACTACGACGCGCGTGCAGGAATTGACTGCGTCGGGCTTGGCGCCAACATACCGGACGACGCGGTCTATCCTTTGGCGCGGAGTGATGGCGATGGCAATCCGCTGAACGGCGCTAATAAAT
The DNA here is from genome assembly GCA_036558645.1 of Terriglobales bacterium. Taxonomy (GTDB): domain Bacteria; phylum Acidobacteriota; class Terriglobia; order Terriglobales; family Acidobacteriaceae; genus DATBFG01. Next base: position 5,385 of record DATBFG010000104.1, read on the forward strand.
ATGTCGTTCACTTCGACAAAAGACAGACACCGCCGGTGAATGCTTTCTGGTCTCTGACGGCTTACACCGCAAAACAGACGTTTGTGGCGAATCCGATTAACCGATATGCCATTGGCGACCGAGACAAGCTGAAGTTCAATCCGGACGGGTCACTGGACATCTATCTTCAGCATGATTCTCCGGGGAAGGCAAAAGAATCGAACTGGCTGCCTGCCGACGCGGGATCGTTTAATGTGTCGCTGCGGTTGTACTGGCCGAAGGAACAGGTGCTGACCGGAGCGTGGACCCCGCCGCCGATCAAGAAAGTGAGTTGAGGCGTCTGGCTTTCGAGTCCAAGGAAAACAAGATGCGCAGCGCTTCCCGAAACGTTGATGCCGGATTTTGAAAAGGAGAGCAGGATGAATACGTACCTAACTTCGAAATGTTGGATGGAGGCTCCATGAGAATGCTGTTATCGATTCTTTCCCCACTTTCGCTGCTAGCGATTTCGGTGCTTCCTGCCAATGCGCAGCAGTACAAATATCAAACGCCGGCGCGACCTGGGGTCGCCACGCCGGACACGGTCGAGACCTCTATCGGCACATTGCATCTCAAACACGGCTACCCTCTTCCCGATACTGTCGAGAAAATCTACGACAATCTGGATAGATCGCGCGCGCTTCAGGCCTTCTTGCTGGCGCTTCCGATTGTGGAGCAGGCCGCCATGCGGGACGAGTTGCGTAAACTCGGGCCGGACAATCAGACCGATTTCATTACCGAGAATCTTACCGACTCAAGGACCATTCAACTCACGGAGAACGACGACACGATCTATAACTTTATCTGGCTGGACACACATGAGGGACCGTTGATCCTGGAGATTCCGCCCAAGGTCCTCGGCATCATTGACGACTTCTGGTATCACTGGGCGGCCGACGCAGGCATCACCGGTGCAGACAAAGGGCAGGGCGGAAAATACCTTGTGCTGCCTCCCGGCTACAAGGGCGAGGTGCCATCGGATTACTTCGTCATTCGCCCCGCCACGTATGGAAACTCGCTGCTCATCCGAGGCTATCTTGTCGATGGCTCGACGAAGCCCGCAGTCGAATCGATCAAGAAGAATCTCAAGATCTACAACCTTGCTGATGCGGCGAACCCGCCCGCGATGAAGTTTGTCAATGGATCGGGGATTTACACGAACTTCGACTATCCGACGGACTTCTCGTATTGGACTTTACTGAATGAGGCCATTCAGGAAGAACCAAGCACGGGAAGCAATCCGACCACGCTCGGTCTTTTTGCGTCCATCGGCATTGCCAAGGGCAAGCCGTTCAATCCCGATGCGCGGATGAAGAAGATCCTGGAAGACGCCGCCAACATTGGTGCTGTCACCGCACGCGCCATTACCTACAAGATGCGTAACCCCGACGCCTACTACTATCCCAACAGCTCCTGGCGACTGCCTTACTTGGGGGGCTATAAGTTCGAAGACTCGCCCGGTGTGAGCGATCTGGATGGAGCGATCAACTTCTTCTATCTCGCCGGAGGCGACACGCCGGCAATGGAGCAGAAGATGGTGGGCCAGGGCTCGCAATACCCGTGGGCTGTTCAGGACTCACAGGGCAATCCGTTTGATGGTGCCAAGACTTACAAGCTCCACCTTGCTCCCAACGTTCCGGCTAAGGATTTCTGGTCTGCTGTCGTCTACGACAATCAGACGCGCTCGCTGTTGCAGAGAGACCAGCAGTTCCCCAGCGTGAGCAGCCATATCAAGGGCCTAAAGACGAATTCTGATGGCTCGGTCGACATCTACTTCGGCCCTAAAGCCCCTGAAGGCTACGAGAATAACTGGGTACAGACGATTCCCGGCAAAGGCTGGTTCATTCTCTTCCGCCTCTATGGCCCGCTGGAGCACTGGTTTGACAAGACGTGGCGGCTGGGGGAGATCGAGCCACAGGGATAAAAATCAAGATCTTGTCTGCGACCGAAGAAACCCGCCGTTTAAATCCCGATAGGAGTGTCGGTTCTGAAATAGAGGAGCCGTGAGCGCGTCGCGTGAAATTTCGAGATTGGCCGACACGAGCCAGTGTCGAGTCTCGCGACTGCGTGGGTCCACAGGGAGCTGCGATCCACTTATCCGCCAGTTACCGTCCCGAGCAACATCGGAACGGATTACTAGACACATCGCGACTAGCGATTCTCGAAGATGGGATATGACTGTTGGGCGCTTGTTTCCGTCAGAACGCTGACTGGAACTATAGTGAAGCGAATGGCATCCGGCGATCTTCAACGTGTTTGGTTTGAAGAGATGGTCGAGGTGTTGCGTTCGAGATGGCGTCGAGAGATGCTGTTCGAAGCCATGATCCGTCTACGTGATGACCTCGATGAAATGCTTCAGCGGATCCGGCGCGAACGTCAGATTCCTTCTTCCGTGACTCAGTGTCCGGAATGTGGGCATATCGGTGAGAGCGCGCCACCTCACGTGACCATGCAAGCGATGATCCTGTCTGTAAGCCGTTTTGCCATCGACGAACCCGAAGCAACACGCGCGGTAGAGAAAGCGTGGAAGGCCCATCAAAAAACGAATCATCTGGATGTTTACGGACAAGCAGCTTCCGCTAACATCCATGCCAAACAAACCTCAATGCGGGGCCATGCGGTCCGAGCATATACAGGTGAGACCGAGGACGTAATATCGCAGAATCTGATCTGCTTGTTACAACGTCAAAGCTCTCGTTGCAACATGCCCGGAAGGTCGGACAGCTCGGATGAGGCATAAGGTATAAAGCTCGAAATTGCCTTCGTCTTGCTGACGAAAGGCTATTCCGGGCGCGC
>DATBFG010000105.1:0-68697 GCA_036558645.1 Terriglobales bacterium
AGCTCCGACAACCATGGCAAGAAGGATCCAGGTGCCGAGCGTGCGCCGGAAGCAAGCATATATAAAGAGCCCCGCGACCACAGCCCAATGAAACCATGGAGAGGCGAGGATGGTGGCAAAGGCCATGGAGTCTGGATGAGAGTATCACGGAGGCCGTTAACCGCCGAGCACGCCAAGAACACCGAGCAAAGCCGAGAGGCAGGAATACTGTTCAGTCGTTAGTCGTTTGTCGTTGGGCAAGAAACAGGTCCTTAGCCGCGCTCGGTTGATGGGCCACTTTTCTCAGGATGACTAGTCTTCCCCCTGACCATCTTGGGCTCGAGTCGCAGGCTTTTTCGCGGGGTCTACGCCCGAGTGGCCTGAACTTCATTACAATATTTGCATGAGGGACGCATTCATCATTGCTGGCCGAGAGTTCCGCTCCCGCTTGATCGTGGGCACGGGAAAGTACAAGTCCTTTCAGGAAACCGGGCGCGCACTGGAAGCGAGTGGCGCTGATATGGTGACCGTCGCCGTCCGGCGTGTGAACCTGGACCGCAGTAAGGAGTCATTGCTCGACTATATCGATCCTAAGAAGTATTTCCTGTTGCCGAACACCGCGGGTTGCTACACGGCAGACGAAGCGATCCGCACAGCCCGATTGGGACGTGAAGTTGGCATTTCGGACTGGGTCAAGCTGGAGGTGATCGGCGATCAGGCTACGCTTTATCCCGATGTACAGGCAACGCTCGAAGCAACGAGTGTGCTGGTGAAAGAGGGATTCACGGTCCTTCCCTACACTTCTGATGACATCGTGTTCGCCAAGCGGCTTCTAGATGCTGGCGCGAGCGCCATCATGCCACTGGGCGCGCCGATTGGCAGCGGTCTGGGAATACAGAATGCGGCGCACATCCGCATCCTGCGGGAGATGATCACCGGGGTTCCAGTAATCGTCGATGCGGGAGTCGGGACGGCCTCCGATGCAACCATCGCGATGGAACTGGGAGCAGATGCTGTACTGATGAACACCGGCATAGCCAACGCGCAAGACCCGGTGCTCATGGCCGAAGCCATGAAAAATGGCGTGCTGGCGGGACGCCAAGCCTACATGGCAGGACGTATGGAAAAGAAACTCTACGCGACAGCCAGCTCACCACTCGAAGGCGTGGTGCGGTGAGTACAGTCACGGTCGCGGAAGATCCCACCTAAACGCTGCAAAAAGTAAAGGCGACCCACGCGGGGTCGCCTTCTTCTTTCCGAAAATCAGTTCAAAGCATCTTGGCGCTGTCCACGTGGATGGAGTCGCCATTCACTTTGCCGGTCACGGCGACGTGATGTCTCTCATGGCCCTTAAGTGCGTCGGGATTATCAACAGTCAAGATCTTCTGATCGCTGTCGGTGACCACGACCATCTTTGCGCCTTTCTCGATGCACTTCTTGGTGCAAGCCTCGGAGCCTTCCTTGGCCCCTTTCACACCACATTGAGAATCGCTAACCCACCCGTTGACCGTTTCGTTAGGGCTTGCGTATGAAAACGTCAGCGTGAACGCTACCAGGGAGAGGACAAGCAATAGCCACAGCAATTTCTTCATAGCAGAATTTCTCCTGACCTTGCGGCGTCGCCGCAATTTTCATGCTTGATGCGTGCCACGGTGCCGCCTTCACCAATCAACGCGGGAGTCCTACGATCGTTGCAAGCACCCAAGCGGCGGAACTATATCACAGCCAGTTGTAACAGGATGTAAATTCTGTGGGTCGAGCTACTTGCGAGCAGCACGGTCGTTGGTTCGGGCCGGCGGAGGAGAAGTCGGAGTTACGTACACGTATTCACCCGGTCGCGTGTAGTGCAATTGTTCACGCGCTTCCTTTTCTATCGTTTCTGGATCGGTTTTCAGAGACTTGATTCGATCGGTATAGCTGTCGTTATCTTTGTGAAGCTGATCTAGTTGTTGCCGCAGGTCCTGGTACTCCGATTTCTTTTGGCGATATACCACCATGCCATTGGCGCCAAACATAACGTGGACAAACAACCATACAGTCAGCACCGCAACCATCGTGGTGGCCAGCCTGCGCCTCGAAGTGTAGAGCCACATCATTGCAGGGCGCAGACGTTCCATAGATCGGTCTGCCCAGGCTTCCGCCTGTGGCGCGCGGTTGACCAGCGCACGTACCCCGGCCTCTGAAGGCAGGATCTCGCGAAATTTCTTCAGCCGGGTCACCTGAAAGTCCATGGTTGTCCGCACAGCAGCCGTGCGAGCGCGGCCGCGCGTTGTAGAGACACAACTTTTTAGTGAACGTCTCCTTGGGTTGAAACGTCAAGCAGAAGTTCTTCCATTTGTTGAAGGAGGAACCAACATTGGCAAGTTGCACCAATTCAACTGCAGATCCAGCAACTCACCTCTAGTCTAGTTGGAGCCGGACCGACGCCTGGTGGCTTGATTTGAATTGGCCCACGCTTTCTCTACAATTGGAGGCCCGAGATTTCGGCGAATGACCGTAGATCTCTATCGTTCGCTGATGGATGCTTATGACCAACAACAAGCTCGTCCTCACCACCGCCGGATCGAAAGAAGAGGCTCACAAGATTGCACACACGCTGGTTGAGCGACGTCTCGCCGCCTGTGTCAACATCGTCCCACAAATCGAATCAGTGTACCGATGGCAGGGAAAGATCGAAGAGTCGCAGGAGTTCCTGCTCCTGATCAAGACATTCGGCACGGCAATCGGCAGAGTCTGCGAAACGATCAAGGAATTGCACTCATATGAAATGCCGGAGTGCATTGCCTTCGCCATTGAAAGCGGCAGCCTGGCTTGTTTGAAGTGGATCGATGAGTCGGTGCGTTAGTTGTTGGTCGATGGAGCGCAAGCATTTGTCGTTCTGCAGCGAACCGCAAGTCCCTCGCTGCGCTCGGGATGACAAATTCCTGGGGCTAGGAATGTCGTGATGAAAGCGTCCGATTTTCGCCGAATCGCGTTGAGCTTGGAAGGCGCGGAGGAAGGCTCGCATATGGGTGCGGCTGACTTCCGTGTGGGCGGGCGAATTTTCGCGACGCTGGCCTCGGAGAAGCAGGGCTACGGAAATCTCATGCTTACGCTGGAGCAGCAAGCAGCCTTCGTCAGCGAATTGCCGGAAGTGTTTCTCCCGATTCCCGGCGGATGGGGAAGGATGGGCATGACGCACATTCGCCTCGCAAAGGCGGATCAAGACGTGCTGGAGGGAGCGCTACGAACCGCGTGGATGCTCAGGAAAGAAAAGAACGCGAAGAAGGCAGCAGGTAGGCCGGGAAGGAAAAACACCCGGCGAAGATAGCTCCTCGGCTTACCTCCCCGGCGCGACCGGTGAGGTTGATTGAGCGATGATATCGAGCTCTCGCTTAAGCGCGAGGTTATCGAGAGCCTGGAATGGAATGCAGAGGAAAAGGCCGATTCTCCGTTCCAATACGAAGAAAGCCTCTCGAAAGGCGCGCTCTACATCAATGCTGCTACCACGAACAGCAGCCGGGTCGGGAACGCTCCAGTGAGCTGTTACCGGTTGTCCCGGCCATGTGGGACAGACTTCGTTCGCAGCGTTATCACAAACCGTGAACACGAAATCGAGCTTGGGAGCGCCTCGCTGCGAGAACTCGTTCCAACTCTTGCTTCGGAGACCTGCAAACGGAACGTGGGACCGTTCGAGTTGGTGTAGTGCTTCGGGACGCACAGTCCCGGCTGGATGGCTGCCTGCGCTGTAGGCCGTGAAGTTCGGCTTCCCTTTGAAGTTCAAGATAGCTTCGGCAAGAATCGAGCGTGCCGAGTTGCCGGTGCACAGAAAAAGGACGTTGTAGTGTTTTTCCATTTGGAGCACTCCCCTACGAGCAGCACGTGGGGCCACAACAAGATTTCGTGTCGGCATTCTCGGGTTTGACAGCGCGCACAAAGGCACTCATGAACTTCTTGTCTACTTGCGAGGCGATTGCGTCAACATCGACTCCTGCGGAGGCGAGAAATTCACGGGCCTCGTCGATCGCGTATATCCGCGTAGGCTCAACCTCGATACGATCAAAACCGGCAGCTTGCAGTTTCGAACGATATTCGGTTTCGTCCAGCGCTCCCGCAATGCAACCGACCCAGAGCAGAACCTTCTGCCGGATTTCATCGGGAATGGCGCCGCGCGTAACCACGTCTGAAACGGCAAAACGGCCGCCGGGCTTCAAGACCCGGAAGGCTTCGCGCAGCACGCGATCCTTGTCAGCCGACAGATTGATTACACAGTTGGAGATGATGACGTCGACTGAATCGTCGGGTAGAGGAATGTTTTCGATCTCTCCTTTGAGGAACTCTACATTCTCTGCTCCCGCCTTGTCTTTGTTCTCATTCGCGAGCGCCAACATCTCGTCGGTCATATCAAGACCGTAAGCTTTGCCTGTTGGTCCCACTCGACGGCCAGACAGGAGAACGTCGATTCCACCCCCGGAGCCAAGGTCGAGAACAATTTCGCCGGGATTTAACTTGGCAAGCGCAGTTGGGTTGCCACATCCGAGCGACGCGAGCATCGCTTCTTCGGGGATCTGTGAAGCCTCAGAGCTGTTGTAGAGATTAGAGGTGATCGGATCGCATGAGAGTCCGCTGGCGGGAGCCGCACCACAACAGCTACTGCCTCCACTTTTCACACGCAGCGCGGCCTGACCATACTTTTCCTTCACCACTTCTTTAATGCCTGTAGTGTTCACTGTGTCCTCCTGTCAGTGATTTGGACGATGTCCCTTGGCTTGAGTGCCTTGTTTCGAGTGCAGCATTCGGCATAGAGGAATTGCAGGACCTCTTGTAAAGCCTCAGTATTTGCCGTGTATCGGAGAAAGGTGCCTTCACGATTGACTTGCACCAAATCTTCGTTCCGGAGCTTGTCGAGATGGTGCGATAGTGTGGAGTTCGGAATTTCAAGTTCTTCCTGAATCTCACCGACAACCATTCCTTCAGGATGGGCCGACAACAGCAGTTGCATGATGCGCAGCCTCGCTTCGGTCCCCATCGCTGAAAATCTGTCGGCATAGGTTGCGATCCGCTCTGGAGCCTTTTGCATATTTCTATATTTGCAGAAATATAGAATATTAGTCAAGAAAAACGTTACCTCTGTAGCGGCTAGCAATTCCTAGACTTACGCGCGTTCACTATGCTCTTGGCTTTTTCCCGCTCAGGTTCAGGCGCCAATAATCGAGGGAATAGGGTGGATCGTCGCTGGCTCCGGCGGCAGTGAGTTCGGCGATAAGTTGCCCGCGCGACGCTTGATCAGGAATTCGCTCGAGGTGACGGTGGAAGATCACGGATTCAATAAATTCTGAAAAATGGCTGGCGTCCTCTAAAACTGTCGGAGCGGCTTCGAGGCTTGTCTCAACCTCCATGAACCCGGCGCGGCATAGACGCTCGCCAGCCGACTCGGCGTCGGAATAAAGCCAAGGCTCGACGAAACCGTCGAAGAAGGTGGCAAACTTCGGCGATGCCATGAGATGGTTGGCTCTGTCGCGGAGGCGCGCAAGGTTTGGACCGCCGCCACATTGGGCGATCAGCCATCCGCCAGGGATCAGAGCATGGAATAGCTGCTCAAATAGCCGGTCATGGTCCATGACCCAATGAAAGGCGGCCGTACTGAACACTCCATCGAATACCTGATCGAAAGGAAGAGACAAGAGATCAGCAGCGACAACCTGCAATCGGCCGCAGAAGCGCGGCTCGAGATTCTCGCGGGCCGTCCGTAGCATGTTTTGTGAGAGGTCAAGACCAATCACACGCCCCTTGGGAAGAGCCTCCAAAAGATCCGCGGTTAGGCGTCCGGTTCCGCAGCCGGCGTCAAGTAATGTCTCGTCGCCTCCCAATGCAACACGCGAGAGCACCTTCTTTCCCCAGCTAACCTGTGGACCGGAGATTCGATCGTAAGTCGAAGAATTCCACTCGCGCGTCATCGAGTAACCGGTCCTATATTGCGCTCAATGCCTGGTCAAGGTCGGTGACGATGTCTTCCACGTTTTCGATGCCAACCGAGATTCGGACCATGCCGTCGGTGATGCCGATAGCACGTCTTCCCTTCTCTCCCAGTGCGGCATGCGTCATCGTCGCCGGATGGGAAATCAAAGTTTCAACTCCGCCCAACGATTCGCCGAGAGAACATACGCGAACCCGCTTCAACATCCGGTTAGCGTTGGAACGTGATCCGGTCTCAAAGGTAATCATCGATCCGAATCCCGTCATCTGCTTCCTGGCCAATTGGTATTGAGGATGGTCGGGCAGGCCGGGATAGAAGACTTTCCGGACTTTCTTATGTCGGGACAAGTACTCCGCCACCAGGCGTCCATTGCGATCGTGCTGTTCCATGCGCACTGCCAGCGTCTTCACGCCGCGCAGCACCAGCCAGCATTCAAACGGAGAGAGTATCGCGCCAGCGGCTTTCTGGAGGAAGGCTAACTTCTCGGCTTGCTCGGCCTTGGTGCAGACGACAACGCCGCCTAATCCATCGCTGTGTCCATTGAGGAACTTCGTGGTCGAGTGGACCACCATATCCGCGCCCAAGGCTATCGGCTTTTGAAAGTAGGGAGACATGAATGTGTTGTCGACCACGAGCTCGACTTTTCTGCGGCGGCAGATACGGCTGATTGCCTGGATATCGCTAATGGACATCATCGGATTGGTCGGGGTCTCGATGTACACCATGCGGGTGTTCTTGCGGAAAGCACGCTCAACGTTTCCAGCTTCGGAGCTATCGACGTAAGAAAACTCCATGCCGAAGTCGCTCAACACCTGGTTGAACAGGCGAGGCACTCCACCGTAGAGATCGTTTCCGCAAACCACGTGATCACCGGACTTGTACATGGTAGCGATCGCGTTGATGGCCGCCATGCCGCTGGCGAATACCCGCGCGGTACTTCCTCCTTCGAGGGCTGCGAGATTTTGTTCGAGGCGATCACGGGTCGGGTTTGAGACACGTGAATACTCGTATCCCTTGTGCTTGCCCAGTTCTTCCTGAACATAGGTGGAGGTTGGATAGATCGGGACCGTAACCGATCCGGTCAAAGGATCGGGTTCCTGGCCGGAATGAACGGCGAGCGTAGCAAACCCGGGGCGCTGTCTTTTATTGAACATGCAATGTCCTGCAAATGGAATTTAGAGAATTAGGTGATGTCCGTCGCGAGATGGATTCAACCCCAGCCTTAAAGGGGCCCCACCCCGCATAACAAGGCTAAATGCCGCCTTCAAAAATCTTCTTTGAGAGATAGCGTTCAGCCGAATCTGGAATCATCGTAACCACGCGCTTCCCTGGCCCCAATCGCTTGGCTACCTGCAGGGACGCGTACACATTGGCTCCTCCGCTGGAACCTGAGAGCACGCCTTCTTCAGCCGCTAAGCGCTTCACCATGTCAAAAGCGTCAGGATCCGTGACCATGATGACTTCGTCGCAGACCGACGCGTCGAAGTTTTTGGGAATAAAGCTGGCACCAATACCCTCTACCTTATGTTTTCCCGGCTGTCCACCACCCAACACGGATCCCTGAGTTTCGACGGCATACGCGAGCACATTCGGCAAACGCTCTTTTACATAACGCGCTAGTCCTGTAAATGTTCCGGCTGTTCCTGCGCCGATCACGATGGCGTCGAGGTTTCCTTCGAGTTGTTCAAAGATTTCGCGTGCGGTGGTTTCGTAGTGGTAGTCGGGATTGGCGGAATTTTCGAATTGGCCGGCCATGAAAGCGTTGGGATCGCGCTCGGCCAGATCGTTCGCGCGTCGGATGGCACCCTGCATGCCCTCGGCGTCCGGAGTACGCGTGACCTCGGCGCCGAGGGCACGCATGATCATTACCTTTTCCTCCGAAAAATGTTCGGGCACAAAGAGCGCCACTTTATACCCGCGATTTACACCGATCAACGCCAAGCCGATGCCCGTATTCCCGGCGGTGGCCTCGACGATCGTTCCTCCTGGCCGCAGGCGACCCTCGGCCTCGGCGCGGCGAATCATTCCAATCGCTGCGCGATCCTTCACGCTGCCGCCGGGGTTCAGGTACTCAAGCTTGGCATAAACGTCGGCCAAGCCGGGCGGAGTGAGTCGCTTCAATTGGAGTATGGGAGTTTCGCCGACCAGTTCGGTGATGTCCTGCGCGATCCTGGGAACGGCGCTTGCGATCGTTTTTGTGGCCACAGTCAAAAGGGTATGAAAGCTGGCGAGAAAGGTCAATCGCCCGGAAGTCTCATCACACAAGTCTGTGACGTCCCTACTGGGATGCGGCACGCTCCTGCCCGGCGTAGTATCCGCTGCGCGTCCGCACCGTAAGCTTGTTGTATCCCTTGGCCTTGGCGTCGACGTGGATGGTGCGATAACCGGGGACGCTTCTGGGAGTAGTGGGCTTGTATCCGATGGTGTACTGGTTACGGATGTCGTGCGCCACAGCGCTGCTAATCTCATCTACCTCGTCGACGGTACGCGGCAGGAAAGCCATCCCGCCGGTCTTTTCGGCGATTACCTGGAGGGCGCGTTTGGCACGGCGCTGCTTCTCTTCGCCTAGCAAACCGATCGCATAGACCGTCGGACCATTCTCTTCGGAAACCCTTCGGACGGCCTGTTCCAAACTCTCACGGCTGGCATTGTCTTCGCCATCCGTCACTACGAACAAAACCTTCTTTTGCAGTTTGGCATTGCGCTTCATGTGATCGGCGCTGGCCACAACTGCGTCATAGAGGGCCGTGCCACCGCGAGTTTCGACCTTTTCAAGAGCTTCTTTCAGCTTGTTGATGTTGCCCGTAAAGTCCTGATCGAGGTAGTACTCGTCACTGAAGTTGACCACAAACACCTGATCCTGCGGGTTGCTGGCCTTGACCAGGTTTAAGGCCGCCTTGTTCACCTTCTCCCGCTTTTCCCGCATCGAGCCGGAGTTATCGATCACGATGCCCATCGCCACCGGGACATCTTCGTGGCGGAAGGATGTAATAGCCTGTGGTTTGCCATCCTCGTAGACGGTGAACGCACCCTTATCCAGGTTGGTGATGAGGCGCTGCTTGTCGTCAACCACCGTGGCATGAAGCATGACTTCCTGAACCTCAGCCTTGAAAACAAAACCGCCCTCGTCAGTGTTAGAAGGTGGCTCTTGTCCGGGAGGTGTCTGGATCTGCCCGGGGGGCGTCTGGACTTGTGCCGGTGGAGTTGACGTTTCAGGTGGAGGCGCCTGCTGACTTGAAGGTGTCTGGGCCGGTGTCGACTGCGGGGCCTGTTGCGGAGTTGCCTGCTGGGTTGAGCCTGATGGCGGTACAGTTGGCTGAGCCCCTGTGGATGGCTGTCCGGCCTGGGCTGCGCCGGTAGTGCTGGCCCCGGCTGGTACCGATGGCGGAGCGGGCGTGTCAGTAGGCGCGGACGACGGGCTCTGGCTTTGAGCCCCGGTCCCTATGCTGATGAAAACAAACGAGAGCAGCAGGATCAGTACACGGCTATTCCGAAGGTGCATAGTATCCCGTCTTCGCATAAACCCGCAGCGGCGGTAAACCCTTTGGCGGCAGCAGCTTTACTTTTATCTTACGCCACTTGCCGTCGTGTGCAGGATTCTTTGGACGGTAGCCGAGTACATATTGGTTGCGTAGCTCGATTCCTATTTTTGTAGCAACATCCCCTAAATCGTTGGGGTTATCGATGGTAAAGGTGCGTCCACCAGTCAGTTCCGATACCTCGCTGAGCAAGGCGGGCCCCAAGCGTTCCTCTTCCGAAGATGCGTAGTGGTCATAAATGCCGATGGCATAAATGAGGACGTCGGCTTCCTTGACCAGCGACTTGATCTCCCCCTCGGTATAACGGCTGTGATTGTCGCCGCCGTCGGAGATGATCAACAAAGCCCGCTTTGGGTACTTTGCTTGTCGCATTTTGCTCACCCCGAGGTAGATGGCATCGAGCAAGGACGTGCGTCCCTTGGGTATGGTGTAAACCAGCTTTCCTTGTATGTCTTCGACGGAAGAAGTGAAATCCGCGAGCTGCTCCGGCTTGTCGGCGAAAGTGATCATGAAGAATTCATCTTGCGGATTCGCCGTTTTGAAGAATTCGATCACAGCCTCGCGTGCACGCTCGATCTTGCTGCTCATGCTTCCGCTCATGTCAAAGATGACGCCGAGAGAAACAGGAGCGTCCTCGCTTGAGAAGTGCTTGATAATCTGCTGATCTTTTCCCTCAAAAACCGTGAAGTTCTCGCGATCAAGGCCAGTCACCAGGCGGTTCATGGGGTCAGTGATCGTGACTGGAACTAACACCAAATCGACGTCCACCTTCATGGGCTTGGTGTGCGTCTTAAGTGAGGGATCAACGATCTCAGCAGTCTGCTTGTTGGGGTCTGGAGGCTCTACCCGAGGTTTGACGTGAACATCGTCAACGGGGCTCTGCGCGAGAGTCAGGGACGAACAGCACGCAACCACCATCACCATGAGCACTATGGAGAGGCCGAAAACATGCTTACGCGATCGCAGCATAACCCTCTTGCAGGACCGGAAATACGCTAGGTGCACAGCGCAGACCCGGCTTCGGGAGCCGGAAGACCCGCGCCTATCCTGGCGGGTCATAAAATTACCTCATTGCGGTGGATAGTACCACAGCCTGACGGCGCTGGTGTCTTTTCCTACGATGAACTTCGTAAAATATGGTTGCTTCCAGCGTTTGATGGCGGAGCTTGAACCTCTCTACTTGCTACAATTCAGGTCTGGCCGATGGCCACCATTTCACCATTCCGCGCTCTACGCTATGACCCCTCCCGGGCACCGCTTTCCGATGTGGTAACGCAACCCTATGACAAAATTCATCCTGCCGCACAGGAACACTACTATCAAGTAAATCCGCATAACCTGGTCCGAATTATTCTAGGAAAAATCTCCCCCAGCGATGACGAGGTAAACAACGTTTACAGTCGAGCGGCAACACACTTTGCGGACTGGCGGCGGGAGGGCGTTTTTCTACAAGACTCGCAACCATCTATCTATGTCTATTCCCAGCGCTTCACCATGCCAGGCGGAAAAGAGGAGATAGAGCGGACCGGCTTCATAGCCTTGGGACACCTGGAGGACTACTCGAGCAAGGTCGTTTTTCGCCACGAACATACTCTGGCTAAGCCCAAGGCCGACCGGCTCAATCTCTTGCGCGCCACCCGGGCCCACTTCGGACAGCTCTTCATGTTGTACAGCGATCCGGGGGCGGAAATCGAAGGGCTGCTTGCCCCTCGCGGTGAGCCGGATATGAACGTTCGGGACGAATACGGAGTAAGTCACCGGGTTTGGCGGATCGCGGATTCCACACTGATTGAGCTGGTGCGCGGGAAAATGCAGGATAAGAAGTTGATTATTGCGGACGGACATCATCGTTACGAGACGGCGCTCGCCTACCGCGATGAGCGCCGGACTGCACCTGCTGCGGGAACAGGCATTCCGCGGGAGAGATCCTCGGCCGGCGACATGGTTCGAAGTGGCGGAAATAACGATGCACCCTTCGAGTACGCGATGATGACGTTCATCAACATGGACAGCCCGGGGCTGATGATCCTTCCTACTCACCGTCTCGTGCACAGCCTGAGTTCGCTATCACCAGAGACATTCGCAGCCGCGGCAAGCGAGTATTTTGAGGTGGAAGAAGTCGATGCCTCGGTCGACGCTCCCCGTGCAACTTCGATCCTTCGCGAAGCCGGACGATCTGGCACCGCATTACTGGCCATCACTGCAGAGCGTGCTTTCCTGCTCGATCGGGCAAAGACGCTTGCATCGGAAAGCCTGAGAGAATTCTCACCCCAGCAGCAGGAACTCGACGTCGTGCAACTTCACAAGTGCGTTCTGGAACGCGTGCTTGGCATTTCGGCAGAGGCCACCCGCAACCAAGAAAATATCAGCTACACGCGAGAAGCCAGTGAGGCTCTGGCGAAGGTGCGTGACGGGAGTGCAAATATCGCGTTCCTTATGAACCCGGTTCGCATGGAGCAAGTCCGCGAGATAGCGTTCGCCGGAGAGGTGCTTCCCCAAAAGTCGACCGATTTCTATCCCAAGCTGCTGAGTGGGCTCACTATTTACGCACTGGAGTAGCCGAACGGCGCTACTGTAGAGTACGAAAGTCCAGAGATTCTGCCTTGCGCTTTTCAAAACAACGAGCCTCGCGCCCAGGGTTCACGCTCACACCATGCGTCCTCTTTTTTCTTGCTTGTTTATTCGTAGTCTCAGGGGCAGTGTTGCTGTTATCGGGATATGCCAATGAGGAACAGCGCGTTGCCATCTACTCGACTGCAGCAAACTATACCTTGCCCGTTATCAGCCGGAACAACCATGACTATGTGGGACTGTTCGAAGTCCTCGAGCCACTCGGCACGGTGACTGCAAAGGTGGATGGGGCCCGCTGGAAAATTCGCTATGGCAAAGTCGAAGGCGAGTTCACGAATGAAAAGGCGCGCGCCAAAGTTCGCGGCCGAAATATTGAGTTGCCCGCCAACTTCATCTTGGAAAACGGCCGCGGCTTGGTACCGCTCAATTCCTTGAGCATTCTTCTCCCGCCCTTCCTGGGCGGACCGGTCAACTTCCATGAATCATCCCGGCGTCTATTCATCGGGAATGTGGCAGTCCACTTCAGTGCGCAGCTCAATCGCACCAGCGAACCTCCGTTCCTGGTCCTCGAATTCACCTCTCCGGTGAATCCGACGATTTCGACGGGACCAGGCCAGTTGCGAATGACCTTCAACCGTGAACCGCTTGTGCCTCCCGGTTCGCAGACATTGAAATTTGACAGTCCGATGATTCCTTCAGCGACTTATTCCGAAGGCAACGGAGCCGCTGAGATACAGATCAATGGATCGGTTCCCTTGTTTGCGAGTTTCAGTAATAACGGCCGCCGAATCACGATCGCTCCCGCACCGCAACCGGAGAAGCAAGCAGTTCAGCCGCCCACACCACCGGGAGGACTGATGCCGGCTACACCGGCGCCATCTGCGGTGCCCAGTCCTGCGGCTTATTTCGCGGTGATCGACCCCAGCCATGGAGGGGAGGAACGGGGGGCAGCACTTAGCGATCAGATTTCAGAAAAAGACGTGACGCTGGCTTTTGCGCGCCGGTTGCGCCGTGACTTAGAGGCACGTGGCATTACCAGCCTTCTCGTGCGCGATTCCGACAGCGTTCTTTCGCTCGATCAGCGGGCGACGATCGCAAATGCAGCTCGGTCGAAAATCTACATCTGCATTCATGCAGCATCTCAAGGCAACGGCGTGCGGTTGTACTCGGGACTCATACCGGCCGGGGATGCCAGCCGCGGCCCTTTTCTTGATTGGAATACGGCGCAAGGTTCATTCCTTCCGCTGACGCAGGCGGTCGAATCGCAGGTTGCAGCGGAACTACAGAAAAAGCAGATCTCGGCTCGCACGCTCGCCGCCCCTTTGCGTCCCCTGAACAATATCGTGGCGCCGGCTCTAGCCATTGAGATCGCACCTCCCGGTAGTCAGGTGGCCGATGTCAATTCCGCGGCGTATCAGGATTCCATCGCCACGGCGGTGGTAGCGGCAGTTGTGGGAGCGCGCGCGAGGTTGGAGTCAGGACGATGATCCCTCGCCACCTCAAGATCGGTGTGACGCTGATGTTGCTGGTTGCGCTCGGCATGGGCGTTTATGTCTGGCGCATGCGCGGACGGGCACAATTGACTGAACCATCCGCGCAGTATGCTCCGGTCGGACCGCCGGTGTCGGGGCCGACAGAACGGGTCACGCTCTATGTCGCGGACGATGGCCCGGGCGCAATCCGCACCCAGCCCGCAAATCTTCCCTTGCCTTCCGGCCGCCAGGAACATGCCGAGGAATTGTTGCGCGCCTTGGTTGCCATCTACCTTAATAAGGACTCACCCCATGCCTTGCCGCCTGGTGCGGAGATTCGCAGCGTGTATCTTGCTGATCCAGGGCTGGCCGTGATTGATACAAACTCTGTTTTCGCCGAGCAGCACCGCTCGGGGATCTTGGTGGAGGAGTTGACCATTGCGTCCCTTGTCGAGACACTCTCGGCGAACGTCCAGGGAATTTCGCGTGTGAAAATCCTGGTGGACGGTCACACTCGCGAAACGCTTGCCGGACATGCTGATCTTTCTGGCTTCTACGATGCCACAGCCGTGCACCTGCTGGTCGCCCAGCTTTACTCCCGAAAAGAGTAATCGTTGCTTATCCTTAGTATCGGTGGGCGCTGTTAGAATCTCGAGATGTTCTACCGCTCAGACAATCGTGCGCCAGAGCAACTCCGCCCGGTGAAGCTCACTCCCGAATACATCAGCACAGCGGAAGGCTCCGTACTGATAGAAGTTGGAAATACGCGAGTCATCTGTACGGCGTCGGTTGAAGAAGCCGTTCCGCCGTTCTTGCGTAACAGCGGCAAGGGATGGGTGACCGCGGAATACGGCATGCTACCCCGCTCAACGTTGACTCGTACTCCGCGAGAGCTATCCAAGGGACGCCCCAGTGGACGAACTCACGAGATTCAGCGGCTGATTGGAAGATCACTGCGGGCCGTAACCGACTTGCAGCGATTGGGAGAACGCAGCGTCCTGATCGACTGCGACGTAATCCAAGCCGACGGAGGCACGCGCACGGCATCGGTCACGGGATCATTTGTTGCGCTCGGGCTGGCGTTAGAAAAACTAGTTGAAGCGGGAACGCTCACGTCAGTTCCGCTACGCGACTTTCTCGCCGCGGTCAGCGTTGGCATTGTCGACGGCCAGATTCTGCTGGATCTTGCTTATGAGGAAGACTCACGCGCCGACGTGGATATGAACTTTGTGATGACGGCCGGACGCAAACTGGTAGAAGTGCAGGCTACCGCCGAGCACCAAGTTTTTGACGAGCAGCAACTGAGCAGCATGATTGCACTAGCCAGCCAGGGTGTTCAGTCATTGATCGCCAAGCAACAGGCGATATTGGGAACACTAACTTTGCGACAGTAGCAATTGCTTTGGCACAAATCTGCAACTCCAGCACATCAGTGATACGCCAGTGAGTCAGCGCGAATCCACCCGTACTGGGTATTGCTTGGAACCGCGTTGTCCGAACTTTTGTAGAGTCTGCGCAACTTGTCGATGTAATCATTCGGCAGGGGATTGCGTTTCTCTGCCGGGTCGACGCCATAAACCCGCGCCGCATTCATGCCGAAAACCTGCCGCTTCACGTCGCTGCTAAGTGGCTTGAAGCCGAAACGTTTCATCAGATCATCCGGCATTTCCAGGCGGCGAAAGGCTTCGATCTGCCATTGCGGAGACCCCCACCATATCGAGTCCGTTCCCCAAAGCAAGTGATCTGCGCCAAAGGCATCGATGATCGTGCCCAGAACGTACGCAGCGAGCAGCGGACTGCTTGAGACCATCAAGGCGAAGGTGCTGCCCATCTCCATATAAATGTTGGTGACCTTAGGGTTTTTCTTTTTCCACGCACAAATGTCGGATACCCAGGGAATGTGGGTGGTGGTCTTGAAATTACTATCGGCTGCCGGCAACGACTCCTGCAAGCTCCGGAATCCGGAGTGATACACCAGGAAGTTGAGGTCGGGAAAATCCGCCGCCGCACGAGTTACATCCATTGGACTCCACCACTCCGGATCGCCGGGAAATGGAAGTCCTTTGTGAACGCAGATGTTTTTGATTCCTTTTTTTCTTGAGAACTCAAGCGCCGGGTAGGTTAGCTTCTCGTCATCCAGGCGCCAACCCTGCTTGCCCTTTGCGCGAGCGACGCCGCTATAACCTTTCCACGCATCGATCTTCAGTTTCTCGGTTTGAGCATGCATGTACTCCAGATTCTGCTGGCCCAGATCTGGAGAGAAATAGCCATGGCTGTAGACCCTGGCCGATTTGGTTATTTCATTCACCCAACTGCGAGACTTGTAGATGACCTCAGGCGTCAGAACGTCGGTCTCTTCTGATTCGCCAGGCAAAGCGCTGAGGGCGACGACGTCAGTCTCACTGTCGAGGAAGATTTCCTTGACGTAATTCTCCAGGTAGGCGTCTTCGATTTTCCCCTTTCGATCATGGAGCGCAGGATTCATTTTGCTGGCCATGTCGCGCATTCCCACGACAGCGCGCAAGAAATCCGGGTCGGCATGGGGATTCTGGCTTGGCATGACAACGTGATGAGTCTGCACATCGAAGATAAACATGTGTTCTTTATTTTCGGCAACGGCAGCTGGGTCGAGGAGTTCCGCCGCTTCCACTCGAAAGAACGGACCGAAAACACTGTTCATCGCGGCGAAGGCGAACGCCATCCCGCAGCTTCCGTGAAGAAACTTACGACGATCCATCCCCATACGGCTCGCCTGCTGCGTGGCGCCAGCCAGGATCTCCTGCTCGACACGGCATTGCTGGGGAGTTTGCGGAATGGGTTGGTATTCCTCGTTCGAGATCACCCGCGTAGGCACGGGAAGATAGCGATCCAGCCAGGCGTCTAGATCAGACTTACGGATCCAGCCGTCATGATTTCGTGGCTTTGGGGGCGAGGGAAGAGTCTTTGAATTCGGCGTCTTCAGGGTAGGCATGCGACCTCCACTGCGGATTCACGAAGGATACTCCGCCGACTTTGGACTAGCAAAAGCAACCTGATGAATCGCGCGGAGCGGCCTGAATCGCAACGGTTTGCTACTGGTTTCTATTTGGTGGTCTAACGAGGGCTCCACTAGACCAGTGGCTCACTGACCAAGGCTGAAGATTCCCAGTCAATACAGTAAATTCTGTACTCCCCCTTAGACGAGACCGGAGTTACAAATGACTCCCGCGCCCTCTAAACTGTAGGTTATTTTTGTGGGTTCCCATGCGTTGGTATCCGCCCGGACAGAAGTGCCTGGGGAGGGTTGATGCAGCCAATTCGGATTCTTGTCGTCGACGACCATGATGCCGTCAGACGCGGTATTCAATCCCTATTGGCCGACCAAGTAGAGTGGGCCATCTGTGGTGAGGCCGCAGATGGAATTGAAGCACTTGAAAAAGCCAAGCAATTGCGCCCGGACATCGTTCTGATGGACGTGTCCATGCCCCGCATGGATGGCGCAACGGCTACGCAAGTCCTTCGTCGCGAACTTCCCGAAACTCAAGTCATCATAGTCAGCCAGAACGATCCGTCAGTCACCCAGCGTCAGGCGACGGAGGTCGGTGCGAGCGGATTCGTCTCAAAGGCCAGCCTGGCAAAGGACCTTATTAATGTTCTCCGCCAGGTGGTTGAGCAACAGAGAAGCTCCATGCCACCTAGGACAACGAGGGAGACAAGTTGGCTCAGCGGAGGCGGAGAGCTGGGACAACTCATAAAAGAGCATGATTGGTCGCAAACTCCGCTTGGGGAAATTGGTTCCTGGTCTCCCTACCTCCGAATGGCTGTCAGATTCTTGCTGGCAAATCGATTTCCGCAGTTGCTTTGGTGGGGACCGCAATTCTGTTGCTTATACAACGACGCGTATGTCCCCGTGCTAGGCAGCAAGCACCCATGGGCGCTTGGCCGTCCCACCCAGGAAGTGTGGCACGAAATTTGGGACGTTTTGAAGCCGCTTATCGAAACGCCGTATCACGGCGGGCCGGCAACATGGATGGAAGACATCCAACTGGAAATCAACCGACGGGGATTCGTCGAGGAAACTCACTTCACAATCGCCTATAGCCCTGTGCCGGATGAAAGTGTAGCGACCGGAATCGGCGGAGTGATGGCGACGGTTCATGAAATCAGCGAGAAGGTTGTCGCTGAGCGGCGCGTGATCGTGTTGCGTGATCTGGGTGCGCGGTCGGCCGAACCCGAGACGGCTGAGGAGGCGTGCTCAATCGCCGCAGACACGCTAGAGCGCCATGCAAAGGATGTTCCATTTGCGCTGCTTTATTTGATCGACGAGCAAAACAAGCAGGCAAAGTTTGCTGCAGGTACCGGCATCGATCCGGGAGATCAGGCATTTCCCCGAACGATTTCTCTCGACGCAAGCGGCGGCGAGCAAATCTGGTCCCTAGCGGTGGCGGGCAAAGCCGAAGAGCTTCACGTGATTGAAGACCTCACCGGGAGCTTCAAAAATCTTCCCCAGGGACCATGGTCATCGCCGCCGACGTCCGCCGCGATTGTTCCAATCCGTTCTAACGTGGCCCATCATCTAGCAGGCTTTGCGGTGCTGGGAATCAGTTCGCGCTTACAGTTCGACGAAAAGTACCGCAACTTCTTTGAGCTCGTCGCAACCCAAATCTCGATCACGATCGCGAACGCCCGAGCATATGCCGAGGAACGGAAAAGAGCGGAGGCCCTGGCAGAAATCGATCGGGCAAAGACCGTCTTCTTCAGCAATGTGAGTCATGAGTTCCGCACGCCCCTCACGCTGATGCTGGGTCCACTGGAAGATATGCGTTTGCATTCCGATGAACTCTCGCCCGCGCAACGCGATCGAGTGGACGTCGCGCATCGCAACTCACTCCGGCTGCTGAGATTGGTAAACACACTGCTCGATTTCTCGCGTCTGGAAGCGAGACGTATAGAGGCGACCTACGAACCCACGAACCTCGCACAATTCACCGCGGAACTTGCCAGCGTCTTTCGTTCGACCATCGAGCGGGCCGGACTGCGTCTCGTCCTGGATTGCGCCGACACGGAACCGGTCTATCTAGACCGTGAGATGTGGGAAAAAATTGTTTTCAACCTCCTTTCGAACGCCTTTAAGTTCACGTTTGATGGCGAAATCGAAGTATCTATAAGGAGGAGAGATGACTTCGCGGAATTGGCAGTCCGAGATACGGGGACGGGCATTCCGCCGGATGAGTTACCCCACTTATTCGAGCGGTTCCACCGGGTAAGAGGTGCGACCGGCCGCACGTTCGAGGGCAGCGGGATAGGGCTGGCATTGGTCCAGGAGTTAGCCCAGCTCCACGGCGGAAGCGTGAAAGTAGAGAGCGAAATGGGAAAGGGCAGCATCTTTCGCGTTTCCCTTCCCTTCGGCTCAGCACACCTTCCGAAGGATCGAATCGGCGCAAGGCGCAAGAGTTCCACAGCAGTTGCGGGCACCGCATATGTCGAAGAAGCGCAGCAATGGATGCGAGGAGACAAAACTGCGCTGGCGTCCTACGACGTTCTCGCCGTGTCCGAAAAAGAATCTTTGCAAGAGAAGCGTCGCATTGTGCTTGCCGACGACAACGCCGACATGCGCGAGTACGTGGCGCGGCTGCTTGCTCCCGAATACGAGGTTGATTCATTTGCCGATGGAGAGGCCGCCCTGGAGGCAATGCGCAAGGCTCCGCCGGAATTAGTTTTGACGGATGTCATGATGCCGCGGATGGACGGCTATCAACTGCTTCGCGCAGTGAGGGCCGATCACGATTTGAAAGATGTTCCTGTCATCCTGCTGTCCGCGCGGGCTGGAGAAGAGTCTCGCATCGAGGGACTCGATTTAGGCGCGGATGACTACCTGGTCAAGCCCTTTTCGGCGCGGGAACTGACAGCACGCGTGGGATCGCACATCGCGATGGCGCGAATGCGGCGTGAAGCGGCAGAGGTCGAACGGGCATTGCGCGTGCAGGCAGACGCGGAACGCAGCCGCGTACGCGAGAGTGAAGAACGGTTCCGCGCAATTGTCGAGACCACTCCGGAGTGCGTCAAGCTGGTTGCACAGGACGGGTCCCTGATTCACATGAACTCGGCCGGCCTGTCCATGATTGGAGTTCAATCACTCGAATCGGTGATAGGCAAAAGTGTATATGAAATGATTGTTCCTGAGGATCGGGACAAGTTTCATGCATTGCATGAAAAGGTTTGCGCGGGCGAAAGGGGAACGCTGGCGTTCGACATTATAGGTGCACAGGGCGAGCGTCGGCACATGGAGACCCATGCCGTCCCTCTGCATAAGCCCGATGGCAGCACGGTGCAACTGTCCGTAACGCGAGATGTTACGGAACGAAGACGTGCTGAGGAGACGTTGCATCAGCATCATGCGCGCCTCGATCTCGTAGCTAAAGCCTCGCAGATAGGATTCTGGTTCTGCGATCTTCCTTTTGACAAGTTGGAGTGGGACAGCCGCGTGAAGGAGCATTTCTGGCTGTCTCCGGATGCAGAGGTGACAATCGATACGTTCTATGAACGATTGCATCCCGATGACCGGGAACGCGCTCGCGAGGCCATTGCTTATAGCAACCAGAACGATGCGCCATACGATATCGAGTACCGAACAGTTTCGCCGGATGGGCGCGTGAAGTGGATCCGCGCCATTGGGCGAACCTTCTACGACGAAGCAAAACGTCCAAAACGATTCGATGGTCTTACCCTCGATGTTACGGAACAAAAAGGCGCAGAGGAGCGTGAACGTCAGATCACCGCTGAAGCTATGGCCGCGACGGCGAAATTCCGCGCCGTGTTCGAACAGACCACGGTCTTCGCGGGCATCATGACGAAAGAAGGGGTGCTCGTTGATGCCAATCGCCTCAGCTTGGACGCATGTGGCTATCGTGCCGAAGAGACTCTGGGGCGTCCGTTCTGGGAGACAGGCTGGTGGAGCAGGTATCCGGA
This sequence comes from Terriglobales bacterium, assembly GCA_036558645.1. Lineage (GTDB taxonomy): Bacteria > Acidobacteriota > Terriglobia > Terriglobales > Acidobacteriaceae > DATBFG01. The sequence continues at coordinate 20,466 of DATBFG010000105.1, forward strand.
GTCACAGGAAAAAATCAAGGCTGCCACTCCGCGCGTGGCCGACGGTATCCCCTATCGAGAGGTTCTCGAGTACGGATGGGGCGATGGGACCACACGACTGGTCGATTTTGCACTGTATCCAATTGTGGACGATCACGGTGAGGTTTTCTGTCTGCATCCGACGGGTGTCGACATTACCGATCATAAACGCGCTGAAGAAAATTACCGCTCACTCGCAGAACGCCTGGAAGCTGAAGTTCGCGCCCGCACGATTGAGTTGGAAAATCGTAACGCGGACGTTTTGCGGCAATCCGAGTTGCTGCGTGACTTCTCCCGCCGTTTATTGCAGACGCAAGACGAAGAGCGGCGCCATATCGCTCGCGAGTTGCATGACAGCGCAGGTCAGACACTAACGGTACTAAGCATGAGCCTGATGCAACTTGTTCAAAAGGCCGCCGAACACGGTCCGGAACTTGCGGCGGAGGCGGAACAGATCGAGGAATTTGTACAGCAGTTGCAGCAAGAGATCCGAACCACGTCGTACTTGCTGCATCCCCCTCTGCTTGACGAAAGCGGCTTGTACTCGGCATTGAACTGGTACGTCCAGGGCCTGGTGGAACGGAGCACCCTCGATATCGAGCTCGATATTCCGGAAGGTTTCGGGAGGCTGCAGCGGGATATGGAGCTCGCGGTGTTTCGCCTGGTACAAGAATGCTTGACCAACATCCACCGCCATTCAGGCAGCAAGACTGCGACGATTCGGATTGCGCGAGATGCCGAGGGTGTAACCGTCGCGGTGCATGATCGAGGCAGAGGCATGCCGGCAGAGAAATTGGCGGAGATTCAGGCTGGAGGTTCGGGCGTGGGCACCCGCGGCATGCGCGAGCGCGTGCGGCAATTCCGAGGCGAGATGAAAATCGACTCCAACAGCGCAGGTACTAGTATTAAGTTCATCTTGCCTATGCCTGAGTTAAGTCCGACATCGGGCATCAAAAATACTCAACCATTCCAAGCCGCTGTGTAGGCTAGCGTGAACAACTACCCGGGCTCACAGCCACCAAGGTACAGCGTCGCTGAAAAGCCTTGTCTTTCTTCATGACGATGTTATCGCGCGATAGCACCATGCCAACTGTGACCAGTATCAGGGGCCAGCACTGAATGCTGACCTGTCGGAAGAACTCCTGCACTGCACTGTGATGGTTGCGAGCGTGCAATTCGATAATTTGGGAAGCAGCAAGAATGGCCGCCGGGAGTATCCCGAGCGCTTCGGAGCTGTTTGCACCGAGCACGTGATTTACGGAGCCTACCATGCCGGCCAGGTTCTGATAGAGAACAAACATCCCAAGTCCCACCAGGGCCGCACCGGCAAGCGACTTCGAACTCTCCAACAATACCGTTTGTTTCGCCATACTTGCCTCCGCCTATCTTCTTGCTTTCATAGGTATGTCGAACGAAGAGGGTATGTATCGACATGCAGAAAAGTTTTTTTGTGGCACAGCTTGTCGATGGCAGTACATGCTCGATCCGACAGGATTGAGCCACGCTGATGCGCAGCCTGTCATTTTTTGACAATTTGAAGGCTCATTCGGCTTGGGTCGCACAGATTGGCGCTGTCGCTTCTGACAGTGACGCCGAATGATGTCAAAATATAAGTACTTCGGCGAAGCTGAACTCTTCCGTGAGGAGATTGTTCATGAAAGGTAAATGGATCGCCCCCGTCCTGGCTGCCGTCTTCGTCGTACTCCTGATCAACGCAAACACTGCAGCCCAAACTACCTCCACCAAAGCGAGCAGTAACAATTCTGCGGTTGCTGCTTCTGTCACCAACCTGTTGGACATTAATACTGCGACCAAAGAGCAGCTTGAGATGCTTCCGGGTATTGGGACCGCATACTCACAAAAAATTATCGACGGCCGTCCGTACGACAAAAAGAGCGATCTGGTCCACAAGAAAATCATTCCACAAGCCACCTACAGCAAGATCAAAGACATGATCATCGCAAAGCAGAAGTGATTTTTCGCGGGCGAGTTTTTTCGCCGCGTTGAGACGAATCCAAGAAAGCAGACCTTTAACACACGCTGGAGGAATTATGAGTTTCGCAGATGACATCACCAACAAGGGATTGAGCAGTCTGGGAGGCGGGAGTCCGATGGTCACTGCTGTGATGGAGATGCTGCAGAACCATCCCGGTGGGCTTTCGGGCATTCTGCAACTTTTCCAGGAGAAGGGTCTGGGAAACCTCATGAGTTCGTGGATAAGTACAGGCCAGAACTTGCCCATCTCAGGTGACCAGATCCGAAATGTGCTGGCGAACGATCAACTGCAGGCGTTTGCATCAAAGTTAGGCATTTCTCCTGAAGTTGCGAGTGGCAAATTGGCGGAGTTCCTCCCCGACGTCGTAAATCAACTCACCCCGAACGGGAAAATAGAACAGGCCGGACTCCTGGAAAAGGGCGTGGACATGCTAAAGGCTCTGGGGCGAACGGGAACAACCGGTTAGTCTGAGATTTGTGTGGTGGGAATCAAGCTTTTATCGCCACAGAATGACGGTGAAGTGCGCCGAGTTGCGACCGGTATTGGTGAGACGATGACTGAGGCCGGCATTCAGGTATTCCACTTCTCCGCTCGCATGAGAGCGAACCGTCGACCCTTTGCTCTCAATTTCGTCAGTAAGTTCGTAGTCTGACACCGCCACAAGCATGTGGTCCGTCGGATGGCTGTGTTTGGTTGTGATGGCACCCGGCGCCATCGTGACGTCTTCCACGCAAACCTTGGCGGTGCAGAAAAGATTCTTCTCATCCACGCAGACCGTTGTGCTTCCAGGGTTGCAGTAGTGCGAAGAGGTAGCCAACAGTTCCACCTTGCCCTGCGGATCAGCGAAGTCAACCGTTACGACTCGTAGAGGCTTCGCTCCCAGGTTTTTGATGGCGTGAGCATAGCCGGCGGCGCGAAAGCGTACCTCTCCGATCCCCAACTTCTCCGTTTCAGCCCTGTGGCCGAAAACTGTATTTTGAAATTCGCCGCCATTGATGAACACACTTAGCACATCATGATCGTGCTGGTGCATGGGAGTAGATTCGTTTGGCGCTAACTCCACAGTGCTGGCCGTTACACGATGATTCCGCAGGATTTCCTTGCGCTGGGGGACGTCGCTGTTTGGGATCGGCGCTGATGCCTGCCCCATGCATAACGCGCCGAAAAATAAGAGCACGGCGGCGGGTCGTCGCATAGGCGGCAATTCTAACCGAATTGACGATGTTCCACGGAGAAATCAGGTAGTTGCCGACGCTCCGGCCTGATCGAGATTGGTGTGAAAAACGGGTACTCGTCCAGCCGAACTCTTATGTCACTGCCTGGATTGACCGTCTGTTGTAGAATCCGACCGCCCCCATTCCCGCTTCTGCTGGCGGCACTGACGTTCAAATCGACCGTTCCAGGAGGTCGACTCTGATCAGAATGACACCGCTCAGCGGCGTCCACTCGGGCCGAATAGCGCGATCATGGACGCTGACAGTTCTCCTTGCTGGGGTCGCCGTACAAGCTTGTTTAGCTGGTAATCCTCCCTGTCCAACCTCCACCTACAAGTACTTGAGATATGACGAGGACTACACCTTCCTAAGGAACGATCAGTGCCGTCGCGATCCCTGGGATCGCCTGAAATTCATCCCTCTCAGGCCACACGACACGTGGTACTTGTCACTGGGTGGAGAAGTCCGGGAAAACATGGAGTATTTCGAAAATCCCAGTTGGGGATCAGAGCCGCAGGGATCCCCGTATTTGCTGCAGCGATACATGTTTCATGCGGATTTTCATCCGGGAGAGCATCTGCGATTTTTTGTTCAATTAAAGAGTGGGCTGGAAAATGGCCGGGAGGGAGGCCCCCGAATCATCGATGAAGACAAACTGGATCTGCACCAGGCATCAGTCGAGTTGCTCTTCGGCGAACATGATGGCGTGAAGACCAGCCTGAGAATTGGCCGGCAGGAATTGGCTTTGGGTTCGAGAAGATTTGTCTCCGCGCGCGAAGGCCCAAACGTTCGTCAATCATTCGATGGAATCCGATTCAACTTGTCTACCAAAGGGTGGGCTTCCAGTATTTTTCTCTCGCGTCCTGTCCAGACCAAGACCGAGTATTTCGATGACGTCCCCGCTCCGGGGCAGACGTTATGGGGCATTTACACCTCTCACCCACTCAAGTCGGTAGCCGGCCTCAACCTGGACTTGTATTACCTGGGCCTGGATCGCACGAAAGCTCGATTTCAGCAAGGCTCAGGGGAAGAGGTGCGTCATTCGTTGGGAGGCAGGCTCTGGGGACAGCAACAAGGCTGGGACTTCGACTTCGAGCCAATCTTCCAGTGGGGCAGTTTTGCCAATGGAGATATCCGGGCCTGGTCGGTTGAAAGCGAAACTGGGTACACGTTTCCGGTGCGAACCACTCCGCGAATAGGAATCAGGGCGGATGCAGCAAGCGGAGATAGTGATCCAAAAAGCAACGGCTTAGGAACATTTAATCCTTTGTTCCCACGGGGTTTGTATCACCAACTGGTGAACCTGAATGGACACGTTAATTTTGTTGGCATCGATCCTATGATCGTCAGTCACATCAGGAAAGACTTTTCACTGACCTTCGACTGCGCATTCTTTTGGCGCGAAAGTACAGATGATGGGGTCTACGGGGTCGCGGGAAACTTATTGCGCCCGGGGAGTCCCGCTGATGGGCGTTATGTAGCAACCCAACCTTCACTGGTTGCCGAGTGGCACCCTGACCGACACATAACCGTGATCGGGATCTATACCCATTCATTTCCCGGCGATTTTATTGTCCACTCAGGGCCACATGGCGACGTGAACTATGTCTCTCTTTGGATCAGCTATAAGTTCTGATTTTGCAAGGGATGTCAACTTGGAATGGCACAGTTAATGCCACTACGAAGTAAGATTCTCGGTCTAAAAACCCATGATCTCGGTGGTATCTCTTTGAATTTGACCTGGTAGGAGCTTAGTTGTCGCTAGAAGTAATAAAGGCCCAGAACGAACTGGTATGCTCCGGCATCCCACCATGCGTCCAGGACATGCCTTGGCCTCCTAACTGGAGGATGGTTCGGACTGGGCCATCTCCCCAAAACTGCAGATTTTCCCGTGGACTGGTAGTACAATTCGCGGTACGCGGGGAGTGGCGCTTGGGGGGCAGTCATGGACGGCGTGCGAGGGGAGATCACGCTCCTGTTGCACCGAATGGGCAAAGGCGATTCCGATGCCGAAGAGCGTCTCTTCGCCCTGGTCTACTGTGAACTCCGCCGCCTGGCTCGCAATTACATGCGCCATGAGCGCAATGAACATACACTCCAGCCAACTGCGCTGGTTCATGAAGCTTTCCTGAAGCTTATCGGTACGCCCCCCATTAACTGGCAGAATAGGAGTCACTTTTTCGCCGTGAGCGCTCAAGTGATGCGGAGGATTCTGGTGGATCAGGCGCGCCGCCGTCTTCGCAAGAAGCGTGGGGGTAAGAATCGGCCTATTTCACCCGAAGAAGTCATTCTTTGTAACTATGATGATCCCGAGCTCGTAATGAGTGTGCATGAGTGCCTATTACGGTTAGCCGAGATTGACGAGAGGCAAAGTCGCATCGTCGAACTTCGCTTCTTCGGTGGATTATCGATCGAAGCCACTGCCGAGGTATTAGGTATTTCTCCGAAAACAGTGCAACGCGACTGGAATTATGCGCGCGCCTGGTTGTATGGGCAGCTTAAGGACGGTCACGTGTATGCAGCATAACTGGGACAACGCCAAGTCGCTGTTCGAAGCTGCGCTGCAGCAACCCGCAGATCAGCGATTGGCATTCCTCAACGCATCCTGTTCGGATTCAAGCATGCGCGAGGAAGTTCAAAGGTTGCTTGCATACCACGCCGAGCTCGGAAATTTTCTAACCACTTCACCTCTTCAGCGAGGAAAACAAATCAGCGAGAGCCGCGGCCCATTGAAGTCCCCGGGCGACCTGCTTGCCCGGCGTTTCCGCGTAGTGCAGTTTCTCGCGCGTGGCGGCATGGGTGAGGTCTATGAAGGAGAGGATCTGGAACTGCACGAGCATGTCGCTTTGAAGATGGTGCGGTCTGAGATAGCGACCTGGTATCCGAACTGTCTGCAACGTTTCAAGCGGGAAGTACACCTGGCGAAGCGAGTAACACATCCTAATGTTTGCCGTGTGTTTGACCTCTTCCGGCACTCTGATCCGGGTAAGAGTGCAGATCAGGATGAAGAGCTGATTTTTGTCAGCATGGAGTTATTGCGCGGCGAAACGCTTTCTGACCGCCTACGCCGGGGCCCAGTCAATCCCGGCGAGGCATTGGCGGTTGTATCGCAGGTATCCGGCGCTCTTGACGCCGCTCATGCAGTCGGTGTACTGCACAGGGACTTGAAGCCGGGAAACATATTTCTCTCAGCGGATGGTGCGCGCGGAACACGTGTAGTTGTAACCGATTTCGGCCTGGCGCTGGCACTGGACGAGGGGCGGGCCGACTCTTCCAACCCCGTCACGCAAGGGGAGTTTTTGGGCACTCCCGCCTACATGTCGCCTGAGCAGCTTCTGAACCAGGAGTTGACGGCGGCTTCCGATGTGTACTCGCTCGGCCTCATCATGTATCAGATGGTGACAGGTGTACGGCCATTTGAGGATGAAACTCCGAACCAAACCGCAACGCGGAGGCTCACTGACAAAATTCCATCACCGCGAACGGTTGCTCCCGACCTCGACAAGGTGTGGGAAGGAGTCATACTGAAGTGCTTGGAGCGGGACCCGACTCGACGTTTTCAAGCCGCCGGGCAGGTGCTTGGCGCTCTACGCAGCGATAGCGGACCGGTTCGATTCTTTCCAAAGGCCCGACGCAACTCGATCGCAATTCTGCCATTCGTAAACACCAGCGGCAACCCGGACATGGAGTACTTGAGCGATGGTATTACCGAAACCATCATCAGTACCCTGTCGCGGATTCCGAAGATGCGCGTAATGGCGCATAGCACGGTATTTCGATTCAAGGGGCGGCTCGACGATCCTCAGAATATTGGCCGCCAGCTCGACGTTGCCAGCGTACTGGTGGGGAGAGTCTTCAATCGCGGGAACATGTTGAAGATTGGGGTCGAACTCGTGGACGTCGGGAATGGCCGACAGATCTGGGGAGAACAGTACAATCGCAATTTTGGTGACGTATTTGAGATTCAGGATGACATTGCCAAGGAGATCTCCACAAAGCTTGAACTCAAGTTATCAAGCGAGGAGAAGAAGCATCTTTACAAGAGACAGACACAGAACGCGGACGCGTATCAACTCTATCTTAAAGGCAGATTCTTCTGGAACAAGCGCACCGAACATGATTTTCGGACTGGGATTGACTTCTTTTCAAGGGCAGTTGCGATCGATCCCGCCTATGCACTCGCATACTCGGGATTGGCGGATTCGTATACGACTCAGTCCTTCTTGTGTCCGCACATACCGCCCCGGGAACTGATGCCCCAGGCGCGTCAAACTGCAAGTAAGGCCCTCGCGCTCGATAGCGGACTGGCAGAGGCGCACGCTTCGACAGGCATCATCGATTTGCGGTATGACTGGGATCCGATCAGCGCGGAGAAGTCCTTTCAACGCGCAATCACGCTAAAACCAAGCCACGCCATCGCACATCAGTGGTATGGAGAATGCCTGGCAGCCATGACGCATTTCGACCGCTCGATTACAGAGCTCAAGATCGCTCAAGATCTTGATCCGCTGTCGCCGATCATTAACAGCGTTTTGGGCGGAATGTTGTGCTTCGGCGGGCAATATGACCATGCCATAGAGCAGTGCCAATGCACGCTTGAAATGCATAAGGAATTCTGGCTTGCCTTGTATTTTCTGGGGCTGGCGCATGAGTGTCGTGGAGAATTCGACGAGGCCGTCCTTGCCTTTCAGCGTTCCGCCGTGGCGGCGCAAAAAAATCCCATGACCCTGGGCGGTCTGGGACATTCCTACGCCAGAGCAGGCAAGAGATCAGAGGCTAGCAATCTGCTGAATGAACTCAGGACTCTTTCGGAGCGCTCTTACACTTCTCCGGTGAACCTGGCATTGATTGCTCTGGGTTTGGATCAATATGAGAGTGCGTTCGCCGATCTGGATCGCGCCGTCGAAGCGCGCGTTGGCTGGATGGTGTTCCTCCAGGCTGATCCCCGGTTTAAGTGTCTGGGATCGGACGAGCGCTTCGTGAAGATCCTAGAGCGTGTATTTGGGAGTCCCGAACAAAGAAGGTCCGCGTAGCTTTGGGGCTTTGCGTGACCGTTCCGTAGGTTAGCGCTGCAAGTCTCACATGGCATTGCTGTCGACCCTCAGCGTCATCTCAGCTCGTGCTTCGCATATTCTCCGGCACCCATGAAATGGAGAGACACATACGTCTCGTCGCCCACCACCCAACTGTCGTGCCCGGGAGGCCCGGGAGGGATGTAAAACAAACTGCCGGCACGCAGTTCGTAAACCTTGCCATCTTCCATCGCCGCGGTGGCGCAACCGAAAAGCACCAATCCAACATGCTCGACGTTGCACCGCGATGCGCCAACTTCAGGGCCGACATCAACGGACCATTTCCACCCCGGTTCGTAGGTGGCGCGACCGATGACCATGTTTCCGATACGAACCACTTCGAACTTGCCTTTACGGAATGTCCGTATCTCATCTGGCTGTTCGAATCGTTTCAAGATTACGTCGAGCACTTGGGAAACCTCCTGCAGACGCCGAGTCTCACATCCTCTTGATGATTATCGAACGAGAAGAGATGCGGTTTTAATGGTCTATCTCGGTCAGTTGTCTGGCAGAAAACACGTTCTTGAGATGAATCTGGTCACAAGGATATCCCATGGCCTCATCCTGATTTGACGAATGCAACCTGCAACCCGTCTCCTCCAACTGCATCAGATCGGCAATGGAACTCGACCTGCGCCGTGCTCTGCTCCTTATTATGTTGTGTGTACCGTCACTGCTGACCAGCGAAGTGGTTCGTGTCCGCCATCGCGAGGGCGTATCGCATGGATTCCTCACACTACGGGGACCGGAGGGAGAACTGCTTGCAAGTGGAGAGCTCATTCAAGGGGTCAAGGGAAATGAGATCACCACTGAATTGGTTTTTCATTTTAAGGATGGTTCCCTGCATGACGAAACAACAGTGATATCCCAGCGCGGGTCATTTCGGTTGATTAAGGATCGCCTTGTACAAAAAGGACCCTCATTCCCTGAACCCGTCGACGCTACGATCGACGCACGTGCTGGTCAGGTGTTGATTACGACAGAGGAAGACGGCAAGGAGAAGAGTGCGACCGAGCAGGTCAAAATACCAGATGATGCTGCCAATGGCATGCTGATGATCTTGCTGAAGAACATCGATCCTTCGACTCCGGCAGCGGTTTCGTTTGTAACACCGAGCCTGAAACCGCGGGTGGTAAAGCAGGAAGTTACATCAAGCCGACAGCTCCCATTTGAAGTTGGAAATCGGACTCTCGAGGGAACTGAATTCGTTGTCAAAACCAAGATCGGCGGCTTGGCGGGAGCGGTGGCTCCGATCTTGGGCAAGCAACCTCCGGATATCCGGTTTGTGCTGAGCCGTGGCAAGTTTCCAACATTCATACGGTTCGAAGGATTCTTGTATGAGGGCGGGCCTATCTGGACGATCGACCTCGCAGCGCCTCATTGGCCGAAGAGCAGCGGCGGGAGTCAGTAGTTGAGCTTTCAATCAATTTTTGAGCGAAACTGATAACATCTGTGCGCGACGAGACAGGCAACTCCACCGAGGATGCCAAATTCGGCGCCGGTAGAAAAGAGACCGAGGTTCGCTCAAGGATCATCATGCCGCCACAAGTGAACGGAATTTTGGAAACGTCCCTATATGTGGAGAGTGCAGCCCGTTCGGCTGAATTCTATCGAAGAGTGTTCGGCTTTGAGCCGCTTGAACCCGGTGAGCCTCTGAACGAGAACACCCGCCTTTGCCCCATGCGTGCGGGTGATCGCAGTGTACTGCTGCTGTTCAAAAAAGGCGCCACCTCCGATACGGATGCTCGAGGCGCGATCCATATCGCCTTTGGAATTGCCCGTTCTGATCTGGCCGACTGGGAGCACTGGCTGAGTGAACAAGGCATACCGATCGAGTCACGACAAACGTGGAAGTACGGCGGCGAGGCGCTGTACTTTCGCGACCCCGACGGCCACCTGCTTGAGGTTGTAACACCGGGCGTATGGACCATCTACTGATCTAACCAGCTAGCAGGAACCAACCGACGCAATGTTCTAGTCTCTATACCTTCCTGCCGTAATCTGCATCTATTTTGCACATGAACAGCAACATCGACCACGAAAAGGGATTTCATGTCTTTGCGACCCGAGCCGCGTTCTTGGTGGGAACGAAGTGGGCCTTCCTGGCAGCATTATTGGCGATCATAGGCTGGCTCGTAACCGGTCCTTACTTCCATTATTCCGACACCTGGCAGCTCATTATCAATACGGGCACAACCGTCATTACCTTCCTTGTAGTATTCCTGATCCAGAATACGCAGAATCGCGATGCGCGCGCGATTCACCTCAAGCTGGATGAAATCATTAAGTCGATTGACCAGGCACACAATGACATGATCGATATCGAACATCTCTCCGACGAGGAATTAGAGAAGCTGGCGAGCAGATACGAGAAGATTCAGGACGTTACGGAGGGGCGAGTCAAACGCCGAAAGGAATGAGATGTTTTTTAGAACGAAAGATCACCGATAAGGATTGAGCGATCACGAGGCGGTTACTGAACCTTCAAGGTTGCCGCCGTCGTATGTGCAAAAAGCCGGAAGTAGCGGTAACCGTGACTGTGTATGTTCCAGCCGGTGTGCCGTTCGTTCCACCGTTCATTCCGCTGCCGCCGCAGGATAACCCGAACATCAATCCGAGAAACAGAACACTGAGTTGCCGGAGCGGCTGAAGGACGATGCCGCAATCGAAAAGTCATTCGTCACCAAGCTGTAAAGAACCCCACAGCCACTCGAGCTAGGTAAGGTACACGTACCTCCTTCGCCGGTCACCCCATAAATATTGCCGTCAATGCCTCGAGGGCCAATGCTGCCGCCGAAGGAGAGGTTTCCATGCGTAATGTCATCGAAACTGTGAAGTACTGAATCTCGAGCAAGCAGCTTTCCGGTATCCGCGGTCTGAGGGCCACACTAACCAATAGAAAAAAGCAGCACAAGAAGACGCCATACGCCAATCCAGAGATATTCCTTGGCTTGTATCGAGTACCTCCAGGTAGGTAATTCCTCTATGATTCTGAGAGCTGCCATCGTCCGGCGCATCCCTTCGTTTGGCAACTCCAGTGCACGCCGGTGTAAAGAGGAGATTCGCATGGCACCAAGACCACCTGTACCTCCATTCACTCATGAATCTGCGATAGAGAAAGTTCGGCTGGCAGAAGATGGATGGAATTCCCGCGACCCGGAGAAGGTTGCTTTGGCATACACTCAGGATTCAAGTTGGCGTAACCGATCGGAATTCGTTACTGGAAGGCAAGACATCATCGCGTTTCTAACACGCAAGTGGCGCAAGGAATTGGATTATCGGCTCATCAAGGAGCTTTGGGCCTTTGAAGGCAATCACATCGCGGTGCGCTTTGCCTATGAATGGCATGACGACTCCGGTCACTGGTACCGGTCCTACGGTAACGAGAACTGGGAGTTCGATGCTGATGGTTTGATGCGTGTCCGGCACGCCAGCATTAACGACCTTCCGATAAAGGAATCCGATCGCAAGTTTCACTGGGAACTGGGTCGAAGACCAGATGACCATCCTGCATTAAGTGACCTGGGCCTCTGATCGGTGTACTGTTCGCAATGCCACATAGTAAAGGGCCGTCGGGGCCAACCGGTCCCAGTATGTGAGCGGCTTTTGCACCCGCAGCATTCACAGGTGCGGATCGCCTTCCTCCGACCCTAACGGTGATTAGGCAACAGCTAATAACTTCGGTGGACCCAGAGGCGGGGCAGCGACTAGGGTCCGCAGTAAGTGTTCTTGAGCCTGCCACCATCCGGTATACGATCGATTGCTTGTGCAGTGGACCTGCAGGGAGCGCCAATTTGTATCGTTTAGGCCAAGGTAAGAGGCTGCTTCTTTAGGCTCGTTGTCTATCTTCACGACAACCTGGCGCATGTTCAGCCGCAAACCGATTCGTAATGCTTTCAGGGCGCTCTCCTTCGCACTCCATAGTAATGCGACTAATTGGGCGCGATCCCCAACCGGAGTCAGAGCAATCAACTCTTGCTCCTCTTCTGTGAAATAGTCGCCGATGAAGGCTGCGCTGTGTGGCTCGATCAGCTCGAGGTCACATCCGAGTTCAACGTCAGCGGCGGCCGCGGCACACACTGCAACACCTCCACGGTGGCTAATGGAAACTGTTACTCCGGCAGAATGGTTGGTAATGAACGCCTCAGGCGCGCCCAATAAATCTGGACGAATTTCAATTTCCGTCAGCTTCTTGAAGTTCTTCTCTCGGCTGAGATATGCGGATATAGCCTGCTTGGCGGTCCAGCGGCCTAGGCGCCAGTCCATTCGGCGCTTCGCAAATCGAGTTCCATTGAGATAAGCGATTTCGCTTGCACTCAGCCAGCCGTCATTGGCAGGTACGTCGGATTCAGTCTGCTGCAACCAATACACTTCATGAAGCTTTGGCGGTATCGTGGGTTTCGCCCATAGCGACGAGATTGTTTCTAGCATGGTCGCCTCCCAACCTTTCAACTTCTAGCTTCTCCTCCGCCGCAATTCCGCGTTCAAGGGCATCGATCAGATAGGGCCGCAGACTCGCAGGCGGGATAATCTTGTTTAAGGCCCCCACCTTTAGTGCACGATGAACGTTGTGAATCCTGTCGAATTCTTCCGCCATTGTGCCCAGGTTTTCGGAATGAATTACGCGGTACAGTTCATTGAACTGCGCGCGTAGTCGACTCTGTTCTTCCTTATTGGTCTTGGCAATTGATTGTTCAAGCGCTTGCAATCGTGGATCTTTGCGCGTCCTGGCCTCGACTTCACTTGCAAAGACAACCCCAGCCGCCGGCGCTCCACCGATCACGGAGGCATAGGTTCCCTCCAGCGCCACCACTTCGAGTTGCTCGTTCAGCGCACGGGAGAACACTACGTAGGCCCCTCCGTGATAACGTGAAACAACACAAAAAACGATTGGCCCCTTAAAATTCACCACCGCGCGTCCAATCTCAGCCCCATACTCCAACTGCAGTCTCCGCATCGACTCAGGTGATCCATCGAATCCGGAAAGATTTGCGAGCATGACAATCGGGCGATTGTTACTCGCTGCGTTGATTGCACGTGCAACTTTTTTGGATGACTGCGGAAACAATGTTCCAGCAGTCCACGAGTCTGGGCCATCGGCAGGCACAAAGCCGAGACGTGGGATTGGCCTTGATTCCATGCCGATCAGACATACGGGATATCCGCCAATATGGGCATCCCATACAACAGCAGTTTCTGCGGCCCGCATTCCGGACCAACGTTCCAGGGGCGAATGATCTTGATCGGTAACGGCGAGCATAACTCGCCGAATGTCGAAGGACTTCTTTCGTGCAGGATTGGCTTCGTTGGAGAAGATGTCTCCAACCCGCGTGAAGCTAGTCCCATTTCCGGTGCAGTGTGGATATTCGCGAACATCACGATCGCGAGCATCGATAGTAGCTGCACGCCGCGGGAACCGCTCACCATTTGCAAGATATGTGTGCTCATAATGACGCAATAGAATATGCCCGGCTTCGTTAATATCTTTTGCCCAGTACTGCGCCTGGCCATTCACTCCCATGATGCGATCGTACCCACCGATTCCCTGGTTGTCCTCGGCCGATACACTCCCCGAGTATTCCAGCGCGCGCTTTCCCGTTAGCACCATCGCGGCCTTTGGGGTCATAACCAAAATGCCACGTGTATGCATGAGCATGGTTGCTTCAGCATTCCAATACGGCTGCGCACCAACGTTGATTCCATTAATGAGCAGGTTGACTTCCCCGCCCGCTTGGGTGAACTCGATCAGGCGCCGGAGCACCCGAGCGATCCAGTCCATGTTCTCGACACCGCTTTCCATCGAAATTTTCGCCCCAGCAGAGACCGGGAACCACTCCACCGGTACGCGCATTGTCTCAGCTAGATTTAGTGCTTCGATGATCCGGCAGCATTCTGGTTCAGCCAGTGCGCCCAAGTCTCGGCTGGGATCTCCTGCGAGGAACACTCGCGTCATGCCCTCGGGATACTTCTTCGTGAAGTTCCGAATAACTCCTACGATGATGTTTGACTTGTTCTGTCCATATGGCCGAATGACCGGAATCATCGCGCCATCGGAATCGAGATCGTACTCGGTAAATTCCCCTGCCGGGAAGTCTGTGCTTGCATCGTCGGGCGATGGTGTGAGCAACTTAATGATCTCGTAGGGATAAATCATTCCACGTTGTCGCATCCGCACTACCTTCTGTTCATATTCCGTAAAAGGCTTGACCGGAAGCAGTTTTGTGGCTGGACGAAACGTGATTTTTACATCGCCGCCACATGGACGGGAGACTCGCACCACCATGTCTCTTAGCTGACCGGTATCAGGATTGGGAATACTACCTCGAATCACGACTTGCTCAAGCCCGATGCCTTCAGCTTCGAGAGCCAGATTTCGAATGATGTCACCTAATTCATCGGGATTCAGATCAAGTGCTGGCCAAACGTAGAGTAGGATTCGGTTCCAATGAAGGCGCTGGTGAGGCTTCCGCCTCGCCTGAAACGCACGCATACTCCCAACTGCCTCCATGAACATTCGCTCCAAGTGGGGCAGGTGGACGATGCGGCCCAGTGCATCGCGAACCGGTGTCAGATCTCGTATTTCAGCACACCCAAAGAGCCGCTCGTCTTTGGGGTTTGCCTTCGCAACAGCTCGCAGAAGATATACATCTTCTACCGACGGCAAACGCTCGATATCGAATTCGCTTAATCGCCACAAATGCAATCGCTTTCCGATCATCGGATGTATTCCGCGATATAGTTTCACCTCCTCATACGCATTGCCGTTGTGGCGATACGTAAAGTGTTGCATGCAGCCCATGCCGTCACCGTTTCCCGCAATCGCCACCACAATTCTGGAAACTGTACGGGGGAATCCCAACTGGTTAATCCAATTGCAGATCTCTGATTGCGTGCTCTCGCTGTCACCAAGATGGGCAGGATGCACAACATAAAAGTCCACCACTACGTCATCGGATGCCGGGATCTCGTTCAGCATGGGAAACAAGCTCTCTGCTGCCGCTGAAAGGTGTGCGTATTCGACATGGGTGGTGAAAAGATGAACCTGTCGTTCATGATGTTCATACTGCGCTGATGCATACCATCGGTCTGCACATTCTCGAATTGTGAATTGCTTAATATTGCGAATTCGGTAATACCGTCGTGTCAACACCTCCAGCATGAGTTGTCGAAAACATTTCTCGACGGTTCTGAACCTTGCTGAGCAAAAACCGAGCATCGGTTGAGGACATTCCACCATTGCTCGCATTCGTTCTTCGCGGTCCGGTGCATCCCGATTAGCATCCAGATCTGACAGATGCTTTTCCATCTGCGAATAGACCTCTTCGCGCGCTTTCTCGAACACCGGCTTGTCAAACTGTTGATAGCGCACCTCGCGTGCGAGATCACTGATCGTCGGGAACATTTCTCGGCTGGTCGTTATCAACTTATCCAGCAACTCGCGGAACGATTCGCTGGCATGTGAAGATTGATCTTTAGCATCAATCAGTCGTCTCTCAAGGAGGCACAACATTGGTGCCACGTGCTGCTCAAAACGCTGGTGAGACTTGTAGACCCAGAAGAGAGCTTCTTCGAGTCGGGGCGTACGCACCAGAGTGGTTATTCCGTAGTGACCTAATATCCGCTTTAGTGACTCTTTGATATGAGTTGGAAACTTATCATCCGGCGAGTCCAGCGATCGTAAAAACGAAAGAAAGTTAAATAGGTGCGTTTCCGGGCTTGGCACCTCAACTCCGCTTGGCTCATCCACGATAGGTGTGCGGTGGAACAGCGAACACATGTCGACGAAGATACTTAGAATTTCGTCTTCTTCCGGTTGGACCCCGTCTCTAGTCGCGCTGCTCTGCTGTCGTGTCAACGATCTGTTGGCCTGTCCCACATCGACATCGAAGCCCAGCATGAATTGCTTCAGTTCTGATAAGGCATGTCGCAGATTGGCGATGGTTGAATCCGTAGCTCTCGGCAAGATGGCAGAAGGAAGAACAATCCGGTCGCTTTGTGGTGATGTCTGACTAGTTGTTGGATCGATCTGCAACAGAGCCGCACCGGTATCCACCTGAACATTCGGCATCGTCATCACTCGACGTACTCTGCCGGCGAATGGCGCAATCAGGTCCATTTCCATCTTCATGGCTTCCAGTACCGCCAGGTGGTCTCCAGCAGCAACTATGTCGCCCGGCTTAACAGCAATTGAAACCACTACGGTTGGAGATGGTGCACGAACAATGCCGCTATCATCCCGCCCAATCCAATGCGAAATCCCGTTGACGTCGACAACGAACTCTTGCCCTACACGATTGGCAACGATGTGATAGCGCTCGCCGAAAACCACGAGCCATGACTCGTACTGATTGAGTCGCTCAATGGCCGCTTCAATAATGGCCCCATCCAGATTGACACGATATCGTCGTGCGCCAATGCGGTACGTTTCCAACGTGTAAGAATGACCACAATGGCACAATTCGATCGTATGCCCGACTTCGCTTCGGGCGCGTGGGCGCCCCCTTTCCGCCGATGCATAGAATTGCGCCAGTTCAATAGCCAGTTCCGATTCATACGCTTCTAAGGCAGCGGCAATTAGTGCAATTTCAGCATGCTTTTTAGGAGTGGGATTCTTACCCTCACTGAATTGCGGTAGCCTCTTGCTGTCCACAATTCCGTTTTGAAGATTTGCCTCTTCAAGCAGTTCCAACCATAACGACTTGTCAGTCTGGCTACCGTCGACGACTACGACACTCTCGCGCAATGTGCTCTGCAGACGCGAAAATGCCTCTATTCGATCTCGCCCGCAGACAGTAATTCTTGCAATCACAGGATCGAGTTTCGCCGAAAAGACTTCGCCTTCATTGACGGCGCTATCGATACGCACGCCATGACTGGAGGCCATCCGAAATCGTGCGAGACGAAGGGAGTCCCGCACCGTATTACTCCCGGCTTGCACTATGATGCTGATGCTGTGCCCCCTCGATTGAGGTGGCCGCTCTCCCAAGCTGTGGCCCAGCGCTACCTGTAGCTGTAGCTTCACCAGGTCAACTCCGATGACGCTTTCTGCCACCGAGTGCTCCGGCGCGAAACCACTGTTCATCTCCAGAAACAAGAGCTGTTGCGCAACCGGTTCGTACAGGAATTCCAGGGTGCCTGCGTTTCGGTACCCGGCGACCTCGCATAGATTTCTGGATGCCTCGCGGAGCCAACCCTCCTGCTCTGACGAAAGCGCAGCTGCCGGACATTCAATTAACACTTTAAGGTTGTCGTGCTGAATGAGCGTGTCGATTGTTCCTAGTGTCCAGGTGGTCCCCACTTGGTCGGTGATGATGGGAATAGAAATCAATCGTGCGTTCGGAACTAGCTTTTCCAGGAACACTGTTGGATCGCCGAACGAATCTTGTGCCTGAGTCCGCGCTAGCTCAAACCCATCGTGGAGCTCTTGATCTGAATCCACACGATGGATGCCTTGTCCGGAGTGCCCTGTAGTGGACTTCACTAGAACCGGATACCCGATTCGCTGGGCTTCATGCGCAGCCTCTTCCAGCGTATCGAGCGCTCGTTCACTCCATGGCACGACTGGGATATTGAGCTGCTCAGCCAAAATCTTGGCAGTGATCTTGTCACTCAGGCGACGCAACCCTTCAACGGTGGGACCGATGAACAGTATCCCTAACTTGCGGCAGACTTCCGAAATTCCGATGTGATTCCCAATAAATCCCCACCCGACCCAGAGTGCGTCTGCATGCGCTTCCACCAAAGCCTGCTCCACCCGCGTGTAACTCGCATGAACGCTTCTCAGCTTATCCGTGGTGAGATCCGGGACCTGAACTGGCCCGAGCCTCACTGATTCGTCGGCTTCACGAACAAAGCGTGAGTCACGATCACCATCGGTGTAAAGCGCAATGGTTCGCAATGAACCGTTGGTTTCATGGTTGAGTTCGCGGACGGCGCGGATAAACCGCATCGCGGCATCACCACGATCCACCATAGCGACACGCTGAAATTCGCGGCTCATGATCTTCTCTCACGTGGCAAAAAGCTATTCAGTGGAGACACACGTTCCCCGTTTCTCAGGCCATTACGACCTCTGACATCGCGGCCTGCAATGCATTCAAGTGGGCTAGATCGACCAGACCCGGTGCACTTACTGTCCTGTATCCCCGCACTTCCATCAGGCAGCTGCCGCTCGCATCCACAATTTCGATATCAAGGCTCGCATCTCTCGTGCTGGGTCGAGCCATAGCATACAGAGGATGTTGCTGCGAAGACTTACCCCCAAATAGTCGTATCCGATCCACATGTTGCGGCAAGCCCATCTTCCCTGTCGTCCCAAGTTCCCAAAGTCCGGCAGTTTGAAAACACAGTTCGATCAGACGCGGGACAACAATCGTTGGCAGTTCGAAGGGTTCATGGTTTGCAGGCAAAGTCTCGCTGTACAAGCCAATAACTCGGTCGCGATTCCACCAGGCACGTTCAAGCACCTGGTAAGCAGGGCCATGGAAATAGACGTGATAAATCTCCGACGCGCCAATGATTGAGCCTTTCGGCGTTCCGATTGGTACCCGTGTTCGCAACTGGGGAACAGCCTTGGTAAACCTCACGTGCCCAGTAAAATGAGTTGTGAATTGCTCTTTCTGATTAGGTAGCCTGCGGGTTCCAATCAGGCGACAGTCTGCAAAGATCGCATCTTCCTGGACCTGAAACCTTGTCTCTACTGTTACTTGTCTTGGCTCATTGCGATAAAACTTAAATGGTGCAAGAAAATCTATGTCTTCGATGGATTGGACGTTCCACCCCGGCAAAATACATTGCGATGCCTCGGCAAACGCCTCGATGCCCATTACCCCCGGCAACACAGGCGTTCCATCAATCTGATGATCGCGCAAGAACGGTTGCACCTTCGGATCGATCGTAGTTTCAATCGTCAGCCCACTCTCACGATGCATCTTCACTAGCTTGCTTAACATCGGTCCTCGAGCAACTTTCTCGAGCAAGGCATCCTCATCAAGCCCACCGCTGCGGTCCCATTCATTCAGCAACGCACCCAGCTTTTCTCCGATAAGGATTTCCCCTCGAGTTCCTCCTAGAGTCAGTTCGCGGCGGATCATCGGAACACCCGCCTCTGGCGGCAACATATCTATTCCTGCAAGTTCCATCATTTTGGGGATCGATCCGCGCGTCGCCATGCCTATTCCAGCCCACGCAGTCCAGTCCATCACGATGCCGCGCGTCTCTGGCCGTGTTCTGCGGAAACTTGATGTGGTCTTGCACAGCAGATCGTTTGCCGAGCTGTAATCGGTTTGACCGGCATTTCCAAAACGGCCGGCGATGGACGAGAACGCTACGGTCGCGCCAAGTGGCATGTTGCCGATGGCATGCAGCAGGTTGAACCATCCATCCGCCTTAACATCAAAGACCAGATCGAACTCGCGTTGATCCTTATCAGGCAGGAAGTGGCTACGCTCGATGCCCGCGGCATGAAGCAGTACGTCGATCCGTCGATTCTCCTTTCGCACATGATCGATTACTCGCGACACACTGTCGGCATCGGTAAGATTGACACTGAAATAACGAACAGTTCCACCCGCGTTGCGTACCGCATCGATGGCTGACTGTGCGGCATTCGCCCGTTCGAGCGCGGATAGTTCTTTTTCCACAAGTGCCGGAGTCGCCCGCTCGCCTCGCGACTGAATACGCTGGAAGAGTTCGCGCTTAAGACCTTCCTTATCTGATACGAATCGCTTCAAGTCAGGATTATTGGCGTCAGGTTCGGGAACAAGGTCGAGCAGATAGAATTTCCCTCCGGAGACTGCCGCGAGGTCTGCAGTAATCGCCGAGACAATACTCCCGGCTGCCCCCGTCACTACAAACACAGTGTCTCGACCCAGAGCAAGGCCTGCTTTGCTGTCGCTCGCAGATTGTTCTTCAAGTCCGATTGTCCAACGAAGCCCCGACTTGTAACCGATCTCGACCGCCCCCGTATCGCGCAGGGTCTCCGCAATCAGAATGTCTGCGACCTCCGTTGGCTTTCTCGTAGTTTCGAAGTCAACTGTTTTTACCAGAGCGTCCATGCGTTCGCGCTTGTACGTTTTGGTAAAGCCCGTTACTCCGCCACCCAATGGTGAAGTCGCACCTGCGGTGTCGTATCCGTGCTGCCCCCCCAATCGGGTTGCCGAGACCAGAAATGTTTCCGGTGTGCGAATTTGTTCGTACAGCGAGCGCATGGTTGTGTACAGCGCCTTCACACGCAACCAGATCGCACCGCGCCACGCATTCACATCCATGTCAACTAGCGTTCCCTCATCATCCAGCGCAGGAAGCCAATAGACTCCCTGAATAGGACCAGCCGCAATCCAGGTCTTGATCTGATCGATCAAGACATCGGGAGCTGATGTTTCGGTGAGTCGGAGAACGTCGACGTCCTTCAGCTTCAACTGCTGCTCGAGCGCATCAGCTACTCCTGACCTGTCTGGCATGACAATGACGCGATGACCCGCCGTTAGAGTTACGTTGGTCTTCTTGCACATTTCGAGAGGCGGGCGAGGGGTTGGAACCGGAACCCGTCTCGGCACCTTGTTCGCCGCCTCGAAGCTGGCCAGTGCAAGTGGCGATGCGGAAGGAGCCATGGGAGTTTTTACTTCCCCGCCACTTACAGCCGCCGGATTCTGACGACGATCACGGGCAAACTTGATTACATGCGCGAGGGTGGGAAAGTCCCGCAGCTTGAGATTTTCGTCCCGAGGGATGCTGTAGAGTGCGCGGACTGCAGCAAACATCTCTGCCTGCTTCACTGTATCGACGCCAAGATCGGCTTCCAGATCAAGATCCAAGTCCAGCATGTCTTTGGGGTATCCAGTCTTTTCAGCAACGATTTGCAGGACTCTTTCTTTGATCGACTCCTCTGAATCGGCGATGACTCCGGGAATCTCATTTGCTGCAGGGAGCACTGCCGGCATCAACACCTCTACTGGTGCTGGCGCCTTACCCGGCCGATTCTCGTGCACAAAGCGAATTACGTGCGCTAGCGTTGGGTAGTCCCGTAGCTTACGATTTTCATCGCGTGGAATGTTGTATATCTCACGAATTGCAGCGAACATCTCTGCTTGCTTGACCGTGTCAACGCCCAAGTCGGCTTCAAGATCAAGATCCAAGTCCAGCATGTCTTTTGGATACCCAGTCTTTTCGACGACCAGTGCCAACACTCGCTCTTTAACCGACTCGTCCTCACCTTGGGGATCGGCTTGTTCCGGCGAAGCGGCAGAAGCAGTTGTTTTCCCGTCGTTCTCTGCGGGAGGAGCAGAGGGCGCGCTTGCTAGATCAGGTCGGCTTTCATGCACAAAGCGAATCACATGGGTTAGCGTTGGATAATCTCGCAGCTTTCGATTCTCATCCCGCGGAATGTTATAGATTTCGCGAATGGCGGCGAACATCTCCGCTTGCTTGACCGTGTCAACGCCTAAGTCAGCTTCGAGATCGAGGTCCAGATCCAGCATCTCTCTTGGATATCCTGTTTTCTCTACAACTAGTGCCAGCACTCGTTCCTGTACCGATCCATCGAGAGCAGGTGCATTGGGAGGCGACTGAGTCTTGACCACGACCTCACTGACTACGCTCTCAGCTAAAGTAGTGTGCGACGTTTTCTCTAACAGGTCCGGGCGCTTTTCGTGCACAAATCGAATGACATGCGCCAAGGTTGGATAGTCTCGCAAGCGACGATTTTCATCGCGTGGGATGTTGTAGATCTCACGAATTGCAGCAAAGACTTCTGCTTGCTTGACCGTATCGACTCCGAGGTCCGCTTCGAGATCAAGGTCGAGGTCGAGCATGTCTTTGGGATATCCGGTTTTCTCCACGACAAGCTCCAATATGCGTTCCTCAACTGACAGGCCAGACGCAGCTGTCGGTATCGCGGACACTTGAACCGGCAAGGTCGACGCAACTGTTTCCGCTGCAGCCGACGTGACCGAAACCGTTTCATCGAGTTTTCGGTTTTCCGTTGACAAAACTGGAACTGCTGGTTTTGAACTCAACACGGTCTCACCGGCTCGTGAAATGTTTCGTTGGTCGGGCACCCGGAGTGTGCGGTTTACGATCTCAAGGTTGGTTACAGGGTGCCCAGCCATTCGGGTCAGCCAGGAATTCCATGTAGCTTGATCGATCACACGGTATGAATACCCAAGTTTCTCCGGACTCGTCCGCTTTCCGTTCTTCGCTGCTGTCCATCGCAACAGGACCATGCTGATCTGCGATCCGAAACCTGCCCCAAGATGTAGCGCATACTCCACTGGGTAAGAACCGCCTTTTGACAAATTCAACGCTCCCAACTCGGGGTCAATTTCTTTGAAATTCGCCACCGGCGGCACACAGCCTGTCTCCAATGCCTTCACCGCTACAACGTCTTCAATTCCGGTCGCCATGGCGTGACCAGTAAATCCTTTAGTGTTGGCAATGACGATCTGGTCTGCTTTATCACCAAATACTTTTCTCAACGCATGAATTTCGGCCGAGGCGCTTCCGCCACGAGCGGGCGTGTACGTTTCATGCGAAACGAATACAGTTTTCGGTGCGATTCCTTGGCGCGAAATTCCTCGCCGCGACTCGGCCTGCTTCACTACTGCTTCCATCACTTGGCCAATATGCTGCACGTCGAGACGCGTTCCGTGGAATGCGCTGTTGGCCGTGACCGAACTCAGCACTTCGCATATCGGACGGATTCCGCGCTCCTTCGCTGCCTCCGCACTTTCCACGACGAGCGCCGCCGCTCCCATGCCGATGATCATTCCATGACGGCGCCGATCGAACGGAATTGCGGCTTCCTTCACATCCTCGTCCGTTGCAGCTGCCCCACTCGCCAGGAAGCCTGCCCCGATCCACTCGATCATGTGGTCAGATGTCACGTCGTCGGAGGAGATGATGACGACACGACTACACCGGCCCGCCCTTATCCAATCCTCTGCCAGGGTGATGGCTTGTGCCGTTGTGGCACATGCCGAATTGATTTGCGTGTTGGGGCCACGAGCACCGATAAACTCTGCAAATTGGGAATGTCCCATCGACAATGCCTTGAACAAGAATCGCCGCTCAAAAATGTACGGCACTCTCTCGATCGAGGAGCGAAGGTCGTTAATTCGTTTCTCAATCTCCCGCAGCACAGGTTGGTTACCGTTGCCTGCAACAAGATCTGTACGTAGGCTCTCAAGCATCGCCAAACGATCGCGTTTCGACTGGTCGGCGTAATATCGCGCCATCTCGTCGGCAAACGAGTCGTAGCCCGGAAATGCCGATGCAAAAATGATTCCTGTATCGTCTCGCATTGCATCCGGCAGGGACCACCGATCGGGGAGCTGTGTGCCCTTGCTAGTGGTCTTGTAGCGCATGACAAGTGGAATGCCAGCGTCTCGAAGTGCATCAATGCCTGCGCCAATCGCAAGTTGTGTCACTCGATCCAATGCCGCCATCCGGTCCGCCGGGACCCCGAATTCCTTCTCGAGATCGAAGGTATTTCCGCGGGCGGCAAGCTTGATCACATCGGCAATTCCGTCAATCGACTCGAAGGTTGGCCCTCCGTTGTCGCTCTTCACCAGGCGGGTAATGTGCTTATCGAGCATCAACTGGCGGAAGCGGTTGGGGATTGGCTGAATGAACTGATCGCCCCGCAGGATGCGTCCAATGTTTGCATCGTCAAAAATGTGGTCGGTCCCGGGCAGGCCTAGTGACGCGCCGGTGATTACCACTGGCGCATCATCAACTCGATGACCGCCTTTGCCGTGATAGAGATCCCATGCACGATCGAGAACGTCGGCAAAAATCTCTCCCAATTCCTGAAAGCGGCCGTCCGGCTGCACAGCCCTTTCTGTTTGGCCAGACGTAACCACCGCCGCGGGTACCGGTTGAGACTGAGTGTCTGCAACCTTGGCGAGGTCATCGAACGACGCACCTTTCGCACTCGCGTCGATTCCTTTTCCAAGGCCTGCCGCATACAACGCACATAGGGCTTGGTTAAACGCTACGAGATCACCGCTCTTCGGATGATTCGTAAAAATAGAAATGATGTCACCACGAGCGCCGAGCACATCTTCCGCGAATCCCTGCAGGGCTTTCTTCGGTCCAACTTCAACAAATACTCGTGCTCCAGCGTTGTAGAGAGTGTCGAGCCCTTTGACGAACTGCACCGGGGACGCAACCTGGCGTGAAAGAATATCCAGCATCTTCGGGACAACATTCGTCCCCGTTGGATAAAACTCGCCATCGACGTTGGCCACTATGGGTATCTGTGGTGACTGCAGGCGCAGCCGCTCCAGCTCCTTCCTAAGTGGTCCGCTCGCACCTGCGACAATCGACGTATGAAACGCATGGCTGACCGGAAGCGCCACGGGTTCGTAACCCGCTTTCTGGAACAGCGCGATGGCCTGATCTACAGCGGTGCTCGCACCTCCAATAACGGCCTGACTGTTGCTGTTGATATTGGCAATGACTACGTTGCCATTGACCTTTTCAAGAGTACGTTCGATCTCGGCGAGTGGCGCAAAAACGGCAGCCATCTTCCCGTTGTCATTCATTGCCACTGCCGCCATTCCACGGCCACGTGCACTGACGGCCTCCAGTGCATCGGGAAACGGAAGAGCACCCGATGCGACCAGCGCTCCGTACTCGCCCAGGCTGTGCCCCATCGTCATGTCAGGACGGATCCCATATGCGGCTAGCAATCGAGTCAATGCTTCGTCTGTCGCTAGCACGGCAGGCTGCGTGATCTCGGTTTGCCGCAGATCGTCTTCTGCCTTCGCCACGGCATTTGGGTCTGCTTGATCTACGAAAATGTAATCCGTGAGGGATTTTCCCAGGAGTGGCGCCATGACCTTGTCAGCTTCGGCAAAGGTCTCCGCCACGATTGGCTCAATGTCGATTAACGGGCGAAGCATATTGACGTATTGCGATCCCTGCCCGGTATAGAGAAACGCGACCTTCGGCGTCGCACCACGACCGCGAAAAATTCCTTGAGCACGTAGGGCCTTCCATACCGGTGGCTGGTCCGCATTCAGCGCTTTCAACGCTTTCGCACATTTATCCGCCAGCTCAGAAGCATCCGCGTAATCGATCACTAAGCGCTCCGTTGCGCGTAAGTCCGAGGCAACTGGCGCACATAGAGCGGGTTGCTTCCCTTGCGTTGCGGCACCATGAACTGCGCGCAAGCGCTCGTTCAGCCCCTGCACGGAATCCGCACCGATGACCAGCGTTCCCCGTAGGGGCGTCTTGCAGCTTGCACCGCTGATGGAAGAATTCGAAACCTGTGTCCCTCTCATGGCACCCTCGAATTTCTCAGTTGTTGGCAACGCCCCAACCGCTACCGATCGTTTGCCGTTTCCGTTCAATTTCCCGGGAATGTACTCCTCGAGAACAGTGTGAAAGTTCGTTCCGCCAAAACCGAATGCGCTGGCGCC
Source organism: Terriglobales bacterium (assembly GCA_036558645.1). Classification (GTDB taxonomy): domain Bacteria; phylum Acidobacteriota; class Terriglobia; order Terriglobales; family Acidobacteriaceae; genus DATBFG01. Next base: position 46,189 of record DATBFG010000105.1, read on the forward strand.
CGCACGCCGCACAGCGTCGCCCTTCGTATCCCACGCCTTCAACTCGGTGTTGACATAAAGAGGAGAGTGCGTGAAGTCGATATCCGGGTTGGGATGCTCGCAATGAACGCTTGGCGGCAGCATCTTCTCCCGCAGCGCAAGAACCGTCTTTAAGATCCCGGCAGCGCCGGCGGCTCCTTTGAGATGTCCGATATTTGACTTGACCGAGCCCAGTGCAATCGAATGTTTCGGAAGATTAAATTCACTAAGAACATCCGTCATCGCCTGGACTTCAACCACATCGCCGACGCGCGTGGAGGTTCCGTGACCTTCAATCAAGCCGGCAGTGGCGGGCGAGAGTCCGGCATTTTCCCAGGCGCGTTCAATTGCGAGCTTTGGGCCAACCGGATTTGGAGCAGTAATTCCCTTTCCTTTTCCATCGCTCGACCCGCCCATGCCCCGCAGCACTGCGTGAATCTTATCGCCGTCGCGTTCGGCATCCGCGAGCCGCTTCATGAGGAAAATTGCCGTACCTTCACCCATCACGAATCCATCGGCGCCTTCCGCGTAAGGACGAGTTCCAGTGGCCGACAAAGCGCCGATCTTGCTGAATTTCACAAATGTTGAAGCGCCCATATTGCGATCAATGCCACCGGTTATCGCCGCATCAAAATCGTGCCCTAACAAACCTTCAACCGATGCGCTGATCGCTGCCATGGCTGAGGCACATGCCGCGTCCACAACATAGTTCGGACCGTGAAAATTGAAGACATTTGCAATTCGCCCCGCGATGCAGTTCGCCAGCTCGCCCGGCATGGTGTCTTCCGTAACCTCCGGAAGTTTCAACCCCATGCGTTCATGCAGTTCGCTAACGATGGCACGGCGCACATTCGAAGGGAGCTCTGCGAAGCTTGCGCTCTTTTCGAGCTCCTGCGCATATTCGGGAAAATAAACACGCATGACGGTGAAGTAGTGACGCTCTCCACCCATCGCATTGCCGAGAATTACAGCGGTACGATCAAGATTCAGCGGACGCTTGGGATAGCCGTAGTCATTGAGAGCTTGGCGAGTACAGGCAATTCCCCACTTTTGCGATCCGTCCATCGCATCCGACACGCGAGGAGGAATCGGCAATCGCCATCCCATTGGATCCCACGCATCTTCGCGCACCCATCCACCGATCTTCGAGTATGTCTTGTCAGGTGCGCTGTGATTGGGATCGTAGTAAAGGGCTGGATCCCATCTATCCGGCGAGACATCCGTGATGCTGTACCGCCCTTGCTTGATATTTGCCCAAAACGCCGAAACGTTTGGGGCATCGGGCAACACTGCTCCCAACCCCACGATCGCAATAGCTCGATCCGCGGTGCTTTCCATGGTGCGCTCCTGCTGTTATGAAGAGACATCCGGACCCTGAGGGTCGTCCGGGTACCTCGTTGTTCCTATGCTTCAGGCGGCCGCTTGCGCTGGTTTCCCCGCGCGGTTGTACAACACGTCGGCAATGGAATCCATGTCGGAGATCAACCCTGTCTGTGCGCGATGAACTTTGGACAGACCTAAACTCGTGGCGCACTCTTGCAGCTCTGACTCGGCGACTCCTCCTGCACCCACTAGCCATCGCAGGCCCTCTTCCGCCACTTTCATCGCCGCTTCGCGCGCGAAGATCCGGCTGAGCGTTGCCAATCCGTTCGCATCGAAGCGTCTGCTGGCTTTCTCATTCAATTTGTTTTCTTTCATCAGGACAGCGCGACGTGCTAAGCATCCGGCTGACTCAGCGAAGGCAATCAATTCACCCAGACGCAGCAGAATGTGCTGGTGCCGGGTGAGCTTGGCGATGCGGCATCTCTCCAGCACGTCAGCCAGCGCATGCAAAGCAAGCGCAGCAACATCGGCACCCACTTCTGGATGCTTTGCATGCAGCTGTTCTGAGAGCTTTGCCTGCTCGTGGTAATGCTGACCACGAGTCTTTAGGTGAGACTGCCAACGATCGCGGCTGATGGTCATCTCCATGATTTCGGAAGTTCCCTCATAGATCGTCGTGATCCGAACGTCGCGGCTGATCTTTTCGACGAGATAATCATGCGTATAACCGTATCCGCCGAGAGCCTGGATGCTGGCATCCGCCGCACCATTTCCGGCTTCAGTTGCCATGTATTTGGCGATCGCGCCTTCGGTGTTCAGGCTGCCTTCTGCACCTGCATCAATGCGTTCCGCAGTTTCCTCGATGTACGCTCGTGCCGCTTCGAGGCGTGCTACGTGCGGCACGATGAGCTTGTGGGTATAACCTTGCTTTTCAGAAAGGGGTACACCTGCCTGAATACGCTTCGTTGAATAGGGGATGGCACGATCCAAGGCAGCCCATCCGGCGCCGAGGCCGAATGCTGCCACCATCAGCCGTGTATATCCGAATACAGCTTGCGCCTGGTTCAGGCCTTGCCCTTCAACTCCGCCAATAAGTCGATCCGCGTCCACATAAGCATCACTGAACGCGAGTGCTGCCGTATTGCTGAGTCGAATCCCGTGCTTGTCTTCCGGTTCATCGTGAGTGAAGCCCTTGATACCTTTTTCAACGACAAACCAACTTGGCCCCGTCGGCGTATTCGCAAGGACGGTGTAAACATCAGCAATGCCGCCGTTGCTGATCCATTGCTTGTTGCCGTTGATCTTGTATCCAACGACTTTCTCGTCCTTCAGCACACGATCGGCAGTCGTGCGCAGGGCTCCGAGGTCACTGCCCGCCTCCGGTTCCGTCGCCCCATACGCGAAAAGGATGCCCTCGTCCGCGATGCGGCTGAGCCATAGCTTCTTCTGCTCCGGCGTTGCCCCTACGGTGATCGGGTCGCTTCCTAGGAAGGTCGCCAGCACTGCAGTCGCCACGCCGAGGTCGATGTGCGCCATCTCTTCGCAAATGCAGTACACATCGAAGGCGCCGCCTCCCATTCCGCCGTACTCCTCCGGAATAAACAGGAGCTGAATCCCAAGTTTGTCTGGGCTGCACATGTGCCGGACGATTTCGAGTGGGCATTCATCTTTTTCGTCCAGCTCAATCAAAGTTTCATCTGGCAGCCGTTTCTTTGCGAAGTCTCGCAACGACTTCAAGCTTAGCTTTAGTGTCTTGGGTGCGATCATTGGGTCTCCTCTATTTCACGGAAACGCTATGCATTTCACGAATTTTGCTGGTCAATTCCGGCAGGAACTCCAGAATGTCATCAACGATGCCAACATCGGCCACCTGAAAGATCGGGGCCTTGGGATTCTTATTGATGGCGATGATGAACGGATTTCCCTTGACGCCGGCCAGGTGCTGGAAAGCGCCGCTGATTCCGCAGGCGAGGTACACCTTAGGCTTCACTGTCTTTCCAGATGAACCCACCTGTCGCGATTTCTCTAGCCACTTGGCATCGACGACTGGCCGCGAACAACTCACCGCTGCCCCAAGTTCGTCGGCCAGCTCCTGCGCGATTCCTAAGTTGTCTTTTTCCTGAATACCACGCCCGACTGATACGAGGATGTCATGTTTAGTGATGTCTACATCGCCACTCTCGGAGACAATGGTCTCGATGTAGCGACGCCTCGCCGTGAGCGTTCCGATCTCAGAAGATTTATCAACCACGCTTCCGTTCACCGAGATATTCGGCAGCGCCTTGAAGGCTCCTGGCCGGATGGTGATCACCGCACCGGAGGAAATATCGCACTGCACATGCGTGCTGACCTGACCACCGAATTCTTGGCGGACAGCTGCGAGGATTGTTCCCTTCACGTCCTCAATCGCAAGAATGTCGGACAAGCATGCAGCATTCATCTTGATTGACAAGCCTGGCGCTAAATCGATTCCGAAGTGATCATGAGGGAGAAGCAAAATGCTGTTCGCAGGCAGCACCGTTACAAGCGCCTGTCGTATTAGTTCTGCGTTGGGGTAAGCGACTTCCGTGTTCGAGATCTTCCACACTTCGAAGAACGAGGTACGTAGGGCGGCGCAGAGGGGCTCGACATCTTGGCCCACCACGATCGCCGTCGGAGTGGCAGCGGGATCAATCTTTTTCGCAGCCGAGAGTAACTCTCCGAAAGAGTCGTCAGGAACACCATCCTTGTGGAGAATGTAAGCAAATATCCGTGGCATTACTTCAACCCTCCTTTGGCTGCGACCAACTCAATGACCTTGTCGACGTTTTCTTCTCGGCTGCCGCTGAGCATCTCTGCCGCCTCGCCGACTGTAGGAACGAAGTAGCCAATGCGCTTCACCTTCGAGCCGTTTGCGCCCACGGTAGCGGGATCAATCCCGAGTTCCTTGGCGGTGGGAGTCGGAATTGGGACCGAAGCAACCTGCCGAATTCCTCGCATGCCGACATAACGAGGCTCGTTAATACCGGTTTGGATCGAAAGCACACAGGGCAGATCAATCTCGCTGACCTCCTTATTGCCACCTTCGATCTCGCGGCTGACCTTCAGCTTCCTGCCATCCAGCAACTCGATGGAATTCACGAGCGATGCAAACGGATAGTCGAGCATTGCGGCTAACATCCCGCCCACCTGAGCACCGCCATCCTCGGCTTGTACTCCCGTGAGAATCAGGTCATAGTTGCCCTTTTTCACAAAGCCCTTCAGGATCGTTGCAATGCCTTTCGCGTCCGATCCGGTAAACATTTCGTCTGAGATCAACACGCCGTGTGTGGCTCCCATAGCCATCTCGCGGCGGAGAACCTCTTCATCCTCATCGGTCCCCACTGTGACCACTGTTACGTTGCCACCGCTCTTGGCAGCGATTTGCAGCGCTTCCTCCACGGCATAGTTGTCCCACTCATTGATCGAATACACGAGATCGTCACGCTCTATGTCGTTTCCTGCAGAATTGATCGCAATCTCGTTCTCGGATGTATCCGGTACTCGTTTCACGCAAACTAGAATTTCCACACTTACCTCCAGACTTCCGTTCTCGTTTCGACACGACAACCACCGTTGCTTAGACAGACGCTGCCACTTGATCGCGCTCTGCAACGGGTTTCTCGCGAACCAGGTGCTGATCGACCAACTCCACCAGATCAACGACCGTTATCTTTCCTTCAAACCCGCCAACCTTGATGGCATCCTCGATATTCGTGAGACAGAATGGACATGACGTAACGATGACGTTCGCGCCCGCCTCTGCAGCCATTCGTACTCGTTTCACTCCGATACGTTCATCTTCTTGGGGCTCGTAAAACAGCATTAGGCCTCCACCTCCGCAGCAAAACGAACGATCGCGCGAATGCTTCATCTCAACCCTCTTAAGTTTAGGAATCGCATCGAGAATCTCGCGCGGGTCGTCGTAGATCTGATTGTGGCGACCTAGGTAGCAGGGGTCGTGGTAGGTGTAGACGCTCTTTCCATTCTCTCCACCGTCTAGTTTGATCGCTCCGGAGCGAACGGAACGTGCGATGACCTGGCTCGTATGCTCCACGCGGGGCACATTTCGATAATCGTTTTTCAGCGCGTTATACGCATGAGGGTCGGAGGTGACGATGTTCCGCACTCCCGACGCTTTGATTGCGTCGACGTTGTGGTCGCGCAGCGATGCGAATAGCATCTCTTCACCGAAGCGGCGGACATCATGGCCGCTATCCTTTTCCGCTGCCCCGAGAATGCCGAAGTCCATGCCGGACGCACGTAGCACCCGCGCCGTCGACTGGGCGATGGACTGCATCCGTTCGTCGTACGAGGTAACGCTGTCAACGAAGTACAGAGCGTCTGCATCGTTCGTGCCATCGAGCACTTTGACCGGACATGCTGTCTGAAACTCCTTCCCTTTCGTCCAGTCTGCTCTCTTTTTTTCCATCTTGCCGTACGGATTCCCCCTGCTCTCAAGGGACTTGAGCGGTTTTTGCAGCGACTGTGGCACATTTCCGTCATCTACCAGTCCACGTCGCAGGTCTACGATCTTGTCGATGTACTCGACCAGCAATGGGCATTCTTCTTCGCACGCTCCGCAGGTGGTACACGACCAGATTTGATCCTCTGAGAAGATGCTACCGACCAGCGGAGTTCCCTCGTTCTTAGGGCCGAACACCGGATAGTGTCCGAAGCTGTAATCCCTTGCTTTAGTCGTGAGAAATCGTGGCGACAACGGTCTCCCAGCGGCGTTCGCCGGACAGTTATCGGAGCAGCGTCCGCACTCCGCACATGAGTAGAAGTCCAGAATGTGCTTCCAGGTGAAATCTTCGAATTTCTTCACCCCGAACGATTTCACCTGGTCGAGGTGATCGTCGGGAACTCCCCAGCGCACGGGCTTCACCGTTCCACGATCCAGCTTTGCGAAGTAGACGCTGAACAACGATGTCTCTACATGAAACTGAATTCCAAAGGGCCGGTAGCAAAGCAGAAAAAAGAACGTTACTTCGTGCACGAAATAAGAAGCGAGGTGAATCTGCTGGAGAATGCCCAGAGAAAAAGTAAGGAACCAAGCCTTCAGGAGCCAGGTCATCGACAACACCGCCGTGACACCTGAAGGTTGTCCTTGCAACATTCGATATGCCGATTCACTTGCTTCGTAAAGGCTATCTACCAGCATCAAGAGCGCGATGAGAGCAAGCAGAAAGGTCGCGTCTGCGGTATGAGCCCGTCCGTATTTCTCCGGAACCGCATAGCGCGCGGGCTTGAACAGAAGTCGGCGGACAATGGCGATCAGCATGCACAGGAAAACTACGGTGCCCGCGTAATCGGTCACAATGGCGTAGACCCGGCCGAGTTCGCCGCTTAAGCCGGGAAAGACAAACCCATCAACCACTCCGGAAACCAACACTGTGAATGCGCGTGTGGCCAACAGAATGAATCCCGCAAACACCAGGATGTGAATCGTTCCTGCTGACGGATAGCGAGGATGTTTCCATTGACCTAGCCAGAACTTCAGAACCTTCTGGAGCCGTGCGAGTGGGCGATTGAAACGTGCGTCACTTTGCGCGCGAATTAGCGGACTAAGTCGCCGAGCAACGATATACGCAAAGAGTGCAGTTCCCAACAGGTGCATCAGCAGGAACAGTGTGTGCCCGGGAATAAACCAGAAGGTCGATCCCGCCGGTGACTGAATACCTTCCACAGCGACCTCACACATCGGCTCTTTCAGTCGTCCGATGCGAACGAAGTATGGTGGCCATTTCTGGCATGATCACAAGTAACGAAATATCGGAAGAGTGACCATGCCTATGCGTAGCCGGATTGTGGCTTCCGTGTGCAGAGATCAGGCTGTGGACTGATGGAGAACTTGCGGCCGATAGAAGTCGCGCTTCGTAGATCCCTTACTTACCTGAGAGATCGAAGGTAAAGAATCGAGAGCGCGACCAGGCTCTTGCGCCCCTTGCCCGCATGTTTCTTGCCACCACGTCCAATGCAGCACCCCTTGCGGTGCTCCTGACGGATGCAATTGGAAGTAGCGACTGCGGAACAGCTTTCAAATCGAAATACCTGTTCGGACGAATTCTCGTCCTTGTACATGGTCCCGTCTGTGAGCCGCATCTACAGGGATTGTGAGGCAAGTCATAAGAGGGTGTGATAGGAGGAGATTGCAGCCTTATGTCGATTGATGACCCGCTTCGCTTCACACGCCAGCGGAGTCTTTCCACGTGTTCTCTCGTGCGGTAGGTATAAAGCTCATCGCGCGTTCAGCGAGAGCTGTAATCGTCAGACTCGGGTTGACGCCGAGATTCGAGGCAATCACGGAGCCATCGCAGATGTACATGTTCTTGTAACCAAACACACGATGGCGGTGATCGACTACTCCTTCCTCACGAGAGCCCGCAATGATGCATCCGCCTAGACAATGCGCAGTTCCGGGAACATCGAACAAAATCTCCGGCAACATGCTCATCGCCGTACCCCCTGTCATCTGCGCTAACCCTTCAGCAAATGAGTTCGCCTGCGGAATGTAAGTTGGCACCTTCTTGCCACGGCTCGCAAGGAATTTTCTGAAAGGCCAAAACCACGGCCGTCGCCAGCACATCTCCAGGTTGCCGTCCAAGGCCTGCATGCAAAGCAGCACCACGTTTTCTCGCGCCCAGCCAAATGGCTGCAGCACGCGAAGCGTTTTCCATGGATGTCGCACAAATACACCGAGCAGATTCCTGATCCACAACCATACCCGGCCGGATCCCGGCACTCCGCCCGTCAGCATGGTTGTGAGCAGGCTCATGGTGTCGGAACCGCGCGGATATCGCACGGCTTCGATATGCGTATGCTCGTTAATGTAGACGCCTGAGCCAATCGCTACTCCTTTTGATAAATCGTCCTTGATACCTGGTGTGCGGACCGCGAGCAGCGATTCGGAATTTGTCCGCACATGTTTTCCAAGCTGATCGCTGATGCGAGGCAATGATCGCTTGTCCTTTAACTCGAAAAGCAAGTCCATTGTGCCCAGCGACGATGCTGCCAGTACCACACCGCGCGATGTAAGGCTTCGCCGTCTCGGATGAAACCAGCCAGTGGACGTAGTTGTCTGCACCTCGTATCCGGCGTTTCCATCCGGCTCTCCGCCCAAGGGCTTGATATCCACGACTCGAGTTTCAGGGAAAATAGCCGCACCTTCCTTTTCCGCAAGCCACAAATAGTTTAGATCCAGCGTATTCTTTGCGCCGTACTTGCAGCCCATCATGCAGCCACCACAGCCGATGCACGTTGTGCGAGTTGGGCCCGCTCCACCGAAAAATGGATCCGGGAATGTCTTTCCGCCATCCTCTCCTTCCGGCCCCTGAAAGATGGCGACATTCGTCCGATAGTAAGTTCCTTCCGCACCAATCTTGCGAGCCGCCTGTTTCAACAGATCATCCGCCGGTCCCAGAATCGTGTTGTGGGTAACACCTAGCATGTAGGAGGCCATGTCATAGTGCCTGGGTAGCTCGGCCTTCCAGTTGACGAGGCTGCTCCAGGCTCCTGTTTGCCACACCTTGTCTGGAGGCCTTAGGGATGTTGTCGCGTAAGTGATGGAACCTCCACCTACCGCACATCCATAGAGGATGGTGACATGCCGAAAAAAGCGCATGTCAAAAAAACCATGAAGCGCAAGCTTCGGACGCCAGAACCAGCGATGAAGCCACCAACTGTTCCGGGGAAATGTTTCACGTGGCCAGCGTCGCCCCTTCTCCAGGACGGCGATTCGGTATCCCTTTTCAGTGAGACGCCACGCCGCTACGCTGCCCCCAAAACCTGAACCGACCACTATGAAATCGAAGTCAAATCTGGACCGTGCTTCCTCACAAGATTTGCCATCGCTTGGCATGCTATGCCCCTATTGCGACTCTCGGATGTACCTCTCTTTCGCTTTGTTCCTCCGGATCAATATTCCCGACTGTTTCAAACGCTTTCGGATCTGTCCGCATCTTGGCAGGATTCTTCTTGCTCGTTTGGGCGTGAGTAACGGTTGGTTTATGACCCGGCGAAATACGCCTCTTGCTTACACCCGCAGCCTGCTTCAGTTCGGAAAATGACGCCTTAAGCAGCTTCTCCAAGCGCCTCAGATCTGGCGCGGCATGTACGTCGCCGGTGAAGCCGAAGTAAGCGGTCCCGTTGTAAGTGAGCATTGCGCAATTAATGCCGATGTCTCCTCCGATTGGTACATAGGGATAGCAACGCAGCATCTTGTGCCCGTGCAGATAAAGCGGAGCCTCCGGGCCAGGGACATTGGTGAAGATCAGATTGCATAGGCCGAGCGGAATTTGGCTGACGATCCGCCCCATCAACTCCTGAGCAGCTGTTGGAATCGTGCCCAGCATGGTCCCAAATATGCTGACGCACTCTGCCAAGTGCGCGCCTTTCAAGAATGCGATTCGCTCCCGGATCGCCGCTAGCCACTTCAATGGTTTCGAAATCTCCAGGGGAAGTGTCACCGGTAGAAATGTGATCTGATTCCCTAAGTCGTGAGCGTGTCCATTGGTTCGCACGCTCACCGGAATCACAATCCGCAAGAGCCGACCTTTCGGATTGACTCCCCGTAGCACCGAATAACATCTGATGGTCGCCGCCATGATCGTCAGGGCCACGTCGTTAATTGTTACCCCGCAAGCATTCTTGACAGCCTTGAGGTCTGCCAGAGGAATTTCACTCCAGGCAAAACTTTGCGGCCCCCGGCAAATCACGTTGAAGGGTAGTCTTTGTGTCGCCGCCGTGACTTCTGGCATCAATCGGGCAAGTTGGTCGGCGCTCGGAAGGCTCGCTAAGGGCTTCTCGTCGAGATGATTGCCATTCGAATTCCCATTTGCGTGTACCGCCGCCATCAATATCCGCTGGAAGACATTGAACAAACCCACCTGTGCATTAAGAGCGCGCTCCGCCAGCGCGACAGAAGAACCGACCAACTCATCAAGCAGAGTTCCCTTCTTCGGAGATGAGATTGGAAATGTCGTCCTTTTCTTGGGAAGTGGGCGCACTTCCGGCGTCGAATCCATGATCGTGTTGAGTAGATCTACTCCGGCCAGGCCGTCCGCCAAGCAGTGATGAATTCGAGTGATGATTGCCGTGCAGTTGTGCTCCAAGCCGTGAACTACCGTGAAATCCCAGAGCGGATGATGCCGGTCCATGACCGTACTCAAGATCTTTCCCGCAACCGACTTGAGTTCTGCTTCCGTTCCTTCTCTGAGAGAGACCTCGCGGACATGATTCCGAATATCGAACTCTGGATCGAACTCCCACTCCGGAATACCGATATTGAATGGGGACTTGCGCAGTCGTTGGCGATAACGAGGTATCAGCGGCAGCTTGGACTCAATGAACCGGCTGCAAAGTTGTCGTGAGATGTTGCCCTCAAAGATGCTGATTGACGCCACGTTTAATGGCATCCCCTCGCGTTCTAAGTAGAGAAACAGCGCATCACCAGTGGAAAGGCGGTTGTTGTCAGGATGTTGCCGCATGGCAGACTCCTTATTCTTTGGGGCGATTTCGACCAAGACGTTCGTGAGCAGTGACCCACTCTCCATTGAGCACGGCGGCCGCGAGCGAGGTTTCGCCTGCCAAAACCACCGCGGAGCAGATCTCGGCAAACTTGTGTACCTTTCCTCGGCCATAGCAGCCGAGCATCTCGAGGCATTGTCTCTGGGTCGCTAGTCCCGTCCCACCGCCACATGTCCCGACGATCAATGAAGGCAAGGTAATTGACCAGTAGAAGTCGCCATTGTCCAACGGCTGCCAATAAGTGAGCGCAGAATGCGATTCGGCGATGTTGGCGGCGTCCTGTCCTGTCGCAATGAATAGTGCCGCCAGTCCGTTCGCTGCGTGCGCTCCATTGTTCGATGAACCCGCTAGAAATGCTCCGACCATTTGTACTTGCCGCGCATAAAAGAGCTCGCGTGTATCGAAGTGCATGATCTTCAACATCACATCGCGTTGAATCACCGCCTCTGCCACAACCCGCTTGCCCCTCGTCAGCAGTGTATTCAGGTGGGAATACTTCTTATCGGTATCGATATTGCCCGTGAGGAAGTACTTGATTGGGCGAGGATAGTTCTTGCGAATCCACTCGCATGCTGCGAAGGTCGCTTTGCTGGCCATGTTTTGACCAGCCGCATCGCCAGTGGTGTAGTTGAATCGAAGGTACCGGAGTGGACCGACGGCAAACTGTGCGATGCCGGTCAGCTTGCCAAAGTGGGTTGTTTGCTCCGCCTCCGCGCGAATGCCAGACAGATTCTCTTCAACCCATTGGCCGAAGTCGCGAGCCTCAAGAGCATCTCGCAGGATGAAAACCGGTGCTCGCTGCATGGCATCGTCCACGACCGTAGTCTTCACCCCGCCACACTCGCTCAGCAGCCGCATGCCGCGGTTATAGCTGGCAACCAGAGTCCCCTCGGTTGTGGCTAACGGAATGTAAAAATCACCATTCGCATGCTCACCGTGGATACGCAACGGTCCTGCCACCCCGATCGGCACTTGGGCAACACCGATGAAATTTTCGACATTTCCCGGCAGCGTTGCCGGATCGATTGAATACTGCGCCACGTGTGAGAGGCTGGATGCGGCTTCAGTTTCGATGAACTCGCGCCGCCTAGCGGCCATTGCGTGCGTGTAATCGTTTTCTTTGTCGCGTGGAATGCGGACAACATCACGTGTCACTTCGCTCGTGACCATGGCGACCCCCCTGCGAACGTCTCCGCTTCCCGCCAGCACCTATGAAAATTCGAGAATGTGCCTTTCTCCGAATCGGTCCATGGCGGAGGAGGCAACACAGCGGCCTGGGACACCTGACGGGAACGACAGTCCAACCGCAGCTTAAGCAGGGACGTCCCAAAATGCGGTGATGCACGACAATAGTGGTTGTGACGGAGAACTAGGGCCAAACGTCACTACTGCAGGCGGGTGGTACGATTACCTCGCGTCTTACGCATAATCTATCGGATGCTTCTCCAGCCAGTGTTCATCGCGTACTTTGTTGATGTTCTTCAGAGCGCCCGAAGTCACGCTTTCGGTCAAGTACCGGCTTTCCCAAGTCATCCTGGCCAGAAATCCAGCTAGCGCACCAATCGCACCTAGTGCAACGACCTTATCGGCGGATCTTTTCCTCAGGCAGCGGCCTGCCAACAACCCAATGCATCCGCCCAACGCCGTTGGCAACCAGGCATGTCGCAGGCATTCATCTAAGAACGCGTTGAGCGGTGTGCCTTGCAGAAACTCTTCCTGTCCGGAACGCGCACCTTCCAGACCAGAGTTCAGGAGTTTCTTGCCATAATCGATTTCCGACTTCGACCATTCCGTCACATCCGCGACATCCATAACGATACCTCGCTCCATTTCAAGATTACGAGGCACACCAGCACAGTTGCAGTGATTGGAGTCACAACTTGAGGAGATGCACGAAAGTAATGGCTACGCCGGCAGCTAGCGGCCAGAGGATGCGGCGGCTAGTCGTTCGGCGATGATGGAATATACCGATGGATTGAAAACTAGGCCGACGTGTGTTCCCGGAACCTCGAAATCCATTTCTTCTCTCCCCGTCCTGCAGTATCGCCAATCCACAATACCGTCGTCGCGAGTGTAGATTGCCGTTTGTGCAACGGAGGAGGGCATGGAGCATTTCAGGGACCCCAAGAAGTCGCACGTGCATCGCGGAGTATAACAATCGGGTAGAACACCGCCACCATGCTCTTCGAGAATCTGCTTTCGCACTAGCTTAGCCACATTTAGAACTGACGGATGCATCACGGTCCCCCGGATAGGTGCCGCCAGTGTAATCACCGATGCAATATCCTTCGGCCTCTGGTTCGCGACCGATCGCGCAATGATCCCCCCCAAGCTGTGACCGATCAAATGAATCTTCTTTCCACTCTCAGCCAATGCCTGATCAATCGTCGCTGCAAGCCGATACCGGATGAGCAAGTTCGGGCATTCGGCATTGACCCCTATTCCCGACAGATACGATCGATAACCAATCCGGCCAAGCCAGGAATGCAAGTGGCTCACATAAAGGTCTGTTCCCAGGAATCCCGGAATCACAACCACTGCAGAATTATCACCGTGCGGAACGCCCAGGCCGTAGTAAACAGGAGAAGCGTGCAGCAACAGCAGCTCTGCGCCAAAGAAGGCTTCCTTCCAGATAGACAAGTCGGCTTCCGGCTCGCTCTGCACTGAACTCCCTTTGGGCGGCGGAGCCGATTTCTTTCGGGTTGATCCGTTAGTTCTCACCTTTTCTTATTCCTAATACGGGAATCGCCGCACCCGTCCGCCACAACGATTTTTGAATAGTGCTCAGAAGCTAGTATTTGATGGGGAATTGGATAGAAGTGCTGCACCATGAATCGGACCGCAGACGGATATAACACACCATTAAACGTTCCACAAGCCTTTAGCAGGACACTACTTGATTATTGGATTCTCAACATGTACATCTGAACCACAAATTGCATCGTCTTTCAGAATCTGAGCTGGAGTAGTTCCCAAAATGGAACCGCGCGCTATGGGCTTTTCATGAATTCGGCACGGTAACTGCCCGGTTTGTGCTGTGCTGTTGAAGTGAAGGCCTTGAACACCGTTTACTCCTCCCTCTCGTCCGGACGCCGCTACGAAGTCTGGTTCCTTCGAATAGGGATGGCTGATGGCAGCGGAGCCTGGTGGTTTCGTTATTTGCTTCTGAATCCCGGTCAACTTGGCTGTACCGCGGAACACCTGGGGAAACCCGTTCAGGTCTGGGCCACATGGTTTCCAAGAGACGATGCTCCTCGCACTTTCATCCAAGGATTCGATCTCGACAGCCTTGCTCTCAGTCCGCGGAACACAGGCCCGTTTTATTTCAGAGTAGGTCAAAATGCCATCGACGAAAGTTCGTGCCGTGGACATCTCGTCCTCGAAGGACACGAAATCTCATGGGACCTGCATTACACATCGACTTTTCAGGTCAACCTAAGCAGTAAGGGATGGATTGGATTCACCCGCACTCCACATTCCAACGCGGTATTTCACGGCACTATTCGCTTCGATGATCGCATTTTCAATGCCCAGCCGCTGGGTTATGGCCTCCAAGGACACAATTGTGGTTACAAACATCGCAGTCTCTGGCGATGGGGTCATGCTTACTTGCCTGGCCAGAACGAAGGATCAACCCTCGAAGCCCTCACCTACGACATGCCTCTCGGCCTGATGTTTAGAAAGGCTGTCCTGTGGCACTCGGGTCGACCTCATGACTTCACCAACATTCGAGATGCCGTTTCCACTAACTTCACTTGGAACCTCCACGGCAAGTCGCGTGATGGATACCAGCTTCATGCTTCTATCGACGGCGCGACCCCCGGCATTCACCGGCTTCCTTACCTCAGGACCGACTGCTCGGGAACCTTCGATGTCACAAATAACAGCCTTGCGAATGCACACATCCTTTTGCTGAGAAATGGATCTCTTATCGCCGAGTTGGAGACGACTGGGGGCGCTGTTCTTGAGTTCGGTGGAAAAGCGTCAGTTCCGGCATGATCATCGCGAAGCCCGCGCTGGAACTTCTGTCAACCAGTGCTGTGTTCCCTGCCAAACGAGGCGGCCGCCGAACCGCAAGCTGCTCGACTGCACGTCCAACCAGTCCTTGGGAGATAGCGGCGACCCAATTGCACTCCAACTCGTCAGCCAGCGTGGTGCGGCGTGGCGTACAAGTACAGACATCATATTCACCTCCGGCCCGCCAATGTCATGTTGCACGCCGTCAAGGGTGAACAGTACCTTGCGCATCATGATCAACGGTGCTGGTAGCCGTACGCCCTTCACCGCAATCTCCTCCAGGAGATGGAGCGCATCGGCTCCGCCTGGAAGTCGTGTCAGTGGCATCCGCGAGATGAAATGGTTAACGCAATTGCGAATGATCTTTGAGTCACGTGCTTTTCTCCGCTTTGATCCGCGGCTCAGCGCGAGGATCTGCTTACAGATACCGTTAGGGTCGCGGAGTGTTGTCATAAAAAACAGCATCGCGAGGTAACGGCGTTCCTCACGGCTTAGCCGCTCCGTCAAGGCCCAATCGAGAAGGACCAATGTGCCGCTTCGCCTGTCGTAAAGGAGATTCCCGGCATGAGGATCGGCGTGAAACAGAGCCGCTTTTTCTGCCGAGAACAGTGGAACAGCTACGAACGCTTCCATCAGCAACTCGCACAAGCGTGCTCGCCTCCAAGCCGGCATGTGCGCGGCGGCATCTGTGACCTTTTGGCCCCGTTCTTCCGTCATCGCGGTGATGTTGGGAGTGCAGAGTGGTCGGATTACTCTCGGCACGCGAAGGCTTAACACCGTTCCGTACAGCCGGAAAGCATCTCCGAGCGTCTTCTGCTCGCGTTCGAATTCCACTTCATGTTGAAGCAGTTGTCGCACGTCGGAGAACGTTTCGGGCAGTACACGTTTAGCGAAACCATATTTGCGGCCCTTTGTTCCAACATAGGTCGCCAGGCCTCCCAGCAATCGCATATCTTCAGCGAAACATGTCGGGATATACGGCTTCATCACTTTAAATACGCCACGCTCCCGAGCCCCCGTCCCTGGATTTCTCCATGTAAACCGCACGACAGAACTCACGCTCGCCTCAGAGAAGATGCCCCGTTCAATCTTGACCGCATGAGCTTTTAGTTTGATTCCAAGTTCCTGGACGATGATTCTGCGGACGTCCGCAAAGCGCATATCAGATATGCCGTTCTCCAAATCTGTCAGTGAACTCCGCAAGTCGGGGTGGAGGTTTCGATTTCTTGCCAGCACTTGGCCCAACTTTTGTAAGCCAGGCACCTTCGCGATAAGTTTTAACAAACGCTCACCAGTCGGCGTTTTGGACGGGAGTTCCAGCTGTTCGACCAGTTTTGACGCAAGGCGCTCCGAGGAAAGATGCTCGAACCAATAGAGCATCGCGTCTTCTACCAGCGGACGCCAGTGAGCGTACTTCTCGGGTACCAGTTCTTTGCTGGGCAGGCGGTCGACTACCCAGCGCCCGACACGTTCTCGAATGATAGGACCTTGAGGACCACGAAGAAGGCTTTCTATGGCAGCGACCCGCTCCGTGCACGATCGGTGCGCAGCAAAAAACAATAGCCTTATGTCTTCAAATGTGAGGCTTTGAAGTGACTCCCCGTTAATCGCTGTTTCCAGCATTCTGTAATGCCTTGTCGGCTAGCTGGAAGGGTCGTTTCCCTTTCCAAATCAGGACACGCACTCAACTGGCAACGGCATGTTTGTTTCTCTGGGTCACCGCCTCGTCGTGCCTGACAGATTCGTATCCGATCGACGCTGAATATAGAACGTGGTCGAAGAACTTTGCCAGTGCGTGAGCCAGGCCTAATTCGCCGAAAAGCTCGAATGGTTTTTCCAGCATTCCTTCTTCTTCCAGAAACTCCCAAAGCTGCTCTTTTGTTGCATTCACGGCCCATAGGAAAGCGCTGAACGGAACTCCTTGGTGCGCTCGCCTCACGCCTAAACCGATGTACCTCTCCTCGATCTCCGCTTCGGTTTTTGTAAGCAACCAATCGGTCACATTGCGGTAGATCTCAAAGGTACGCCGTTTTACTTCCTCGCGCGGCACGCGCCGCAACAACTCCTGGCATTGCGGCGCACTCTCCAACCTCAATAGGAGACCTTCGGAAAGCCTCTCTGCTTTTGACTCGATGAGATTGATCAACCGGATAGCCAGCATAAATACCTCCTTTTCGCGCTGCGCGGGACGCCAGTCTGATTTGCCGCAGCTCTGACTCTTTCATTTCTATCTACGTCTATCTTCTTCCCATTCGTGCTTGATTGCAATCACACCTCATCAGACAGTTTCCCGAATCCAAGAACCGGCGCCTTATCCGAATATGTACTTACCTGCCTCGATCACTCTTTCTGCAATTGCCTGCCGCAGGGTGATGACATCGAATGGCTCGTGCTTGCTGAGCCGTCGTAAGATGGCCATTTGGGAGCGCAACATGTCTCCTTCACAGATAGCCGCAATAATTCTCCTTGCCGAGATTTCCACTCTCTCAAAACCGGTTTCCAGACTGACTCGCGCCATTTCGCCAGCCAATCCAGGCGCGTCGCCAATGCCATTCACTGCAAGTTTTTGCGCTCGCAGTAGCGCCGATTCCATGGCATAGGTCTCTATCACCATGTCTGCGATAGTTCCCATGATCTCCTGCTGATCGATGAGTGCCTGCAAATACTTCTGGCTGGCAACTCCAGCACAGAACAGTGTCAACTTTTTGGCAGAGGCAACCAGAATATTCTCCTGTGTAAAGACGCCGTTTCCTTGGTCCTCAGCTACACCTCCTGAAATCACTTCATCCATAAGCTTCTTGATTGCTGCCATGAGCGGGAGATGCCCCGACATTGCGCGCTTGAGAAGGAAACTTGTAATTACAAGGCGATTGATCTCGTTGGTGCCTTCGAATATCCTGTTCACGCGCGAGTCGCGATAGGCACGTTCTGCCGGATACTCCTCTACGAAGCCGTACCCCCCATAGATCTGGACCATTTCATCGACTACATAGTCGAGAAACTCTGAACCCCACACCTTCAGGATTGAGCACTCGACTGCGTACTCATCAATAACCTTTCGCACCATCGGCATATCAACCGTATGTGGATCTCCCAAGGCAGCAATGCCGCCATCCATCATGCCAACCGTGCGATATGCCATCGATTCGCCCGTAAAGATTCCAGCGGCCATCGTGGCGAGCTTTTCCCGGATCAACCCGAAGTCCGAAATCGTTCTTCCAAATGCCTTGCGCTGCTTGGCGTACGCGATTGCTTTTTCCAGGCCATGACGCGCCGCACCAACTGAACCAGTGCCGAGTTTGAAACGCCCGACATTCAAGACGTTAAATGCGATGTGGTGGCCCTTTCCAATTTCTCCGAGGACATTTTCGACAGGCACGAGGCAGTCGTTCAGAATCAATGGACAGGTAGATGAACCTCGAATGCCCATCTTGTGCTCTTCGGCTCCGACTGAAAACCCAGGACGATCCCGTTCCACGAGGAACGCGGTAAACTTCTCACCATCCACCTTCGCGAAGATCGTGAACAGATCGGCGAACCCGGCATTCGTGATCCAGGTCTTCTCTCCGTTCAGGATGTAAGATCTCCCGTCTTTCGAGAGTTCCGCCCGCGTCCGGCAATTTAGAGAGTCTGAAGCTGAGGACGATTCGGATAGAGCATATGCCCCGACGATTTCTCCCGATGCCAACTTTGGAAGATACTTTCTCTTCTGCTCTTCCGTGCCAAAGTAGACGATCGGAAGCGTTCCAATACAGGTATGCGCTCCCCATGTCGCACTGAACCCGCCGTACCGTGACAATCGGTCTGCAATGATTGCGGAAGTAACTTTGTCCATCTGCAGTCCGCCATAAGCCTCAGGCGTATCGACTGCACTTAACCCCAGGTCACCTGCCCTCTTAACTAACTCCCGCAGCAGGGCAAAATCCTTGTGCTCCATGCGCTCGATGTTCGGTTCGATTTCGTTGTTCGCAAATTCCTCGGCGGTCTGTGCAATCAACTTGTGCTGATCGCTAAAATCTTCCGGTGTAAAGACCACTTCAAGCCGTGGTGTGTCGATCAAAAAGCTGCCGCCCGCCGTCTTGTGTGAGGAAACTGCAGATATCGTACCCATACTCTTGTCCTCCCCTGTCGGTCTAGGCGAAACGCATCAAGACACGAAATTTCTCGAAACGCTCGCGTACCTTTCCCGAAGTTCTTTCTTCATGAGTTTGCCCGTACCGGTCTTGGGCAGGCTGTCCACGAACTCGACCGAGTGCGGAGACTTGTAATGCGCTAAGCGAGAGCGGCAAAAATCCAGTACTTCGCCTTCACTCGCCATTGCGCCAGGCTTGAGCACAACCACAGCCTTCGGTACTTCGCCCCATTTTTCATCTGGAACTGGAATCACAACGGCCTCGAATACGGCAGGATGCGAGGCGAGGACCTTTTCCACTTCGAGCGAAGAAATGTTCTCGCCACCGCTGACGATGATGTCTTTCTTACGATCGACAATCAGAACGTACTGCTCTTCATCGATGGTCGCCACATCGCCGGTATGAAACCACCCACCGGCCAGTGTGTCTTCCGTTAGGTTTGGTTGTCCCCAATAGCCCTGCATGACAGCATCGCCGCGAGCGGCAACCTCCCCTATGGCGACTCCATCGTGCCGTACGTCGTTCTCGTCGGCGTCGATCACGCGAATCTCCACTCCCGGAATCGCAAAGCCCGTCATTGCCTGCCTGTTATGGCGCAGGTCTCCCTGCCAATCCATGCTTTGCTTTAGCGGAGAAAAGGCCAGTACTGGGGATGTCTCCGTCAGGCCGTATCCCGATATACATGTACCGCCCAGCTTTTCTTCAACCTCTTTAACGAGGTGTGCAGAAGACGCCGCCCCGCCGATCATGATGGAGCGCAAACTGGTCAAATCGTGTTTGCTCCGGTCTGGTGAGTGCACCAGCGCATTAGCCATCGTCGGAACCAGAGCACAAATCCACACTTTCTCCCTTTGCACTAGCTCAAATACTTCGGCCGGATTGAAGTGATGAATCATGACGTGAGTTCCGCCTAGTAGCGTCACCGTATGCGCGAATCCCCATCCATTCGCGTGAAATAGCGGAATTGTGTGCAATACCACGGTCTCGCTGGTCATCTGCCCAGCAAGCTGAGGCGAAGTCTGAAATGCGGCAATCACAGACAACGCGTGAAGATAAATGTTCCGATGCGACAACATGACTCCCTTCGGCTTGTCGCTCGTTCCGCTCGTGTAAAACAATTCGGCTAGCGAGTCTTCGTCCACCCGCATGATGTCGCAGCGAAGACCCGTGGCCGCCATGAGCATGTCTTCATAGGATTCGCTGGCCACCCAGTCGACATCTGCATGTCCGTCCAGCATGAAGAAAGTGCAGACCGACGGAATCGACCCGCGGAGCGCATCAACCAACGGGAGAAACTGTCGTTCGAAGAAAAGGAACTTTGCTTTCGAATCGTTCAACACGAAACTCAGTTCCTGGGCAGAGAGTCGTATGTTTAGCGGCAATAGAACACACTCCGCCTCGAGCACGCCGTAGTACGCTTCGAGCAGCCGGTGACAATTCGTACTCAGAAACGCCACACGGTCGCCTGGTTGTGCTCCGATTGCCGCCAACGCTCCCGCCAACCTCGAGCAACGGTCTGACATCTGCGAATATGTGAATCGTTCCGAACCACAAACAACGCCTACCTTGTTCCGGAACTGGTCATTCGCATAGCGCAGGAATCGCAGAGGAGTAAGAGGGACGTTCACGGCGCACCTCCAAAAGTGATCGAGTCACGGCTGGATGTTCGAGAGTTTATGCGAAACCACCCTTACGCCTTTTTGGAGGAAGTTGCAGTGATGTGCGAGGAGAATATCGGTCCAGGACCAATACTACGAGAACCAAAACGGCACGAATGAAGCGATCTGTTCCCTTTTTAGCTACTACTTAACTTTTTAGCTTTCGCCTTCCTTCGTGCCTGCCGCTTGGGTGAATTCCTTTGCGCATGACTTTCCAACTCGGACACTCTCTTCCGCAGTGCGGCAAGCTCCAACTCGTCTGAATCGGATGCCGCCTCGTGCGTGGTTTTTCCAAGGAACCGTCTCACCGATTCAACAGGCGAGAAGATCGCGGACTGCATGTCGCTGATCCGGCTTTGCACCGAATCCTGCACTGCCTGGTAGGTGTCAAAGGCAGATTTCAAGTACCACATGATGAATTCCTGCCTCGTCTGGTCCGACGCAACGATGAGTTGGCGCAACAGTTCTAAAGGCAGGCCGGTTGGTTTTCCTTTCGCATCTTCCGTAATGATCTGCGTCAGTGTCACCCGTGTGAGATCCTCACCAGTGGCAACATCGATCACTTGCACGGACTTCCCCTGTCGGATCAGTGTCGCGATGTCATCAAGATTCACATACCGGCTGCCGCTTGTGTCGTACAGTCGGCGATTGCCGTACTTCTTGATGACTACGGTGGCGGGATTAGCTGTCAAGGCAAGTCCTTTGTTCTGCAATGCAGCACTGAACCACATCTATGTTGTCACTAAATGCCGTACTTGCACAAGCGCGTCGTTCACGGGACGGCCGGCAAACTCCACGGTTGTTATCTCAATCAGGTGAGATTCACTGTATGAATACCATTTTGGGAGAAACCCTCGTCAAAACCTGGGTGTTTTTTCTCACCTTCCTTGACACCCGTTTCCCTCAACGGTATATGCTGAAGCTGTATGCTGCAGTGCAGCATAGGAGGACTTATGCGAGATGATACGAGGACCGAGGCCTCCCGAACCCATCCTCGGGAGTCGACGTTTATTTCCTTGTTGTCTGGATGGGCGCAACAGGGCGTGCAGAGTTATTTCGCCACACAACGTATTCTCCTGGACCTTGCCATGCGGCAGAACTCGAGCGTCATGCACGTGATGCGCGAGCGCCTGTCCGATCCCAATCGTTCTCCGGCCAAGATTCTGTCGGAGATCGCGGGCGAGGGTCTAACCAACCTAATGGAGGCGCAGCAGGTCCTGCTTGACCTTGCACAGCAGCACAACGAGATTGTGATGGATGGCGTGAAGGAACGTGTCGCCGGCTCAAACGTCGGCATCGCAACGGCCGAGTTACTCCGCCGTGGCATCGACAATTTGATTGACACGCATCACAAATTTCTCAAGATCGTCGAGAAGCAGAGCCACACATGGATCGAGAATGCGAAAGCCGGAAAGTTCCCGAAGAACGATGCTCTTATCGAGATGGCCCGGGAAGCGATGGATAACTTTGTCCACGCTGAGAAGCACTTCCTCGATGTGGTTGCCGAAGAAACTTCGCGTGCCACGAATGGCCGGCATCATGGCGGTTCTGCCAAGAAAACAAAAAAGACCGAGCTGACCGACCTCGCGAGGAAAGCTACTGAGTCCTTTATCGAGGCGCAGAAGAAGCTGTTTGACGTGGCTGGCCGCCAGATGAACGCGAACCTGCGGACTGCCGGCCGGACCATGGATGTGCTGGGGCCGCTTCCGGTCCTTCCGTTCTCGGACCTGACGCGGGAAGGAGTCAAGAGCTTCGTGGATGCGCAGAAAGCATTGATGGAGGTCATGACTAAGGCTGGAAACGGCTCCACGCAT
>DATBFG010000106.1:0-40273 GCA_036558645.1 Terriglobales bacterium
CGTGGATAACGATTCCCAAATCACGGCAACGGTTCCCACAGGGGCGAAGACCGGCAAGATTCAGGTCACGACTCCGGGAGGCACGGCGACCAGCACGCAAGTGTTCACCGTGACATAGTCGCTCGGGTTATTTACATTGGCAATGGGTAGTTCCGATTGGGTGCCACCAGACGGAACTACCTATTGGCACCGAAAAAGGCGAACGGAAGGCTCAAGTTTGCGAGAACGCCTTCCATGAGAAGGCCAGTCGGAGTCAAGTGGGTTGGTTGTGTTTTTTGTTGGACATGATTTTCGTTCTGCCGAGCGGTCTTACTGACGCCATCCTTCCATCCGCACTCTTGACGAGCGATCTTTGTCGCTCCGAGCCAGTGGGCGTTCTCGCAAGAGTTAGCCAGGTCACTCATATCCCTAACGTGCAAACACTTGCATATTGACAGAGCGGCGTTATTCCGGGCAATATCTCCCGATTGAACAGCACGGGATAGAGAGAATTTCTGTGAGGTCTACTATGCTCACATCTCTAAAGCCTTTTTTCACTCTGGTCCTCATTCCTGCCTTGACTGTAGCCGCAAGCGCGACAATCACATGGACCACCATCGACTATCCGGGTGCAAGCAACACGATGGTGCTCGGAATGAACAACCGTGGCGATCTTGTGGGATGCTTCGCTTGTCCTGGCCTTGCCGTCCATGGCTTCCTGTTCAGCAACGGGATCTTTACAGTCGTGGATTTCCCTGGAGCTAAATCCACCGTGGCAGAAGGCATCAATGACTTCGGGGACATTGTGGGCACTTATCAGCTCAGCGACTCCGATCCTACACCGCGTGGATTCTTTCTTCACAACCATGTGGTGGAATCAATTCGCCTCCCCGGGTGGGGCTCCACTTCGCTACACGGTATAAATAATAACGGCGATCTAGTCGGAGATTCTCTCAGTAACCAAGCACAATTTGGTTTCGTGAGAAAGGGCAGTGTCTATTACAGATTCATTTTCCCACTGTCTGTGTATACCTATGCCAGAGCGATTAACAATGCGGGCGATATCGCCGGTTATTACACTGGAGGTGACTTAAATGCACCTGCGCATGGATTCGTTTTGCGGCTCGGGAAATCGAAAAGATGGAAAATAATCGACGCTCCAGGTTCGGAGACTCATATCAATGCGGTCAACGATAGAAGGCAGCTGGCGGGGCAGGTCCGTCAGGGACTTACCTTACGCGGCTTCGCACTTTCCTATCACGATCTGATGATTCTAAGGCGTACGGAGACGGATTTCGTCACGGCTACGGGAATGGATAACCAAGCCAACCTGGTGGGCTATTATTATGACACCGTTAATTTTAGGTTCCACGGATTCATCAGAACTCGGTAGAGCTGGATCATCAAACATGCGAGCTCACTTGCAAATGTCAAAATCGCGTATGCAACTGGTGACGGCCAGATTAAACGTCATGATGGCGGTGGTGCTCGGTTTCGCGCCGTACCTTGTACAAGGTCAGACTTTTACTACGCTGTATTCCTTCAAGGGTGGAGGAGACGGAGCAAATCCGCAATCCGGTGTGATTTCGGATGCTGTTGGCAATCTTTATGGCACAACCAGGTATGGGGGCAAAGCATTTTGTCCCCTTGGCTGTGGCGTCGTCTATAAGCTAGATCCAAATGGCAAGGAAACAGTGCTCTATCATTTGCCCGGTGGAGACGTGGAATATCCGCAAGCAAAGTTGGCGCTCGATTCGGTTGGAATTCTGTACGGTACTGCAACCGGCGAATACCCTTCTCCCTATGGAGCAGTCTTCAAGCTTGATACGACTGACAGAAAAGCAACGATATACCACTTTAATGGCCTAAACGGTTACAACTCCACGGCGGAATTGACGACAGATGGTGTAGGAAATCTCTATGGGACCGCAGCGTTCTGTAACTGCGGTGGTGGCGGTATTGCATTTAAGTTAGATTCTGCAGGTAAGCAGACTATCCTGCATACCTTCGCCGTCACCGGAACCGGAGCGCGATTACCAAATGCAGGATTGATCCTCGACGCAGTGGGCAATCTCTATGGCACGACCAAGTACGGCGGAGATTTCTTGGCTGGAACCGTGTACAAGCTGGACCCAAGTGGCACACTGAGCATAATACACAGTTTTCGCGACGGCGATGATGGAGCAAATCCGTATGCGAGCTTGGTAATGGACGCAGCGGGTAACCTCTACGGTACGACTCCAGTTGGTGGGATCATTTTTACCTACGCATTCGGCATCGTATTCAAGCTCGACATGAATGGCAACGAAACGGTACTGCACCGCTTTACCGGTGGTGCGGACGGGGCGCATCCATACGCAAGTCTGGTCTTGGACTCCGTGGGCAACTTGTACGGCACTACGTATGAAGGCGGTGATTACAACCTCGGCACCGTGTTCGAGGTCAGCGTCAACGGCAAGTTCAGGGTCCTTCACAGCTTCACGGGCGGAACAGACGGCAAATATCCTCTAGCACCCTTACTACGTGACCGAGCCGGAAATCTTTACGGCACCGCCTACGAAGGTGGTGACAACTTTTTTGGAACTGTGTTTAAGATTAGCCCTTAGGTGGTTTCGATCCGAAAGCGATTCCCCATCACCCAGTCCGCGTCGGCTTACTTTAGCCTAGGGCAGCCATGCGCTCCCAGAAAGCTAGTGATGATTACGCTCTCAACCGAGGCTAGCAGGCAATTGTTGATAAACGCAGATAACATCCAACCGCCAGCGGGCGCCAACTGCGGGCCTCTTAGCGCGTCCCTGCTAACCTTAGCCCCTCGTCGCAGTCGAAAACGTCCATGAGAGATTTTTTCGGCCGCCGTCTGCAACCGCTTTCCCTCGTCCTGATGTTGTTTGTCGCCTCTCTGTTGGTCGCGCAGAGTGCGGCTCCTGCGCAGGCTCCCAAGCGTGAAACCAGCACGCCCTACACGGGCGACTTGTCTATATTCGACTCGCCTGACAGGGATCAAAAGCTTCAAATCGGTCGCGTAATGGACATTCTGGGAATTACGCCGGGCAAAGGCGTTGCCGACGTCGGTGCCGGCTCAGGCTGGTTCACGGTGCGAGCGGCGCGGCGTGTAGTTCCCAGTGGAACGGTGTATGCGGTTGACATTAGCCCGGATGCAATTCGGTACATTGATCGCGGAGCACAGAACGAATCGCTGTCGAACGTAAAAACCATCCTTAGCAAGCCCAATGACCCGCTCTTGCCAACTCAGGCAGTTGATGCCGTGCTCATGCTCAAGACCTACCACGAGATCGCAGATCCGATTACTCTTCTCGAGCACCTGCGCCCCGCGCTCAAACCGGGAGCGCGCCTGGGAATCATCGACCGAAACGGAAACGGCATCGACCACGGGGTTAGCCGCAAGATTGTCGTGGAGGAAGCTGAGAAAGCTGGATACCACCTCTTACAGACTTACGATTTCGTCAAAGCCGACGGAATGGACTATTTTCTAGTCTTCGATTTGCCATGAAATGTTCGACCGATTTCAACGGTGAGGTCGCGTTTGGGCAGATTGGATAGAATCCGTCGTAAGGGCAGTCGGTATCGTTTGCGGGTCGGCAAAAGCCAGCAGGTTCCGGACGTAATCGAACATTAGCGATTAGATGACTGTCGCAGCGGCATTACTGTCCGGGAATGTAGAGATGCGTAAAGATTGTCAATAGAAACGTGCTAAGGAGTGCCTTGTCCGGGATTCCGCAACTTGACTTCAGTTGCGATAGCATCTTTCGCCACGCATCCGGCTTTCACCAACACACGGTCCCCTTGTCATTAGCTGGCTATCGCTTGTGGAGCGCTGAACTCTTCCAAGCGCACCTGTGCCGTCAACTCGGTGCCCTGCCCGGGTTTGGAGTGAATCTTGAATTCTCCCCCGATAAGCCTCAATCGCTCCCGCATACTGACAAGCCCCAAACCCTCCGACGCGATGGTTGGATCAAAACCGCTTCCAGTATCTGAGACTTTGATACGCAGCGTCGAATGGTGGCTTGAGAGATGTACGATCACGCGGCGGGCACTACCGTGCTTCACCGCGTTTTGCAAGGCCTCGTGCACAATGCGGTAAAAACACAAAGCAACATCTTCAGGAATCAATTCGGCGAATGGCTCAGCCGCCTGAAGTTCAATCCTGACGCTGTGCTGTTTCTCGAAATGTGAACATAGCTCCTTCAGTGCAGCTCGCAGTCCCAGGTATTGCAACTTCGATGAGTGCAACGTGTGGGAAAGATCATGAATGTCGTAAGTCAACTCATCGACCTGACCGCGAACGCTCGCTATGGTCGCTGTGTCGTCCTTTCTTTGAGCTTGCACCAGCTTCTTCTGCATAATATCCAGGTCGATGCTCACTGCAGCAAGCCGCTGTGCAAAATCATCGTGCAACTCGCGCGCAATCCGCTTTCGCTCTTCATCCTGCGCATGGATCAGATGCTTACTCAGATCCCGCAATTGGGCTTCCGACTTCTTGAGCCTTCGTGCCCGCATCACCAAAGCAAAGATCAACCACGCCTGTAATAAGAGCAGAAGGAAGCAAATGACAATGTATGGCTTGTACAGTTTCCAGAGGGACGGTTGCGAAAATACCTCCGTGCTGCCCGGTGGCAAATTCCGCTGGTCGATGCCCCAACGATGTAGCTGTCGCGCATCGAACATGTCACCATTAGGGTCAAGAATCTGCACCGGGATGCTGGAAGGAACTTCACCGGCCAGAATGCGCCGACCGATCTTTCCCGCGGCGTCACCCACTGGACCCATCTCCAGCATATGACCGCCAACTACACCCGTACCCAGGTAGCTGGCATTGGTGCTGTAGACCGGGACGCTTGAATATTGGCAGATCAAGTCCAGTGCTTCCTCCGGTCGGTAATATCGCCCCAGTCCGTCATAAAAGAAAAGATTCGCAAATAAGACAATCGTATGTTCGCGAAGGCTGCCGAGTTGGCCCAGCATGGTCTGCATCGGGAGCCCGCTAAGCCATGTGACTCGCAGGCGTGACTGGTATGGCTCCAGCTCTTTCTTGAGATCTTCGATCCACCCTTGCTCCCGAGTCGAATTGCCAGTCGGAATGACAACTTCAATGGTGTCGGGCTGTAATCGAAGCGCTACATCCAACGTATCTTTAGTATTCCGCTTAATTGCAACGCCGGTGATATTCGTCGGAAGTGACAGCGCCCCAAGAGTCCGAACATTTACAGAGGCGAACACAATCGGAATTCCGGGAAAAACTTGACTGCCACGCTGAAGCAGGAAGTTCAGTGCCAACGGGCTAATCGCGAAGACTAGATCGATCTTCCTGTCTCTGTACTTGGCTTGCAGATAGTTCGTCAGACTCTGCTGCTGTTCGTTGTCGGCGAATCGCATCAGGTCCAGGTATTCCCGGTAGGTGGTAACTTCATGATCTACGTTGGAATTCAGTTGCGCCAGCAGACGCTTGTCGAGGTCCTCATACGTAGCGATTTCCCTTTCATGCGAGTAAAAAATAATGACGCTCTTCTGCGCTCGCGCAGTGACGCCCGCAGAGATCAGGATGCAAAACACCGCCAGCAAATAGATTGACTTCTGGATGGTTGCGCGGCAAAGGCAGAGTAAGCGGGTGGTAAGCCGGATGGCCGCCTTACAGGTTGGGAGAGGTCGCACTCGTTCCCGCTCTCGTCGGGGCAGAGCCTCGAGATATTCTCTGCCAGTTCGCCTTCGCAAGCGTGAGCTAAGCAACGGCGCCCCCAGTGGCTGCGCATCAAACGTGTGCCACGATAGCTCATAGGGCATGCTCTCGTCTAGCACCGGCACTGTCATTACTTATATGCCTCTTGGCCGGCCACAATGATCGAAGTGATAGGATTCTCGAAGCGGGCTTTGTCCCGAACTCCGAGGCTCTCTGCCTTGTGTCTGCCGCCCATGAACCGCCTTTTCGGTTGTGACTTCGTTCCAAGGTGTCATTTCAAGGGAAGTGCCGGAATCGGCCAGGCGCTGACCACGTCTATCTTATTAATAACCAACGTGAAAAGGCTGAGGACGAGCTTCCGATCGGCTCAAGAACACCCCAGTTGTTCAACCGCCAAGCCTCAGGGATGCGTGCCATGGGTCGTAACACCATTTGCCATCCTGGTCCTGGTCTTACCCGGCTTGTCCGGCCAGGCGATGGCCGCGGAACATCGCGGGCCAGTCAGCATCCTGAAGCACCTTGTAGCTCCGTTTCGCTCGCGCCCATTCCTGCAAAGCAAAGCGAGCCCTTGCGAGATCGGCATCGCCAACTGCTTCTCGCCCAATTCATCTTTGCCCCCGCTTCGTCCGGTCGAGCCCGAGTTTGAGGTCGAAGATTCTGCCGGTCCGGTCCTGCTCGAACTGCGGACTAAGCATGGCGGCCCATTTGCACATCACTGGCTGGAATTGGAAAGCTCCGCCGGAAGGCTGACGATCGGTTTTGGGCCTGCCACTCTGCCCTTCATCGATGCAGGCCAGGTCTCGTTGCAGGATCGTTATGGCAATGTCAAAAGGATCTCCGGCATGCACCCCCTACCATGGTTGACCTTACCTCCGATCAATTACCACTATGCAAAAGCTCCCGGAGAAGGCCACATTATCGGAGAACCAATCCCGCTAACGAAGGGTGAAGCCGAAGCGTTGGCGCAGAAGATGCAGCATGTAAAGTTTGTGGGCCCTTATATCCCCATCTTTCATGATTGCCGTACGTTCGCGTGCAAGGTCCAAGCGACGGCACAGCACCGCTCAACCTTACCTTGCTATCTGCTGTTCAAGGGTTATTGGTAGCCTTGCCGGTCTGCTGTCTGGTTAAAGGAGACTGCTGGGGTAATTTGGACAGGCAAGACACGGGGAGGCCTCCCTGCGTCATTCTGCAGGGAGTGCCCCGAATCGCTTCACTAAAGAACCATTCCAGAACTCTATCCGGTCACACTGGCGGTCTTTGCTGACCTCCGCGGGCTCGTCGAACTCGACTCTACAGGCACAGATCGTGGCGTCAAGTAAGCAAGAACTCCTGCAACAAAGAACAATGCCAAGACGTCCCCCCAAAGGTGTCCAATCTGATCGGAGTGTTGCAATGCCTCCACAGCCATGATTCCCGCATGGACAACACTCGACCACACCGTAAACCAAATCAGGCTCAAGTGGGCGAGCGGATTACGGCTTGCGATCAGCAGAAACACACCCAGGGTGGCGTAAACGCCCAATATCATCGCCGGATAATGCGACTCCCCGGTGTGCCACCGCCAGCCGGATGGCCATACTGCCATCAGCGAATAGATCCCCACGATAAAAATCACTCCAACCGCCTGCAAAGTAACCTTCAGCAGCTTGATACGATTGTCCTCAGACATGCTGACCTCCTTGATTCGAACATCATGAGGCCGCGAGAAGGTCATCGCAATCAAGCCTGGATAACTTTTATGTATCTTTCCTATATCGCCGCAAGCTCTTGAATAATGGAATAATATTCGCGATTAGGGAATATTCGATGGCCCCCCGGAAGAAAACCGCTAGCGACGTCGAACTCGACTTGGGACGTTACGAACTTCGACGGGACGGCCACCGCGTAAGAGTTGAACGCAAGGCCATGGAACTGCTGATGTTTCTCGTCAGCCGTAGAGACCAAATGGTCTCTCGGGAAGAGATCGTCAAGAAACTATGGCGATCGAGCCTGCTCATCGATACCGAGCCTAATATCAACAATATCGTCAGGAAAGTTCGGACAGCTCTGGGGGACGATCCCTCGGATCCCAGATTTATCGAAACCGTTGTGGGAAAAGGGTACAGGTTTGTCGGGCCGGTGCGCGTTATCGCCCCACAACAGAGTCATTCTGAAAGTTTCGCACCCCTACTCGGATTAGATACTGCCCGCCTGCGGGACGAGCGGCCATCGCTGGCCGTCTTGCCACTCACCCTGGTTGGGAAGGCTCATGACGACAACGGCCTGTGCCTTGGTTTTGCTGATGCCTTGGTATCGCTCCTTGGAAACCTCCGCGAGTTGGACGTGCTGCCGACCACGGCAATCATGACCCTTCCGACTGACATGCCTGCTTCAGAGGTGGCTTCCCGGCTAGGTACTCGTTTCGTGGTTCATGGCGCCATTCAAATGTCGAAAGGGCGATGGCTCCTTTCGCTGGAAATGTTCGATGCCTACTCACAGGGCTCTCGCTGGTCGCGAAAGTCCGATCTCGATCTGACCCGGCTGTCCGAGCTCGAGAGCGATATCGCGCGCCAGATAGCGAGCGCTCTAAACCGGCCTCTGGGTCCAGCCATAGTTCCCCAAACACGCCGATATAGTAAAGATCCACTGGCCTATGCGGAGTTCATGCGAGGCTATCGCCTCAATGCGTCCAGTGCCCCATCCACCATGGATCAGGCAATCCATCACCTGTCGAATGCGGTAACTCGAGATCCGGCCTTTGCCCTCGCCCATGCCACCCTTTCGTTCGCGTGCGCGACACGACATTTCGAATATGATCCGGCTAGTATGTGGCTGGACAAAGCTGAATTTCACTGCCAGCGCGCACTGGACCTTGAATCGAATCTGCCCGAGGGCCATGTTGCCCGGGCATTTCTGCTCTGGGGGCCATCCAAAAACTTTCAACACCTGGATGCCATCGCCGCCCTCAAGCGTGCACTGGGTCTGCAGTCCAATCTGCTTCATGCTTACAACCGCCTTGGCACCATCCTCGCGCACATCGGACTGCTCGATCATGCCCGCCAGATGTATGAACGAGGGCGAGCGTTCCATCCCAATAGAGCGGTCAGCCACAGCATTGTGCAAGTCTATTTATGGGGTCAGCAATACGAGCAGGCCGGCGAAGAACTCGAAGCGTGGCGCGCAGAGAGTCCCGGCAACAAATATGCAATCTACTTTGCGCCCCAGCCATACATAATGACCGGGGACTGGGCTACGGCGAGTGACTTGTTGCACGAGGCGTCCCAACTCTTGCCGAGTGAACCCATCATCATTAGTCTGCAGGGAGTGTTACACGCGCTGATGGGCAGAATGGACGATGCGCTCGAATGCGTAGCGCAAGCTTGCGCCAACCCCAACGCATTCGGCCACGCGCACCATACTTATTATCAGATTGCCTGCATACTTGCTCTGGCGGGAAAGACCAAGGTGGCATTTGAGTGGCTCGAACGGAGCGTCAGTAGCGGATTCGCCTGCTGGCCTTTTTTCCTGAAAGACCGCTGTCTTGAGAATGTCCGTGTGCTCCCCGAGTTTGATCTCATGGTCAGTTCGCTCCAGGCAAGGTATCCAGACCACTTAGGCTTGCTCGGACCGGCGTAAAACCTCTGGCGATTGTGATGGTTCGAGAAGCATTCCGCTTGTCTTCCCTCGCGTCGCCACCCATCCGGAATGTCCTTGATCCTACGATGTCAATCGGGCAGAATTGCGCATCTTCTTGCCTTCATGCCAACAGGAATCGAAGCCATGCCCGGTGATGCTCCCTCTCAGAGTGCATCCGATCATTCATTAGCCAAGAAGCTGCGGACCTTCGACTATTTCACCATCGGATTTGGAACCATGGTGGGCGTCGGTTGGCTGGTCATCATGGATGACTGGCTGGCACGCGGCGGCTATCTCGGTGCGATCCTCGGCTTTGTGATCGGAGGCATATCACTCCTCCCCATCGCCTATACCTACGGACAACTCGTAGCGCGTCTACCTGACGCTGGCGGCGAGATCACTTACACCGCTCAGGTATTTCCTTCCTGGGTTAGCTTCGCTACCGGATGGATCATGATGTTGGGCTACCTTGTCGTATGCCCGTGGGAGGCAGTCGCAATAGGAAAGATTGCTGGATATATCTTCCCGCAGATGAACACGATGGAGCTGTATCGCGTCGCCGGATACCCCATCTATCTTCCTCACCTGATTACTGGGTTAGCGCTGACGGCTGTCATTGTGTTCGTAAATTATCGAGGAGTTCAACAGAGCGCCCGCTTCCAGAATTGGACCACAGTAGGGCTGCTAATCCTTTTCGTGGCATTTAGTGCACTTGGAGTCGCACGGGGCTCTACGTCGAACTTCACCCAACCTTTCAGTCAGAGCGCCGGCGTTTCTATACTGCTGGTGGTACAGATTGTCCCCTACTTCATGGTGGGATTTGAGTCGATTGCCAAGTGCTCGGAGGAGGCCCGGCCAAATTTCCCGCAACGTGGCTTCCTGTATGCAATGCTGTCTGCCGTTCTTATTGCAGTTTTGTTCTATTCCTCGGTGATTGCCATTGTGGCATACCTACATCCGTGGCAATCCTTATTGGGAAAAAGTTTCTCAACCGCAATTGCGTTCGAGGCTGCATTCGGCTCGCGTTGGATTGTTCAGGTTATTTTTGTCGCCGCTATTTTGTCCCTGCTGAAAGTCTTCAATGGAAATTTCCTGGCCACCAGCCGGCTCTTATTTGCCCTGGGACGCAAAGGTTTTATTCACCCAAAATTCGGCGAAGTTCATTCGCAGAATCACACTCCAGGCTTCTCGATTCTCGCGATCGGCCTCGCGACGGCAGCCACGGCATTTTTCGGACAGGCACTGCTGGTTCCGATTACAGAAGTGGGATCGATGGCTTCAGCCCTGGGGTGGCTCGCAGCTTGCTCCGCTTATTGCCGGATGACTTCTTCGAATAAACACCTGTTCATTGCTTTCCTCGGAGTGATTGTCGCGGGCACGCTAATAACCATGAAGCTGGCTCCCGGTGTTCCCGGGCACTTTTCTTTATATGAGTGGCTGACGCTCGCGGGTTGGTGCCTGCTTGGACTCGCTCTCAGACAGCGCCCCAAAACGCGAACACATACTTAACTCTTGAGTCCGATCTCCAGCAAAGATCGAGTATCTTACTGACGACTTGCTTCCCTGCTGGATGGGAATCGCTCGTCGAGCTCCAGGTTCAACTCCAGCACATTCACTCTGGGCTCTCCCAAAAATCCAAACTGCCGCCCCTCCGTGTGCTTCAGGATTAGAGAACGCAACCGCCCTTCGGTTGTATTACGTTCCTTCGCGACGCGAGCCAACTGAAATTCCGCAGCGGCTGGAGTGATGTGTGGATCCAATCCCGACCCCGAGCCTGTCACCAGATCGATCGGCACCGGCTTGTCGGGATTGTCCGTTTGAGCAGTTGCGACGTCCCTCCTAACGCGGTCGATCAATTTCTCATTCGTCGGCCCGAGTTGCGATCCATTGCTATTGGCGGCGTCGTATCCGGCACCTGCGAATGACGGTCTTGAGTGGAAGTACTTTGTACTGATAAAGCTCTGCCCGATGAGGCTTGAACCCACGATTTGGCCGTTCTTCACGATCAGCTGGCCGTTTGCCTGCCGGGGAAGAATCAACTGCGCGAGACCGGTAACAACCAGTGGATAGACGATACCCAGGAGAACGGTGGTCGCAATCGTCATCAGTACAGCAGTAATCAAGTTCTTCTTCATTGGATACTCCTACGCAAGCCCCATGTGCGTGATCAAGATGTCGATGGCCTTGATTCCGATAAAGGGCACAATGACCCCACCCATGCCGTAGACGAGCAGATTGTTGCGAAGAAGTGCGGCCGCCGCCATCGGACGATACTTCACACCGCGTAGGGCCAACGGAATCAAGGCAACGATGATCAGCGCATTAAAAATTACCGCTGACAAAATGGCGGACCCGGGCGTCTTCAGGTGCATGATGTTCAATGCATTCAACACCGGAAAGGTTCCAGCGAACATGGCCGGAATAATGGCGAAGTACTTAGCGACATCGTTAGCGATGGAAAACGTCGTCAGCGCGCCGCGAGTCATCAGCAGTTGCTTGCCAATTTCGACGATCTCAATCAGCTTGGTGGGATTCGAATCCAGGTCCACCATGTTCCCGGCCTCTTTCGCCGCCTGCGTGCCGGTATTCATAGCCACGCCGACATCAGCCTGGGCCAGAGCGGGTGCGTCGTTCGTGCCGTCGCCAGTCATCGCGACCAGTTTGCCATCCGCCTGCTCTCTCTTGATCAGCTCCATCTTGTCTTTGGGCGTGGCCTGCGCAAGAAAGTCATCCACTCCCGCCTCGCGCGCGATGGCAGCCGCGGTAAGCGGATTGTCTCCGGTAATCATCACAGTCCGAATGCCGATAGCTCGCAATTGATCAAAGCGTTCTCGCATGCCACCTTTGACGATGTCTTTTAGTTCGATCACACCCAGCGGCCCACGGCTTTTCTCCGCAACTACCAGGGGCGTCCCCCCCGAGCGCGCTATCTGCTCGACCGTTGCGTTGACCTCGCTCGGCATCTTGGTACCGTTCTGAGCCACATAGGAGGCGATTGCGTCCGTCGCGCCCTTGCGAATTTCAAATCCGTTCAAGTCGACGCCTGACATTCGCGTCTGCGCAGAGAAGGGCACAAAATGAGCATCGTGCGATCCGATTTCCCGTCCTCGCAGTCCGTACTTCTGCTTCGCCAGCACCACAATCGAGCGGCCTTCGGGTGTTTCATCAGCGAGCGAGGACATCTGAGCTGCATCGGCCAACTCCTGCTCCGTTACTCCCGGTGCGGGAATAAAGCGGGACGCCTGCCGATTTCCCAGAGTGATGGTTCCGGTCTTGTCGAGCAGGAGCGTGTTCACGTCCCCCGCCGCTTCGACCGCTCGGCCGGACATGGCCAGCACATTGTGTTGCACCAAACGGTCCATACCCGCGATCCCGATCGCTGAAAGCAGGCCACCGATTGTTGTCGGAATCAAACAGACCAGCAGCGAGACCAACACAAAAATTGTCTGCGGCGAGCCAGAGTAAATCGCGAACGGCTGCAGCGTTACGACGGCCAATAGAAAGATGATCGTCAATCCCGCAAGCAAGATATTCAATGCAATCTCGTTCGGGGTCTTCTGCCGCTCAGCGCCTTCTACCAGGGCGATCATGCGGTCGAGAAAAGTTTCGCCGGGATTGGAGGTGACTCTTACTTTGATCCTGTCAGAAAGCACACGTGTGCCGCCGGTGACGGCAGAACGGTCCCCTCCCGCTTCCCGGATGACCGGAGCGGATTCACCGGTGATGGCCGATTCGTCAACCGATGCCACCCCTTCCAGGATTTCTCCGTCCGAAGGAACGAACTCGCCCGCTGAAACGAGGACCAAATCTCCCGCACGCAGCTTAGAGCTTGGTACCTCTTCGACGCCTCGATCGTCCCCGATGAGACGATGAGCGATCGTCTCGGATCGCGCCTTGCGCAAGGTGTCCGCCTGAGCTTTGCCGCGCCCCTCTGCCATGGCTTCAGCAAAGTTCGCGAACAAAACCGTAAACCACAGCCACAGCGTGATCTGCAGGTTGAACTTGAAGGCGTCGCCAACCTTAAAAAGGAGCGCGGTCGTGATGACGCTGCCAATCTCCACGACGAACATCACTGGGTTGCCCATCATCTTGCGCGGATTCAGCTTGATGAGCGCATCGATTAACGCCCGCCGCACAATCTTCCACTCCCAGAGAACCTTCTTCCTCGGCTTCATGGGAGAGTGTCCGAGCCGAACCGAATCGACCTTCGGAAGCGATGGAGTTTGCATGGTTGTTGTCATAAGCAGCATCCCTTAGAAAGTCTTGCCCGCACCCATGAGCAAGTGCTCAAGGATCGGTCCCAGGCTCAATGCTGGGAAAAAAGTCAGTGCACCAACAATCAGGATCACGCCAATCAAAAGCACCGTGAACAACGGCGTGGTAACCGGGAACGTTCCCAACGATGGCGGCACGTACTTCTTGCCAGCCAGGTTGCCAGCGATGGCCAGCATAGGAATGATCATCAGAAAGCGGCCGGCCAACATGGTTAGCCCAATCGTTGTGTCGTACCAGGGCGTGTTCACTGTCAAACCACCAAAAGCAGACCCGTTATTTCCCGCGCCCGATGTGAACGCATAGAGAATCTCGCTCAAACCGTGCGGCCCGGGATTGGCAATGCTGGAGGTACCGAATCCGTAGATCGACGAAATTCCGGTGAACGTCAGGATGACGAGCGGAAATACCAGAACCACTAACATCGCCATCTTTACGTCATAGGCCTCGATCTTCTTCCCCAGATACTCGGGCGTCCGACCCACCATCAGTCCGGCAATAAACACCGCCAGAACGATGTAGATCAACATTCCGTACATTCCCGCACCCACTCCGCCAAAGATCACCTCGCTCAGCATGATGTTGACC
This sequence comes from Terriglobales bacterium, assembly GCA_036558645.1. GTDB lineage: Bacteria > Acidobacteriota > Terriglobia > Terriglobales > Acidobacteriaceae > DATBFG01. Next base: position 14,153 of record DATBFG010000106.1, read on the forward strand.
AGCGGAACCATGCCTCCGAGAGGCGTGTACGAGTCGTGCCAACCATTGATGGCGCCGCAACTGGCGTCTGTTGTAACCGTCGCGAAGAGGGCAGAGTTCGCGATGCCGAATCGAACTTCTTTGCCCTCCATGTTCCCGCCGGGTTGAAGTGCGCTAGCGTGCTGGTTCGTACCTGCCATGAGCGGATTGCCATTCGCTTCGGCCCAATAGGCTGTGGTCACGCCGGCAAGAAAGAGAATCGCCATTGCCGCCCAGACTGCCCAGCCGTGGCGTTGCGAGCCAGTCATACGGCCTAGTGTGTAGGTCAGTCCCGCACCTATTGCAAAGATGGACACCAATTCGAGAAGGTTGGACAGCGGAGTCGGATTCTCAAAGGGATGGGAACTATTGGCATTGAAAAAACCGCCGCCATTCGTGCCGAACTCTTTGATAATCTCCTGCGAGGCCGCCGGTCCCTGCGCGATGGTTTGTTCAGTAACAGTTTCAGTGACCGGCTTGCCATCGGCTCCCGTCTTTTGCACTTGCATCGGCTCAACCAACTTCGCCGTGTCATATGGCTTCAGATTCTGAACGACGCCCTGAGACACGAGCGCCAGCGCTCCAACGATGCAGAACGGAAGCAGCACCCATAATGAGCAGCGGACCAGGTCCACCCAAAAGTTTCCGATAGTTTGCATCTGCCGCCGTGCCACACCGCGGATAAACGCGATGGCCAGTGCGATGCCCACCGCCGCCGACACGAAATTGTGGTACGCCAGGCCAGCCATTTGGGTGAAATAACTCATGGTCGTTTCACCGCCGTAGGACTGCCAGTTGGTATTGGTGGTAAACGACGCGGCAGTGTTGAAGGCAACGTGCGCCGGATTGACTGCGCCCATTTTCTGGGGATTGAAAGGCAGGTAACCCTGGAGCCGCTGCATCAGGTACAACACGACCATCGACACCACGCTGAACAAAAGCATGGCAATCGCGTACTCGGTCCAACGCATTTCGTGATTCTCATCCACTCCCGTAATGCGATAGAGCAGCCGCTCGATCGGCCGAAGCAGGGGATCCATGAACGTCTTCTCGCGGTTGAACACACGCGTCATAAAGATGCCCATGGGCTTGGTCACCAGGAAGACAAGCGCCAGGAACAGGAGAATTTGTAGCCAACCGTTAATCGTCATAACTTCTCTCCCCGATTCTTGTGAACTGCGCTTTGACGCCCCTTATCTTCGCGTTTGAAGCCCGCGCGAACGAGCGCAAGAACAGCCAGAACCAGCACAACCACAAACAACCAGGAATGCGTGACCATCAAAACTTTTCCGGGCGTAACAGCGCATACACCAGGTACACCGTTGTCAGGGCACTAACCGTAAGCATGATGATGGATTCCAGACTCATCTTCCTATCCTCACCTCACTCGCTCACAAAAGTGCACGTACGCGATGGAGATGGCAAAGAATGCCACCGTCACCGCTATCCAAAGAACGTCTTGCATGGCAACCTCCTGATGCAAGTTTGATAAACCTTTACCACGAACCTTCCTTCCGGCCCCACCACCAGACAACTCCGACCCGTCGCAGTGTTTTGGTCGTTTACCAAAACCACCCTGCACATCCGGCTATAACGTGGGCTGATTGAAATAATCGCGTCGCCATTCGTATCGCATCAAGAATCTGTTAGCTAAACGATAGTCAAATATGACAGTGTTCTCGACCCAATGCCGTCTATTCCTCAGAACTTCACCAGGACCGCAAAATTCATCCGGTTTTCATCCCTGGTCAAGTCGGGGGCCCAGCCCGGCACGGGAGTCGCGGGAGTCCCAGTGTTCCCTCCCGGGGGAGTGACTCCACCCGATCCAGAGAAGTAAGGCACGCTGGCAGCGCGATGGTTGAACTCCCAGCGAAACGTGATGTATTGGCTAGGCATATAGTCAAGCGTGCTGGACAAGTCCCAGGCCTTGTACTGATCGCCCGGATTTTCGGTGAAATAGGGAGTGCCTGACGTTGCGGTCGCGCCATTAATGGGCGGCAAAAGTACCAGATAGCGTCCTGGGTTATTGATCCTGCCGCCGCCGAGGGTTACTGCGTACTTGTCTTTCGCGAACCACAACCGGTTATACGCCATGAAACCAATGAAGCTCTGTTTTGGGAGAACCACCTTCTTCCCGTTGACAATCTCCTCGGAATCGCCGGTACAACTCACACCGCCACCGTGCTCGCACCCCAGGTCTCCCGTCAACGAGAAAGCTGCCTTGCTGATGAACTTCGCGGGATTGTCGTAATACTTCACCTGAAGGCTGTCGTCGGTGTGATAGCGAATACGGCCGGGTTGACCGGGTGCATCCGCGCCGAGTGCATACTGGTTCCCGAGAATCGAGAGCCATGGCCTCGGCCGCCACAGAATCTGGCCTCCGACTCCTGGCCGATGGTTGAAACGCCCGTAAGCCTGCCACCCATTCACAAACCAGGGCTCGATCTTCAGTTTTTCAGTCGGGAAGATTTGAACGCGCATTCCGTTAAAGAACCATGGCGTATTGGAGGAAACATATGAGGGCTGATAGGCCCAATTGTCAAAGTTGTAGTAACTGAACAGACCAACGTACGACATGAAGATTCCGGCCTGCACATTGATCCCATTCAGCGCGTTGATGTGGTAACCACCGTAAGCTTCCGAAATGTAGCGATATGCGTTGTCGAGGTTCCACTGCCCACGCGAGGGACTGGCGTCATTCCGCGGCGTTGTCTGAGAATACATACCAAACTGCGTCATCACTCTGGCCTGGACGTTATCGTAGTGAAAATCGCCGCCAACGCCGAGCTGGGTCAGCTGGAATTCATTGGCGCGGAAAACCTCGCTCGACCCACTGATCGTGTCATCTTTGGGACTATTCAGGGAGTAGATGTAGTCTACGTCCACTCGTATTTCCGGCGTAAAGAACGGACTGTCGAATGCTGGCTTTTTGGTACGCGGCGTACCGTTCAACCACGTCCAGTCGGCATAGGCGAACGGCTCGGCCTTATCGGACTTGGTTTCTGCAACAGGTGCCGCTTGGTCTTCTGTTTTGGTTGCGCCGCCGACAAATTCCTCAGTCATTTGAGTGGAGCTGTGAGTTGAACTCGCTCCACTGTCGGATTGTTTCTTAAGTTGCGCCTCGAGCTCCTGGATGCGAGCTCGCATCAACTCTAATTCCTTAAGAACAGCTGCATTGCTAGCTGCTGCTTGTTGATTCTCAGAAGTTTGGGCAACTGCTTTCTCACATGGGAATAGTCCGATTACGGGAAAGACCAGCAGAAACAACCGCGATGTAACCGCAAACATTGCTCTTTGCATTCGCCTCGGCTCTCCGAACTGCCGTAGTAGTGCACATATTGCGACACTCTGATCTAAGTTGATCGAGCGTAAAAGTGGGCTAAAGACTTCGTAAAAAACTCGTAAATGTAGATCGTAGAAACAAGTCAGAGGAGTCAGAGCTGACTGGTTATGCGGCTGTCGTAGATGCAGGGTTGAATTTATAAACCACCCAACGTTCCGTACGCAGATAATGCTGATGCGGTCCCACTGCGTCCAACTTGTTTCGCAATGAGAGCAGGACGCGCAAGAACTCCGTTTGCTTCATTCGCGTTGCGCTCCATCGCGTCGCAAGCATTGTCTGAGACGTGACCAGACGTTGGGGGTGGCCCGCCAGGTATACGAGGACGTCGAATTCTTCAGACGTCAGTTCAAGCTGCTGGTCACGTAAGCTGGCGCTACGATCAACCAGATCAATCCTGAAGTCACCAGTTTCGATGACGTTCGAGGATGAGTCAGCATTTTCCGTCCGTTCACGACCGAGGCTTCTTTCCCCCTCTATTCCGAACAACCCTCTCAGATCCACCCTAGTTAGCATAAAGCCACCCTTTCAACTGTGCTGCCGGCTGTTTTTCTCAGCAGCCCCACTCTGCCTCACCTGGCTTTGCAAAATGCCGCCGCGAATCTTGCTGCTCCCGATTGCTCGTGGCAAGTTCCAGCAAAGCCAGCCGTGCCGCCGCTACCAGCCGGTTTTGTTCCTGCTTTGGCATCTGCTCCCATTTTTCTGAATTGGGATCGCTCGTGCAGCCGAAATCCGGCGCTAATGCGTGATGGTAATGGTGAAACAGTTCAGCCAATTGTTCTGCGGATACTTCCTGTATTGACATCAAAAGCTCCCTTTCTCTTCTCCCTGTTGAAACTCCGATTGTGCTATGCGGCGCGGCTGATCGGATACTCATCTCCCAGCGATTCCACCACCGAATCATGCTGTGCGTGTCGCTGTAGGCGAACCCAATACGCAACCCAATGGGGCCTACATTCCCGGCATAGCGCAACCAGAAACCGTATGTAGAAAGCAACTGCTCCTGCGCTCAGCACCGTGATCGCCGACATGATAAACATCCCAGCCTCCCGAAGGATTCGTACCTCTTTACGAAGCCGCCCGAATCCTCGCGCACAATCCATTGGATACCCGCAGCCGTAAAGTTCGGATAAAACCCCCATAAATTGTTCGTAAACATCGAAAGTCCTGTGATTACGAATTCTTCCCGAACTCTTTACGAGATTTTTATTGTGTGTGTAATCGAATGTGAGTAGCTGATTTTTTAGGAGATAACCCGAAGGCTCGTGGCGAAAGGAATGTCTATGACGGAAATTGTGGCGCTCGTGGGATTCGTGCTCTTGCTGCTGCTACTGGGCTCGCGCGCATTCCACGCGACCAGTACGGATCGGTCTAAGACTTCTGTCCGGACAACCCGGCGCTTGACTCAGTCGCCCGGCTCGAAGCGATATCCAACCCACGGTTCCGTAAGGATGTAGTGTGGAGCGTTCTCGTCTGGCTCGAGTTTCTTTCGTAGGTGGCCCACAAATACCCGCAGATACTCGGGTTGCTCAACGCTATTAGGTCCCCAGATCGCCGCCAGCAGAGCCCGATGTGTAACAACCTTGCCGGCATGCTTCGCGAGATACACGAGCAGATCAAATTCCTTGGGCGTGAGCCGGACTTCCTTCCCTTTCACTTCTACTCTGTGGCCTGGAATGTCAACTTTGAAATCACCCACTTCGATGAGCGCGGCTTCTGCCTCAAGCGGCGTCGATGCGCGTCGAAGCGCTGCCCGTACTCGAGCCACAAGTTCGTTCACGCTGAATGGCTTCGTAACATAATCGTCAGCGCCCGCATCCAGTGCCTCCACCTTGATGGCCTCCTCTCCTTTCACGGAGAGAACAATAATCGGAACGCGAGACGTCTTCCGGACGCGGCGGCACAGCTCGAGTCCATCCATATTCGGCATGCGAAGATCAGTGATGATCAGATCCGCCTGCCACGTGTCCCAAATATTCAGCGCTTCCTGCCCGTCTCCAGCAGTGCGGACCCCGTATCCTTGTGCCGATAGGGTGGTCTTGAGCACGCGTGTAATCTGCCTCTCGTCATCCGCCACGAGAATGTTTTGCTTTGGTTCTGAGGTAGTCATCACACTTATTTCATTTCCTGCGTGACGATGTGAACATCAATAGGAGGTGCGTCTCGCAAAAAGCGGTGGATGGCGGAAAGATACAAGTACCTTCTCCATCCCTTCTGCGCCGATCGCCCGAACACGGCCTGCGTAATATGCTTTTCGCGCACAATCTTGGCAACTTCTTCCGCAACATTTTTCCCTTTAGCGCGCACGATCTTGGCGCCAAGATCCTCTGCAAAGCGGATATTCTGTGCCAGGCTTCGCTGATCTTCCGGCCGCTCATCAACACCTATGTCGATGTACAGAACGTATAGCTCCGCTTCGATACGCTGTGCCATTCGAGCGGCCCGCGCGATCAGGTATTGCGCTGCGGGACTCGAACTGACGCAGACCGCAATTCGTTCTCTAAGCGCAACGTTTCTGCCAAACCCTTCGCGTTCCCGATAAGACTCCAGGCTGCGATCCACCGCATTTGTTACCTGCTGCAACGCCAGTTCGCGAAGCGCGATCAAGTTGCCGGGACGGAAAAAGTGACCGAGGGCCCTCTCAGCACGGTCCAACGGATATATATCCCCACGGCGCATTCGGGTTTGAAGTGCTTCCGGCGTGAGGTCTGCGAGGACGATTTCATCGACTCGCTGCATCACCCAATCGGGAACCGTCTCCCGAATACGCACTCCAGTGGTGTTGAGCACTGTGGGCATCAGGCTCTCGATGTGCTGGACATTCATCGTCGAAAGCACGTCGATTTGGCTGTCCAGCAGTGTCATCACATCTTCGTAGCGTTTACTGTTCTTACTGCCCTCGATATTGGTATGGGCTAACTCATCCACCAAAGCAACCTGTGGCTTTCGAGCGATGATGGCTCCTACATCCATCTCCTCGAACATCGCTCCCTTATATTCAATTGTGCGCCTTGGGACTGCTTCGAGCTTTGAGGAAAGATCGATGATACCGGCTCGTCCGTGCGTTTCCACGACTCCTATAACTACGTCTTCGCCGCGGCTGTGACGCCGGATCCCCTCGCTCAGCATGTTGAAAGTCTTGCCTACCCCCGGTGCATAGCCCAGAAACAACTTGAAGATAGCCGGCTTTTTCTTCGGCGCCGCCTCTTCCAACCATTGCTCCGGGGTCTTTGACATCTGGTGTATGATCCTCACTCAACAGCAATCCATCGAATACACTACAATCTCTCGCGTGCAACGGACTCTAGCGAAATCGATACTACGCTTTATAGCATCCGGCGCGATCATATCTGTAATCGTGTTGATTTGCTATCGCTGGCTCCACGTTAACTCAACCACCGTTGCGTTCACCTTTTTGCTGGCAATTCTACTGATCTCGGCAACCTGGGGTCTGCGTTATGCAATCTTCGCCGCGCTTTTGGCGACTGCGGCCTACAATTACTTCTTCCTGCCACCACTATTTCGCTTTATCATCGCGGATTCCCAAAATTGGATCGCACTCTTTGCTTTTCTGACTACCGCTGTGATTGCCAGCCAGTTGTCAGAACGCGCCCGACGTGGAGCCCTGCACGCCGATCAGCGCCGTCGCGAAGTCGAAAAGCTTTATGCCTTCAGTCAGCAGTTGTGGCTCAGTGAAAACGTATTCGAACTGCTGAACATGATTCCCAAGTATCTGGTGGATTCGTTCGACATTAGTCGGGCGGCCATCTTTCTCGAAGGCAAGCAGGATATCTACTTCTCCGATACTGCCAGCCGCTCCCTTTTTTCAGTGGGTCAGCTGAAAGCGATCAGTGATCGTGGTGAACCCGTCCTCGACCGGGAAAACAAGATTTGCTATATGCCCCTCCGAATGGGAGTCCGTTCTGTTGGTGCCTTGGGACTCGCGGACTGCGAACTCTCACGCGAAAGCCTTGAGGCCGTCGGCAGCTTGGTCGCCATCTCGATCGAGCGTGCGAATACCGTCGAGAAGCTGACGCGCAGTGAAGCGGCACGGGAGAGCGATCGCTTGCGTTCGGTCTTGCTCGATTCCGTCACTCACGAATTCCGTACGCCCCTGACAGCGATCAAGGCTTCCGCAGAAACTCTGCTATCCGATGCTGAACTGGAAAACGCCCAACGCCGCGATCTGCTGCTGGTCATTAATGAAGAGGGCGACCGTTTGAATCGCCTGGTTGGCGAGGCCGGAGAGGTCGCTCAACTCGAAGCGCACCAGCTCCAATTTGAATTCGGCAACCACCAGATTCGAGAAGCAATCGACGCCGCCGTAAAGAATTCACAGGCTGCGTTGCGAACGCACCCGCTTGAAGTCATTATCGCTCCGAACCTCCCATCGGTGCGCATGGATCCCGAGCGAATCGCGGAGGTGATCACTCACCTGTTGGATAATGCCGCAAAGTACTCCCAGCCCCACACCGCGATTCGCATCACAGCTGAACGAAAGGACTCCAACGTGGTCACTAGCGTGGCCGACCACGGACCTGGTATCGACCAGATAGAACAAGACATGATTTTCGAAAAGTTTTATCGTGGCGGAAACCAGCGCACCATCGTTCAGGGCACTGGGATGGGACTGCCCATCGTTAAGGCAATCGTCGAACTCCATGGAGGAAAAGTTGGATTGACCAGCCAACTTGGTCATGGATCGCTTTTCTTTTTCTCGCTGCCCACAATCTGAACCTCCGCTCCCGAATTCCGGATGCGACGGACGCCCTACAAGTCTTTCGAATGGAAAACTTCAACCGCCGCAACATCTGTTCTGGAGTACGGAATTCGTCTCTGCGTACCGGGTTTGCCTGATGGCTTTTCTCTCCTGGGTGAAGACAATAGATGTGAATGGAAGTGTCAATTTGGAGAAGATGGAACTCGATCAGCTTCTCGCATTGCCGGCAAGTTCTGGCTCTGCTGGCGATCTGTCTCTTCACTCAACCATCCGGTGCATACTCTGTACTTACCCATGAGCAGGTCGTGGATCTGCTGTGGAACGATCAGATTCGTCCAATCTTGCTGAAGCGATTCCCCGGATCAACTGAGGATCAACTGCGACAAGCACACGCCTACGCCTATGGTGGGTGCGTCTTGCAGGACATGGGCTATTATCCGTTCGGGAATAAATACTTCAGCGATCTGGTCCACTACGTTCGCACTGGGGATTTCGTCGAAGCATTGCTTCGCGACGCCTCTGATCTCAACGAATACGCATTCGCCCTGGGGGCCTTGGCACACTACGCGTCAGACAACAGTGGCCACCCCGTCATCAACAAGGTCGTAGCGATCGAATTTCCAAAGCTGCGCGCGAAATACGGAGACAAAGTTACGTACGCCGAAGATCCCAAGGCTCACATCCGCACAGAGTTCGGATTTGACATGGTCCAAGTAGCGAAAAACCGCTACACCTCAGACCACTATCATGACTTCATAGGCTTCGAGGTAGCAAAACCACTCATGGAGCGCAGCTTTCAGGAGACCTACTCGCTTCGCCTCGAAGATGTCTTCGGCGACTTGGATCTGGCAATTGGGACATATCGACGGTCCGTTAGCAAATTGATCCCCCAACTAACCCGGGTGGCGCTGCTTTCCAGGCACGACGAACTTGTTCGCGAGACCCCGAACTTCAGCAAAGAAAAGTTCCTCTATTCGCTCTCTCGCACCGGCTATGAGAAGGAGTGGGGCACGGTCTACCGAAAGCCAGGATTCGGGGCGCGAATGCTGTCGATATTATTGAAAATCATTCCTAAGATCGGTCCGTTTGCCACGGTCGATTTTAAAATCCCGACGACTCAGACCGAGGATATGTACATCAAGAGTGTAAACACCACGGTGGAGAGCTATGGGCATCAGTTGCGGACTTTAGACGCGAGTGGCCATCTTGATCTCGCGAATCTAGACTGCGATACGGGAGCGGATGTTGCCTTGGGTGAATACGAGCTGGCGGACAAAACGTACGCCAAGCTGGTTGAAGATCTTGCGAAAAAAAAGTTTGATCAGATAAGTCCCGAGCTGCGGGCTGATCTGCTGCACTTTTACGCTCCTGCCAACGTCAGTACACGCATCAAAACCGCTGACAAGAAGGAACAGAAAGCGCTTAAGAAAACGATGGAGCAGGTAGAAAAGCTGAAAGTTCAGACGGTCACGGCATCCACGGCGAATAGGAGCTAAGCCGCGCCGCCATAAGCGCTCCAGCCAGCCCTTTTTTCGCAAGTTTCCGAGCTCTCTCCGTCAGACCCGTCAGAAGGAGTATCATTCCCGCGTGGAAGACGTCTGCTGGTCTCCTTCACACTAACCGCGGAGAGATGCTCCATGGCTGGCGATGAGAAATTTTATCGGGCCCGAATCACCAAGCGGACCGACTTCAGTCCTGATCTTTGGATGATCCGGATCCAACCCGGCGGTGAGTTCAAATTTGCGCCCGGGCAGTACGCAACATTGGGCGTGGATGGTGCAGACAAACGATCCGAGCGCCCGTACTCAATCGTGTCCTCTCCATACGAGAATGAAATAGAGTTCTTCTTCGAACTTGTCCCCCATGGCGGCCTCACGCCTCTGCTACACGAGCTGCAAGTAGATAACGAACTCCTCATGCGTAAAGTCCCGAAGGGACGTTTCACCTTGGGGACGTCGAGTAACTGCACCAATCACTTTCTGGTTTGCACCGTCACCGGAGTGGCTCCCTACGTCAGCTACGTGCGAACTCTATACAAGGACTGGAAGGACGGAAAACTTGCTGGCGACCACAAGCTCTTCCTACTGAACGGCGCCAGCCGCTCATGGGAGTTCGGTTATTGGGAGGAACTCCGGAAGATTGCCTTCGAAGCGCCGTGGCTGACCTATGTGCCAACCATCAGTCGCCCATGGGAAGACGAAAAGTGGGCTGGCGAGACCGGGCGCGTTGACGACCTCCTCCGAAAATACTCTGACCTCTGGGGCCTGGATGCGAAGAACACCATCGCCTATCTATGCGGCCACCCGGAAATGATTGAGAATGGCAAGGGCATCTTGAAGCGTGCTGGCTTCGCCAAGGAGAACATAAAAGAAGAGGTGTACTGGATTCCTGGAAAAGAATCCGTTGCCAGTTGACGTTTTCCTAGCTCTCTGCAGGAGCGAAGAAGACTAGCACCACGAGTTCCTCGACAACATCGTAGAAACGATGTTCGACGTTGGCCGCAACAAAGATAACGCTTCCAGCGCTCACCTCGCGATCTTCGTTCGGCGCTCGCATGCGCGCTCGTCCACGCACGATGAAGTACATTTCATCCTCTTTGTGTGGCTTCTGGGGATCTTGTTGTCCCACCTGCAAGGCGTAGACCCCTGCTGTCATCGCCGGTATACGCAGGAATTCCAGGTACAGCCTTCCCCCTTCTTCCCTCTTGGCCTCGAGTTCTGAAATCACATAGAAGCCGGTCTGAGAATTCATCTGTACTCCTTAACCTGAGTTCCTGCTCTAAGAACACCCGTGCAAAAGGGTCGCTGGGTGGAGTTTCTCATCTAACCACCTGCACCTGAAGCGATTACCTCGAACAACCAGCCCTGCTGCATCTCTCATCCAAGCTCCACCTATGGGAGTGTCAAGGTTCATTCGATTCGCGTCAAGGGTGTGTCTCTCGTCTTTCGCGGCGGCTCTACTTGTTTTGATGTGTGCCTGCCAGGGTCTAGTACCAAATAGCACGTTTCAAATCGAAGTCACATCGCAAGGTGGCGGAACTGGGGTGGTCTCTAGTAGTCCCTCTGGTATCAATTGCGGTTCCACCTGCTCCGCGAACTTTCACGGCACAACGGAAGTCACTCTCACCGCCACCCCGAACTCCGGTTTTACATTCGTTGGTTGGGGAGGCGCTTGTAGTGGGACCGGCGATTGCACCATCTCCAGCGGAGGCGAGTCGAATGTGACAGCAACCTTCGGCGCCAGCCTGCAATCAATCAATCACATCATCATCATGGCGCAGGAAAATCGTGACTTCGACCACTATTTTGGGAAGCTGAACGACTACCGTGTTGCTAATGCACTCCCGGCTGATGTTGACGGCCTGCCCGCCGGGGCTTCAAATCCCACCTTTGACGGAACGGGCACGATCGAGGCTTATCATTTACTGACAATGTGTGTGGAGAACCCCAGCCCGTCCTGGAATGAGAGCCATGTGGACCGCAATCTCAGCGACCCCGTCTCCGCCACAGCAACTCTCGATGGATTTGTGCATACCGCCGCACATGCCGCGATGGACAATGCATACACCGATGTTCTCGGGAAGCGAGCCATGGGTTACTACGACGCTTCCGATCTTCCGTACTACTACTTCATGGCGACAAATTTCGCGACCTCCGACCGCTGGTTTTCACCAGTCATGTCCCGGACCCAGTTGAATCGCATGTATATGCTCGCGGGAACATCTGCAGGACACGCCTATCCCCTACCCGAGGGATCGCCGAAACTCGCCAACAAAACCATCTTTGAACTGCTCGATGAGCATGGTATTACCTGGAAGAATTATGTTGTGTCTCCGCATCCTGATCCAATTGGAGGCACGTCATTCAATCAATTTGCATACGCGGCTACCCACCAGCAAAACATCGTGGATGCCTCGCAATTCCTGACTGACGCCAAAAACGGTGCCTTGCCTGCCGTGTCGATCATCGATCCCGGCTACTGGAACGGATTGGACGAGCACCCTGGAATCGATGAGGATGCTCCGGGTGCAAGCGTTCAGAAAGGTGCTGCCTATGTGGCGGGATTGATTAACGGCTTGATGAACAGCCCATCGTGGCAGGATTCCGTATTCATTCTGACATGGGATGAATTCGGCGGATTCTACGACCACGTCCCTCCTCAGCCTACAGTGAGTCCCGACGGGATCCCGCCCCAGGACCTTTTACCGGGCGACATTTGCACGGTGAAGACCGGTCCCACCTGCGACTTCGACTACACCGGCTACCGCTTGCCTCTGATCGTCATTTCCCCATTCGCAAAAAAGAATTACGTCTCACATACTGTCGCCGACTACACCGCGATGTTGAAGTTGATCGAAACTCGATTTGATCTTCCAAGTCTTACCGCGCGTGATGCGGCACAGGTGGATATGACAGAGTTTTTCGATTTCTCGAACGCGACATGGAGGGTTCCACCTGAACCTCCGACGCAACCCACAAATGGTCCTTGCTATTTTGATCGTCTGCCGTAGAAGAAGTGTTCGTTAGTAGACAGTCATCTTGCGCGAACGTAAGCTTTTTGTAACCCCGCCTCTTAGGCCTTGTCACGAATCGTGCCTTCTCCTATACTCCCTGCAGTTTTCAAAAAAAACCGATCTTTCCACGCCACACTTCAGATCGGGAAAATGCTTACAACCAAAAGAAAATAAACATCTTAGCCGCTAACAGGAGCTCCTTGGGCATGGGTGTCATGCACTTCCGTGACCTCCCCCCGACCTGAGTACCACCTGTAGTGTTTGGATGCGTCTCCGCCACTCGTCTGAAGTACCCCATTTTGTCGGAGGCCAAGCAGTGACAACCAGAAAAGCGGCAGCTCTGTTTGTGCCGTTCTCCCTCGCATTGATTCTGGCGGGACACGGCGCGCTCGCTCAAAACCATCCTCAACCCCAGTTCATAAATAATAACGATATCGCCCAACCCAACAATCAGACTCCTTATTACACGGAGAATCCGTTCTTTAATCAGAGCAAGACCCAGAACGAAAACGTTGGCAATGCCGATTGTGACTCACCCGATGCCGACTATTACGTCGCCACAAATGGCAATGACAACTGGACCGGCACACTCGACACGCCCAATCAAGGGAAGACGGACGGCCCTTTTGCCACCCTCGACCGTGCCCGCAGGGCCATACAGGGAATGCCCGGTGGACGGAACAAGGTCATGATTCGCGGGGGAAACTACTTCCTCTCGGCTGCCGTGAATTTCACTTCCGATGATTCGGGCACATCGACTACACCAATCATTTACGAAAACTACCCCTGCGAAACTCCTGTCATCAGTGGCGGAAAGAAGATTACAGGTTGGACCAACCAGTCCGGAAACGTTTGGACTGTCACCCTGGCTTCGAGCAGCTACAACAATTTTGAAGCACTGTTCTACAACGGAACTCGGCGCTTTCGACCACGCACCACAGTCGGAACCTATCGGTACAATGTCGGTCCGGTGTACGTAAACTCCCAATCAGGCAATTGTTCGCTCAAGGTCGACAGCCAATGGGAATGCTTTGACCGCTTCAAGTTCAACAGCGGTGACATGGCTGGCACGTATCACAGCATTGCCTTGGGGGATGTGGAAGTCTTGGATTTCGAAAAATGGACGATGAGCCGAATGCGTCTGAAATCCGTGGACACCGGCGCCAAGATCGCATATTTGACCGGTCCCACCCGTCAGGATGCTGATAATGGATTCCTTCCCGGACATCGCTACCTCATTGAGAACGTCAAGGAATCTCTGACACAGCCAGGTCAATGGTACCTCGACCGGTGCACCAATCCCCCGTCCTGCACGACTGCGAGCGGTAACTGGACCCTCACCTATCTTTCCCAGTCAGGCGAAACCCCAAGAAACGCTGAAATCATCATCCCGCAACAGTCACAGCTCATCACGTCAAATGGCCTGGAATTTGTGACCTTCAAAGGCATCACCTTTTCGCACGACAATTGGAAGCCCCCCTCAGAAGGCTTCGGCGACCAGCAAGGAGCGATGAATGTTACGGCTGCAGTCAGCTTCATCGGCTCCAGCAACGTAATTCTCGATGGTTGCACGATCTCGCACACGGAAGGATACGGTGTCGAGTTCGTCGGCACCGGTAGCGTGAAAGGTAAGATCAGCAACCAGGTCATAAACAGTTTGCTTTACGATCTGGGAACCGGCGGCGTCCGCATTGGCCAGACGGTCCAGACCAAGCGCGACACCGATGCTACCGTCGCGCAATACGTGCTGGTGCAGAATAACCTTATTACCGGTGGAGGACGTGTCCAGCCGACGGGAATTGGCACTGGTGTCATCGTTGGCAACTCCCATCACAACACCATCACACACAACGAGATCAGCGACTTCTACAACGGCGCTATCGGCGTCGGCTTGGTGTGGGGAGTCACAGGCTTCACCAGCCTCGCCCACGACAATACGATCTCCTACAACCTGCTATACAACCTGGGGCAAGGCGTCACGTCCGATATCGGCGGCATCTACTTCGCCTCCTCGGATACGACCGGCAATCAGGCCTTGAACAACGTCATTCACGACGTAAACCATCCCATCAATGACGCTGACGGTTTTGGCGGAAATGGAATTTATTTTGATCAGGGCACATCGAATGTAACTGCGAAGAACAACTTGGTCTATCGGACCACGTCTTCCTCGTTGTTCGCCAACATGGCGGATCGCAATGATGACACATTCCCGCAGAACAACATTGCCGACAACAACATCTTCGTTGAAGCGAACCTTTACACCTTCAACCACGGCGGCCAAAATCCGAACTCGGTCACTCTCACTCACAATGTCATCTATTACAAGGTTTCGTTGCAGGGTGGGAAGTGGGCCTGTTATGACGTGGGCGGCAGCGGCAAGCCGGTGCCATGTCCGCAGCGGTTCGTCTTCGACAACAATCTCTACTGGAATCCCACCGGTACGGCGTTGAAGTTCATCACAACGAATCCCTACGGAGATCCCAAGCGGACCAGTTACACATTCAGCGAGTGGCAAGCTTTGCTGGAGGATGTGCACTCGCAGAACAAGGACCCGCTGTTCGTCGATCCGTCATACCCGGCGGACGACTTCAACCTGCAGGCCGGATCTCCCGCTTTTAACGTCGGCTTCAAGTCTTTCGATACGTCTCAAGCAGGCCGGACGTCGGAATTGCTGACGGCCCCTGCGGTGCCCACAGCTTTTCCCCTTCAACTCAAAGATCCGAACACCTACTAGTTAGTCCATAATTCAGAAAGGCGGGCGTTTTCTTGCCCGCCTTTTTGTTGTCTCTCTCCGCAGCCTTCGCGTGGCCTTCGAAGTACAATACATAGCGCTATGTCGAGAACAATTTGAGATCGACATGTTTGCTTCGCCATCTACCTCGTTCAACCCGTCCAAAGGATGGTTATGAAGAGACCTGCTCGCGCCGCAAAACCGCGACCCGTCAAAACTTTTCTGGGTTCCGATTCGACGAGGGAACTCACCTCCCTGATTCAGCAGGCATGTCTTGTCGCGAAAGATAGTGCGTCGAACAGCCGTGAATTCATCACCAATTCTTCCAAAATGGCCTTCCTCGCAGTGAAGGACTGCGAGAAAGAATTGGATCGAATCGAGCGGCAGGTGGACGAGAAAATCACGCAAGCGATTACGGAGGTGACGGAGGATGAGGCACGACAACTCCTTGCCTGCCTGAAGTTCAGCACAGACCTGGAACGCGTCGGAGACCTGGCATGGACTGCCACTAAGCAAATCCATGGCCTTCCAGATCCACTTCACACGGAAGACAGGCGAGACTTGGCCGAAATGGCGCATGTCCTCGAACAAATGCTGGACCGGGCCTATGAAGGATTCCGAGACCACAATGTTGACGCTGCAGCCTGGGTTCTTAAGACGGACGCCCGCATGAACCAGACATGCCATTCTGTTTTCCAGCGGCATCTGGGAGGCGAGGAGAAACAACGGGAATACAGCACGACGCTCTTGTTTGCCGCACAGGCATTGGAACGCGCTGGCGACCACGCAAAGAATCTTGCAGAGGAGGTCTTTCACCTTGTCGAAGGCCGTAGCCTTCGCCACGAACTCAAGCGTCGCCGTCCCGGGACGTGAACGGCGAATCGGAAACTAACACTTCTAGTAGTAATCGAAGCCGCTGTCAAAGATACCAGTATTTATCGTTGGCCACTTACAGTGGAATTTGTTGGATATTTCCGACTTCGGCCGGAAATATCTTCCTTTTCGATTTGGGCTACAAACTCCGCACGACGAAAGGGGCCCGCGATGAATCGCGTTTCCACACGATTACTGTTGTTTTCCATCTTTTTGGCCGGACTTTTCGGGATCATGCTTTTCCTGATTGTTTGTTGGGCTCAGGCTAAAAAACCGAATATTGTTGTTTTCTGGGGCGATGATATTGGCCAGTCCAACGTCAGTGCCTATACCAAGGGCTTGATGGGTTACCGGACGCCGAATATCGATCGGGTTGCCAACGAAGGCATGATTTTTACTGACTACTATGCCGAGCAATCATGCACGGCTGGTCGCGCTGCCTTCATCATGGGCCAAAGCGTGTTTCGCAGCGGCCTGAGCAAGGTTGGGCTCCCAGGCGCCACCGCCGGTATGCGCGCGGAGGATCCCACCATTGCCGAGGTGCTCAAGTCTCTTGGTTATGCCACTGGGCAATTTGGGAAAAATCACCTGGGCGACCGCGATGAACACCTTCCGACCATGCATGGGTTTGATGAGTTTTTTGGAAATCTCTATCACCTGAACGCGGAAGAAGAGCCGGAACTCAGGGATTATCCGTCTGAAAAAGATTTTCCCGACTTCAAGAAGAAGTATGGTCCCCGCGGCGTCCTCCATTGCTGGGCAAATCCTGACGGCACACAGAAAATCGAAAACACAGGACCGCTGACTAAGAAGCGCATGGAAACCGTGGACGATGAGTTCGAGGCGGCGGCGATAGACTTCATCAAACGCCAAAAGCAGGCAGGCAAACCGTTCTTCGTCTGGATGAACACCACCCACATGCACTTGCGCACTCACGAAAAGCCGGAAAGCCGCGGTCAGGCCGGACGCTGGCAGTCCGAATATCATGATGTGATGATTGACCACGACAAGAACGTTGGTCAGATGCTCGACCTGCTCGACCAGCTCGGCATTGCCAACGATACGATCTTCTTATACAGCACCGACAACGGGCCCCACATGAACACCTGGCCCGATGCTGGAATGACTCCTTTCCGCAATGAAAAGAACTCCAACTGGGAGGGAGCCTACCGCGTGCCAGCGATGGTGCGCTGGCCCGGTCACATCAAAGCTGGTTCCGTATCAAACGAAATCGTCAGTCACCTCGATTGGTTGCCGACGTTCGCTGCAGCTGCAGGAGACCCCAACATCAAGGAGGAACTGCTGAAGGGTTACAAGGCCGGAAGCAAGACCTTCAAAGTCCACTTGGATGGCTACAATCTCCTGC
Source organism: Terriglobales bacterium (assembly GCA_036558645.1). Lineage (GTDB taxonomy): Bacteria > Acidobacteriota > Terriglobia > Terriglobales > Acidobacteriaceae > DATBFG01. The sequence continues at coordinate 31,717 of DATBFG010000106.1, forward strand.
CATACCTGACTGGGCAAGATGAACACAGTCCGCGTAAGGAGTTCTTCTACTTCTCAGACGATGGCGACCTGGTGGCGCTACGCTACGACAATTGGAAGGCTGTTTTTGCACAACAGCGTGCTGCAGGAACGATGCTGGTGTGGAGCGAGCCGTTCGTACATACGCGACTTCCATGGCTCTACAACCTGCGCACCGATCCTTACGAACGCGCGACAATCACCTCGAACACATATTGGGATTGGTACTTTGATCACGTGTATCTCCTTGTTCCGATGCAAGCTTATGTCGCCCAGTTCCTGACAACGTTCAAGGAGTACCCACCGCGACAGAAGGCAGCCAGCTTCACGATCGACCAAGTCATGCAGTCGCTGTCGGAACAAACGGGTTCGCACTGATCGAAACCTGAATTAGTTCGCCACCGTTGGCTGTGGCATGGAGGGCGAAGAATACGCGGTCTCTTATTTGCTAAAGGCAAAGACCCGATTCCAATCGCCCTTCATGTCTACTACTAGCCAGTGTTTGGCTATAGCTTCGTCCAGTGCTTTATCTAGCTTTCCAAAACTGGATTGACGATCGTAGGCATATTCACGGATCGCATCCGTGTGATGAACTAGCACCATCAGGCGAGGACCGTCTCCAGCCGCGGTCCACTCTAGCATCTGCTGGTCGCCGTCGGAATTCCCAAAGGCTGCAATTGGCCGTCGGCCGATGAACTGGTTGATCGCGACCGGCTTGCCTTCTTTGTCATCGATGAAGTTGATTTCACCCAGTCGCATGAGATCAGGCTTACCCTGAACCGTTTCGAACTTTGTCTTGATGGAACTGCCCACGACCTGCTCTGGTGGAATTCCGTATGCCTTGTCCGCCCACGGTCGCATAAACTCGATCCCACCTCCAGAAACGATATACGTCTTAAAGCCGTTGGCTCGCAGGTAGCGCAATAGTTCCACCATGGGCTGATAAATGCATTCAGTGTAGGGGCGATTAAACTTGGGATGCCTCGCGCTAGCAAGCCAGTCGCTGACCATCTTCTGGAATTGCGACACGGTCATACCCGAGTGGGTGGCGGCGATAAGCTGCATAAGTCCTTTTTCGCCCGTCGCAGCAACCGCTTTCATATCGCCATCAAGAACTCCGTTGAATGGTTGGCTCGTCTTCCAATCTGGATGCTCAGGGGCCAACTGCTTGATCCGATCAAGAACGAAGGCCAACTGCACGTACATCGGTTGCTCAACCCAAAGCGTACCGTCGTTATCGAAGGTAGCGATACGCTCAGAGACGGGAACAAAATCCGGCCCACCTTCCTTGGTCACCCGAGCTACGAAGTCAACAATAGCCTTCTTCGTGGCGCCATCGTTCCAGGAGGCTAAAGCGTCGGCTTGGGCTGCGGCTGCGACAGAGGTCAACCATACGCATGCTGTCAGGAGAATCGCACTTACTACGGATCGTCTACTCACTATGAGCCGCCTCCTGGCGGGTTACATCCTTTACGCAACGAAACCCAAGGTGATTTGTTCCAGTGCTCACTTCGCCTTTACCGCGTGTGCCCACGATGTAGCGCGAGCAATACTGATCGGTACAGAGAAACGACCCTCCTCGATGAACTTTCTTGGGCTCTCTGGGTTCTGCTGGGTCGAACGATGACTCCGGGCCTTTTGGGTTCCGAGCGACAGCGCCATTCGCCGCCAATTGCTCGTAATAGTCCGGACGGTACCAATCACTGGTCCACTGCCAGACGTTTCCGGCCATGTCGTAAAGTCCATAGGCGTTCGCTGGAAACTGTGCGACCGGAGCGATGCCAACATAGCCATCATCCCCGGTGTCCTGGTTCGGAAACTGGCCTTCGTGTGTATTTGCCATCCACTTGCCCTGGGGACGAAACGAGTCACCCCACACGAACGGCTTGCCTGCCGCTCCTCCTCGCGCAGCAAACTCCCACTCAGCTTCCGTCGGCAGGCGCTTACCAGCCCACTTCGCATAAGCTTCAGCATCGGCGTAGGCAATGTGAACAACCGGAAAGTTGTCCTTGCCCCTGATGTCGCTCTCAGGACCAAGCGGATGTCGCCAATTCGCACCCTTAACATAGGTCCACCATTGGAAATGATTGTTGAGAGGAACCGGGTGGTCAGGAGGTGCAAACACCACTGACCCCGCGATGAGATTCTCAGGCGGTGCCCCTGGGAAATCCTCGGCTCGCGGCTTCCGCTCCGCGATCGTGACGTAACCAGTGGCTTTGACAAACTTTTCGAAATCCGCATTGGTGACGTCTGTCTTGTCCATGAAAAAGCCGTCAACATAAACTCGATGGATCGGACGCGCATCGACAGTGGCTTTCATGCCAACATCGTCCATGTCAGGAGGGTCATTCGCTCCCATAGAGAACTCCCCTCCAGATACCCAGGCCATTCCATCGGGCACTGGAACCGGAGGCTCTATTTTGTTGGGAATCGTGGGGGCAAACGTCGCTTGCGTAGAAGCCGCAGGAGCCACCTTAGCGTCGCTTTCACCCGACTTCCGCGACGCGAACGTCCAAAAGGCCGCACCTAGAGCGAGGGCTAAGACTACGCTCATCAGGAAGGCTTTGTACCAGCCTGAGTGCTTGCTAGCACTTCTCTGATGGCGGTCACCAACTGGCTTCCGATGCTTGCGCATTACCGCTGGTGCCACGATCGTTCCTTGTTACTGAATTTTGCTCCGTAAACTGCGAACGCGGTGTTGTAGTGCGTATAACGAAGCGTCCTGACTGTGTCTGCGAGCCTTTTTGTCGCAAATTCTGCTTGATTTAGCGAATCCTACGAATCACATTCGTGGCAAAAAACTGGCAAAAATAGCAGAGGGGAAAACGAAGTTCGGTGAGGCAAGCAATTCCGAGAAATAAGGTCGACGGGGCTCACTCATGGCCGTTCATGCGACTTCGTTTTCTGACACACGCATTTGCGTGGGTTTCTCGGTGGGTCGAAGGCTGGCCAGATGACAATGGGAGAAAAGTGAATTAATCTTTAATTTCAGCCATCTTTTACCCAAAGCCGGGATGGCGGAACTGGCAGACGCAGCGGACTCAAAATCCGCCGGTACTTGGTACCTTGGGGGTTCAACTCCCCCTCCCGGCACCAAAAACAAAGCTTACGACCAATTGAAGCTATCGAGTCTTTGAGGTCCTGGGATTTGGAAACTCAAGCATGATCCATGTTGGAGCATGGTCGCTTGCGTTTTCCTGCCCGCGCACCCATCGGTCAACACCACCGTCCACTAGCCGGTCTGACAAACTCGGTGAGAGCAGAAAGTGATCGAGCCGCATGCCTTTGTTCTTCTGCCACCGTTCAAATTTGTAATCCCAGAATGTCCAGAGCGGACCGTTTGGATAGAGCTGGCGCAAGGCATCCGTCCAGCCTTGCGCCAGCAAACGCGCGAAGGCCTGCCGGCTCTCGGGTTGGATTAACGCGTTGTTATCCAGTGATCGAGTGAGATAGATGTCCTCGGATGTCGGCACGACATTGTAGTCACCGGCCAACACCACGGGTGCGCCGCTCGCAATGAGTTCGGTGGCGTGGGCAATCAGGCGATCAAACCAAGCCAGCTTGTAATTGAATTTCGGTCCAGGCTGCGGATTCCCGTTTGGGAGGTAGATGGAAGTGATCAAAACTCCCTGAACAGCCGCTTCAATGTAGCGAGCTTGATGATCTTCAGGATTTCCCGGCAAGCTTGTGCAGGTCAGCACGGGAACGTGGTGTCGCGCGAGAATGGCGACGCCGTTCCATGAGCGCTCCCCTTGCCAGACGGCTTCGTACCCGAGAGACCGAAGGGCTTTTGCCGGAAAAGCTTGCTGCTCAGCCTTGAGTTCCTGGAGACTCACCACGTCCGGTTCAGCTTTCGCTAACCAGGCCAAGAGATTGTCGAGCCGCTTATTAATGTTGTTAATATTGAAGGTGGCGACTCTCACCAAATTCCTTTCTGTCCCTGTGCTTCTGGGCGCCTTTCAAAAAAATGAACAGTTCGTTGTTCGGGCTCGCATTATTTTACGGGTGAAAGAAATGAAAAAACCTGAACAAACCGCTACCCTATTCCAATTGGAAGTACCTGCTTCGAAGGATCATGACATGCGGAAAGGTTTTACCAGAAAGCCGCAAGCGGACGAGCCAGCAACGCCAGTCAAGAACTACATTACGCGAAGCGGCCTCGAGCGCCTCAAAGATGAGCACCGGTTTCTGCTCACCCGGGAACGCCCGGCCGTGACCGAGGTGGTGGCGTGGGCTGCCGGCAATGGCGATCGCAGCGACAACGCCGACTACCGGTTCGGCAAGCGGCGGCTGCGGCAGATCGATGGGCGGATTCGCTTTCTCACCAAGCGAATCGAAGCCGCGGAAGTCGTGGACCCGGAAGCTCCGAGATCGGGGCAGGCGGCGACGAGGGCATTCTTCGGAGCGACCGTGCGCTATGCCAATGCCGCGGGAGCGGAGCGAGTGGTGAGCATCGTAGGCACCGACGAAGTCGATCTCAACCGCAACCACATCAGTTGGGTGTCACCTCTGGGGCGCGCGCTGATGAAGTCTGCAGCGGGTGACAGCGTAGTCCTTCACCTGCCGGGCGGTACACAATCCCTGACCGTGCTGGAAGTGCGTTACCAGCGCATTTCTGTGGAGCCGTTTCGTGAACCGGCTGGATCCGAGGCCTCGACAAAAGGACTTCCTCGCCGACGACGCTAATCTAGCGGACGAAGGGTAGCGAAGCGGCACGCGGAAGGTTACGTCTGTCTCCAGTTTTATTAAGGCGTACGAAATCAGGTCAGCATCGCAAGCTGTGGGATATTCCTGCCCTAGCTTAGCTACCCAACACTGCATAAATAAAAGGAGGCAACCTACGTCCCTAGCAGCGACTTACGCAGTAGCTTTCCTGAGAAACTGCGCGATGAACTGTCGGACTGCCTCCGGCGTCAGCAGCCCGGCATACTCGCCCTCAAGTTGCTTCGCCAATTGGTTCTCCTTCTCGACGAGCCACCGTGACTTATAGATCTCTTTCACATTACGCCGGAATCGAGCAGGGTGAGCCAAACACTTTGCAGTTGATAGCTCCTTAGGGCAGTGGGCGCCATTCTTGCCAACTGTCGTTATCACGCGTTAACACAAGCTTGCGCTGTCTGTTCTCCCTAATGCTGAGTACTGATGGATTAGTCGTGCCGCAGAACTTGCACAGGATCGACAGTTACGGCTCGACGTGCAGGGACGAAGACTCCGGCCGCGGCGGCGAAGGTGAGAGCAATCATTACACTTAAGTAAACCGCCGTGTCGAAGGGCTGCACTTCGTAGAGAACGCCTTCCAGAGTACGTGACGCGAGCAGCGCGACGGCTAGTCCCACCAAATATCCAATCCCGACCATCTTGGAGGCCTGTAACAGCACCATGCGAACGATCGCAACGCGGTTCCCCCCTAGTGCCATTCGAATGCCGATTTCGCGGCTCTGCTGACTAACAGTGTAGGCGGTGACGCCAAACAACCCCACTGTCGCCAGAACAAGGGCAATCGCAGCAAAGCCGAACATCAGCATCATGCTAAAGCGAGATTGAGCGAGTGCATCATCGTGAATGGCAGCCATGGTATTGACGTGCCCCATAGCGATATTAGGGTTCAGAGCGTCGAGTTCGTGCTGCACGAGCGAAATGTACTGATGAGGATCGCCGTTGGTGCGGACAACAAACGCTAAAAGGCCCCATGGATCCTGCGCGTGTGGAACGTATGCGGAACCTTGTGGCCGCTCATCGAGGGCCCCGACCTTGACATCAGAAACAACGCCGACGATTTCACGAGCTTTATTGTCGTCACGCCAAGAACGAATGTATTTCCCAACTGCGTTGGTTCCGGGAAACATCTGGTCAGCGAGTGTCTTGCTGATGATCACGACTGGTGGTGAGGTCGCATTATCGTGGGCCGTAAATGCCCGGCCCGCCAATAAGCGGATTCCGCTCGTTCTAAGGAAGTCTGGAGTGCTGATGTTCCACATCGCAGAGTATTCGACTCCCGTCGGTGGAAGTGGCATCCCCTCAATAATGAAGGAACGTCCTAGATAGAAACCGCCTCCTCCGATCGGTAACGCGCCGATACCTCCAGCTGAGACGACCCCAGGGATGCTCTCGATTCTGCGCTCCAATTCGGAGACGAAATTGCTTGTTTGCTCATCTCTCGGGTACACGGATGCAGGAAGAGAGATATCGAAGGTAAGCGTGTTTCCGATGATCACTCCCGGATCGGTGGCCTGCAATCGGCGGAAACTCTTCACCAACAAGCCTGCTCCGACGAGTAGAACGAGGGAAAGCGCCACTTCCGCGGTCACCAACATTTGACCCAAGCGACGGTGACTCCTGCCAGGAGACACCGATTGCGCACCCTCCTGGATGGCATCGCGTGGATCCTGACGCGAAATAGTAAATGCAGGACCTAAGGCAAATAGAATTGCCGTTAACACACCGGTGGCAGCGGCAAAAGCCAGGACACGCAAATCTATGGACGCTTGTAACAGACGCGGAATGTCCTGCGGCGCGAACTTAATCAGTACCTTTACCAATGCTGCACTGAGTAGCAAGCCCGCCACCGCTCCGATGAGCGAAAGCAATCCGGCTTCAACAAGCACTTGCCGGATCAGCCGCGAAGATGTCGCCCCTAGCGCAGACCGTATCGAAAATTCGCGGCGGCGAGCCACTGCCCGGCTCAAGATCAAGTTGGCCAGATTCGCGCAGGCAATCAAGAGCACGATGCCCACTGCTCCGAGAACCACGAGCAACGCGCGCCTGACCTGCATTCCAACAATGGCTTGATTCAAAGTAATCACTGATATTTCGCTGTCAGACCTATGCGCGGGCGACTCCTTCGCCACACGTTTACCGACAGCTGCGACAAACGATCTCGCCTGGTCCAACGCTACTCCCGGCGAAAGCCGAGCAATACCGAGCCAGGCGAAATTGTCGACCGGCTCCGCCGCAGCATTGCTGCTAATGGCCGGGAGCCAGATTTCTGTGCTCATCGGAAAGTCGGCATCGTGGCCAACTACTCCAATCACCACCCAATCAAGGCCGCGGAAGTGCAGACGGCGTCCCAGTATGGAAGGATCTGAGCCAAAACGATCGCGCCATAGATGTTCGCTAATAACGATAGAGCGTTCCGCACCATTGACATGATCACCCGGCGTGAACGTTCGACCGATCAGCGGGTCTCCCTCCAGAACTGAAAAGAAGTCTTCCGAAACACGGGTTGCTATCACTCGTTCTGGAGGAGAGGCTCCGTAGGCGAGATCTCCATAGGCTTGCTGTACGACCGCAACCTGCTGAAAAATATTCTTCTGCTCTTTCCATAACAAGTAGTCGTGATATGGAATTGCCTGTCCGGTGGTTCCTGTTTTCGGGTAAACCGCAACGGGAGCAACCAACTGTTCGGAATGCGGATAGGGTAAGGCGCGCAGCAGAACTGCGTCGACAATGCTGAAGATCGCTGTGTTAGCGCCGACTCCCAGGGCGAGAATGCAGATCACCAGCAAAGCAAAACCCGGCTGCTTGCGAATTCCACGCAAGGCGAAGGAGACGTCCTGAACGAATTGCTCCAGAAGCACAAACGTGTCCTCATCGCGAGTTTGTTCTTTGATTTGCTCGGGGCCGCCGAACTCGATCAGCACGCGGCGTCGTGCGTCATCGGGTGGCATACCGGATTCGATATATGCCTGAGTCTGTTGTTCAATGTGAAAGTTGATCTCGTCCGAGATTCGCCGATTTAGATGGCGCCCGCGAATAAGACCCAGCAGCCGTGAAAAGAATTGCAGGACAGCCCGCATCGTTCACCTATGCCTTCCGCAGGACGAGCGCAATCCCGCTGCTCAGGCGCTTCCAATCGTCCAACTCGCTTGCCAATTGTTTGGTTCCTGCGGTCGTGAGACTGTAGTACTTCGCTTTGCGGTTATTTTCTGAAGCGCGCCACTCGGCCGAAATGAGACCGCGATGTTCCAGACGATGCAACGCCGGATATAGCGAGCCTTGCTGAACTTGCAGGGCATCACGCGAGATCTGCTGGATTCGCTGCGCGATTGCCCACCCATGCATGGCCTCAACTTGCAAAGTGCGGAGGATCAGCATATCGAGAGTACCTTGCAAGAGTTCGTTGGAAGGAGACATGAAGAGACCAAGCCTTGTAGATAATCTACAAGAGTATCGATTGTCTCTTGTAGATTGTCAAGGGGTAGAGGTTGCTGAGAAGGGGTTCGACTTCACACCGCATAGAGTCGGAGGGACGCAAGCGAGGGGTCAATGAGTGAAATCGGGATTTAACGCCAAGTGCAGGCCCCGCACAATCTTCCAAAGTGACTAAAGAACGTTGGTCTCAGATAGGCATCACGGTTGAATTTCTTATCCTCATCAGGGCTCTAAGTGAGTTCTTCCGACTCAGGCACGTTCACGGCACAAACTTCTCGACCACAGTAGCTGCGCTCTATGTCGGCGGTGCTTTGATCGCAGCTTGCTCCTGCTGGGCAGGCGTAACCTCCTACTTCTTCCGACGCTATACCCTGTCCGCCTGGATCACG
>DATBFG010000107.1:0-16715 GCA_036558645.1 Terriglobales bacterium
CTGTTTCCCGGATCGGCAAATCTCTCATCTGCCGGTAAACGACAGGAGACACCTCGGGGCTGTAAACTACAATTGCTTCCTGTTGAAACTCCCCTGCCCGCCCGGGTGGCGAAACTGGCAGACGCACGGGACTTAAAATCCCGAGTCCCGAAAGGGACGTACCGGTTCGATTCCGGTCCCGGGCACCATCTTCTAAACACGAATACAGCTAGTGTTTGACGTTGTGATCCAGAAATTGAAAAACGTCAGGCTCCCATTCCGGGATTCCGATGTAGAGCAGGCTGTGTCCATCATCCGAGGTCCTGCCGATTGCGGGATAAATCTTGAGCAAGTGGGTCTTGTGCAGCCGATCGAGTTCCGCAGAGATGTCCTTTCCGGGTGTCGTATCGTAGTCATTGGCAGCATAAACAAGCATAATCGGCGCTGCTGTTTTCCCAACTGCCGCTAGCGTACGGTCCCGTAACTCTTTCGAGCCTCGCCATGAGTTGGCTCCCGCAGCAAAGGCTACTTCAGCGCGAATATCGCCGTCGTGATCGCCAGAAAGCAGCGTTAACATCCCGCCAAACGAATGGCCTACGATAGCGATGCGCTTGGGATCAACATTTGGCACGGTCTTCAGGAACACTAACCCTGCAAGGGCATCATCGAGTTGGCTGCCGGTGAGCAACTGATAGTGCAATCGCTTTCGCTCGTCATCGCCCTTGGCTTCGGCTTGTTTCAGAAGGTCTTGCATAAACGGGCCCTGGTCGGCGGAAAGACCCTGGCCTCGTCGGCAAAGATAGAAGAATGCGTACCCGTGTCGAAGAAATACCGGCGCAAGGTCGGAAGCCGCCTCGGCCATCGTCCGACCAGCCGTATGCTGCGAGTCATCACCGCCAGAGCCGTGATTGAACAGGATCGCCGGGAACGTACCGGAACCGGCAGGCTTCCAGAAATACGCCTTCAGGTGGAGTTCACCGCTGCGCACATAATTTGAGGAGTGGCAAGCGGTGTAGCAGGTGAAGCTGTTTGAGCGAGCGCTGCGGCCGAGAGCTGCAATGCCAGAGCGAGTACGACAATTGTCTTCATACGTTCATCTTGAGGCACGGAACGTATCAACGATTCCGAAAGGCTAACGGGCTGGTTCTTCACAATTTTTGGCTTGCCAAGCGTTGACATTCCGAAAGCAGTTTACCGGATTGTCGGCAGGCTCTGAGACCGTTAACCCTCGCTACAAATTAATTTGACGTGGCTGCTGCCGCAGCTTGGGGGTTCTGACGCTGGGTTCTCAGTTCGTGGAGGAAAGCCTCGGCCGGAAGATTTGACTTCTTGTGGAATAAGTCGATGAGCGGGTCGTAGGCATCGCCGACCCGCGATTCCTCAACCTCTATTTCTTCCAGTCCATCCGGTTCGACGAGAAGTTGCGGACTTTGCCCATCGCCGTTCACAAGTGCCTTGATAAATTTGTCGACGTTGTCCTTCTGTGCTTGTGTTTTTTGTGAGAATTCAACCCCCATCCCGACTTCGGGATGCATCACCCTTACGACTCCCCTCGTTTGCACTTCAATCTGCGAGAGTCGCATAGTAAGCACCAGACGAGTGCGCACAGGAAACGGAGCCGTCACGGCCAGATAACAGCCGCCCAAGCTCAGATCCGTGAGCTTGCACACGGTTGGCGGATCGTCGCGATCTCCCTCCGGTGACTGCGTCAGCATCCATTCCTTTAATTGTTTACTAACGTCCTCGGATACATCCACGAAACGTACTCCCGCAACTCCGTCCACATTCTCCCACGCAAACTGCGCTGCACATTCAATAGGCTGGCTACTTCCTGGAAGAGTGAATTGAACACGCAATCCGTTGCTAGTCTTCGAACGACGCGAGAATCGAACGGATAGCCCACCTTCGCTGATGTCAGAGGTCGTGGTTTGCTGATGTCCGTCACCATTACTCAGGGTAAGCTTTACCGGTACCTGCACCGCAATTCGGGCGTTGCGCCGCCTCTCTCGTTTCATAAGAGCTCGTGCGGCGCGAAAACTATTCTTCGCACGCTCAGTCGAGAGGGGTTTGTAGAGGACGAAGTGAGCTCCCAGGCTGAATGCGCTGCGAACGAGCTTTTGGCCATCGATCAGCGCGACTGCCACCGCTCGTTTGTTGCAGGGCGCACAGCGAGTGCTTTTGAGAACCTGAGCTGCAATCTCCTCCTCCGCACAATCAACGATGACGGCCTCAAAACGTTTCCGGCTAAGCCTATAAACTGCCGATTCAGCGTCGGGGCAGGTTTCCATCTCGATCTCGAGATCCCCCATCACACGGCGCAATATGCGGATGATTTTCTCGTCGGAGCAAGCCACCAAGCACCGTAAACTCATAGCAACCCTCAACTTAAAAAAGACGGCAAGTTGTTTTATGTATCACATTCATGCTAAACAACTTAGCAACCATCCCCACCGCCTGCGACGTTGTTTACCGGTTAACTTTCGTGAATCTTCTTCAATATCGGCAATCTGTTAGAACTTTATGAACTGGAACTGAGGAGGTCAATTCAGCGGCGTTCCCAGTGGGTTACGACTGTAACCTTAAACCTGGGAACAATCGGACTGGCATCGAAACGGAACCGTTTCCAGACACTCCTTTTCTCATCGGTTAGCGTATCTTATTGATTGCAGGAGACGAGCGCTTCCTGAACTGTCTGCTTCAACGTTTTATTCTTGACAAATACCGCTAAAACTCATAAAATCACTAGCTTCCAAATACTTTTGTTGTATTGGAAAGCCCCTTTTAGGCTGATGGGAGAAGTATTGGTATTTCGGTTCTGGTTACCGATGCATCTCCTGGAATACGAGAGAATCTAACAGATTGTAAGAGCTTTTGAAGTAAGGTTCATTTCAAGCAAGAGGCTTAATTTTCATGGCGAAGCGACGCGGAAATCCGAACTGGGGCAAGCCCGAACCGATCGGTCCAATTACCCCCACCATCACTGAATTCGAGCAGGTCGTACGGGAGTATAAGTTGTCTCCCGATCAGTACCTGCGTTCGACGCGCCTGCGCGAATGGGCGCGGAGGAACAAGAATTCCAAGTACATCCCGGAACCTCTTCTGGAAGCTTGGGGTTTCGAGATCGAATCAACACTATAAGCTTAGTTACTTTATCTTCAAACAGGGTCGCCGCATGGCGGCCCTTTGCTTTTGAATCAAGGTGGGCGAAACCTGCGTGCAAGTATCATCGGACCAATTAGTGGCCGCACTGGTAGGAATCAGCTTCGCTGCCGGCTTAAACGTTTACGCCACTCTCGCTACGCTAGGCCTGTTGTCTCGCTTTGGAGTCTTTCCTCTCCCCCCAAGTCTCCATATCATTGCGTCTTGGTATGTCATTGGAATCAGTCTCCTACTTTTTCTAGTCGAGATGTTCGCGGACAAGGTTCCGCTGTTGGATCTTGTCTGGAACGCTCTGCATACCTTTATCCGTGTTCCACTGGCAGCGCTAGTGGCGTATCAAGCGACGACAACCCTGTCGCCATGGGGGCAGATTATCGTTTCCATAGCTTCCGCTGGCATCGCCCTGGCCGCGCACGGAGGCAAGATGGCGGTGCGAGCAGCGGTAACGCCATCACCGGAACCGGTTTCTAACGCCGCTCTCAGTGTCGGCGAAGACGTACTGGCGGTTTCTCTTACTTGGATCGCTACGAAACATCCGTTTATCGCTGCTGTCCTGGCCTTGCTCCTGGTCGTGGTTGTTGTACTTTTCATCAGGTGGGTTATAAGTTCACTAGGCGCTTTGTTTCGAGGCGCAGAAAGGGAATGGTCTCATCGAACACGGCCAGGCGGTGAACATCATTGAAGGCGTGACCGCTTTGCTAGAATCCAATCATATGGCGCCTAATTCCCCTTTTACCGACGTGCCGACCGCGATCGAGGAAATCCGCAATGGCCGCATGGTAGTGGTTGTAGATGACGAGGATCGGGAAAATGAAGGCGATCTAACCCTGGCCGCCGAAAAGGTTACTCCCGAGCTCATCAACTTTATGGCGAGACATGGCCGTGGGTTGATTTGTCTGACCCTGACTGAAGAGCGGCTCGATCATCTGCGCATTGGGCCGATGTCGATGGAGAACACCTCGAACTATGGCACCGCATTCTGCGAAGCCATCGACGCCCGCGACAACGTTACCACCGGCATCTCGGCATACGATCGTGCACACACGATCAAAGTCGCAATCGATCCCGCTTCGCGGCCGAGCGATCTGGCACGCCCGGGGCATGTGTTTCCGTTGCGCGCGCGAAAAGGTGGGGTCCTGGTCCGTGCCGGGCAGACAGAAGCCTCCGTCGATCTAGCTCGAATGGCGGGCTTGATCCCAGCGGGAGTGATCTGCGAGATCATGCGCGATGATGGCACTATGGCGCGCGTTCCAGACCTGATCGAGTTCTGCGCTACACACAATTTGAAGATGCTTACCGTGGCCGAACTCATCCGTTACCGTATGCAGCATGAGCGGTATGTGCACCGCATCGGCGAGGCCATGATCGCGACCGGCCACGGAGAATTTCGGTTGATCGCATACGAGAGTGAAGTGGATGGTGGAGAATCGCACGTTGCCCTCGTGCGCGGCCAGATCGAGAGCGGTTCTGAACCCGTGCTGGTGCGCATGCACGCCCATTGCGTCATGGGAGACGTATTCGGGTCGACAACCTGCGATTGCCACGCTGCCATCGAAGGCTCCTTGCGGGCCATCGCATGCGAAGGACGCGGAGCACTCATCTACCTGCATCAGAGTTCAAAGGGATTTTCCGTCGACCGGATCGGTGACAAGACCATGCTTGCATTTCACCGAGACCGCCGTTTGCCGGCACTGCCGGAAAACGAGCGCAAGACACAACGGGAAATCGGAATCGGAGCACAGATACTCTCAGATCTGAATCTGCGACGGATCCGTCTGCTCACGAATCACCCGCGCAGGGTAGCTGCATTGGAGGGTTTCGGGATAGAAATCGTGGAGCAGATACCGATCGCCTTGCAATCTCAAACCGCTAAGACCTAGTCTATCGTCCGCTGGATTTCCGCACGATGCGGCACAGTATTTCGTCGCTCAGCTTCGACGGTAAATGTTCAAGCGGTAGCGCACGAATCAACCCAATCGCACTTTCGTCGCTCAAAACGGTTTACGAAGCACAACTTCGCTTTCGTTGATGAAGAATTGAGTGGAGCATTGGTCAGACCCGCAAATGACGGGCAAGAGCCCCGCGACTTGGCGGCGCGTAATCAGGCCCAAGGTTCCACAGTCTGGGCAGGAAAGGACAGCCCAATAAGGATCGTCGTTCTCGCCGACGCGGCCTGCGTTCTCCAGCACAAAGATCGTGCCCGGCATCATCTGCTCTGGGATCCATTCGTTCAGAACATTTAGCTCTGACACCATATTTCCCTCCCCGACCGCGATTTGTCCTAGGCCCTTTGACGCTTGGGTCGCACTCCAAGAACGCCACCGCTCTCCTTCTTGTTGCCTCGGATCACAGCTTGTACACGGCGTACCGTGTCACTGATACAGATGGCCAGCATGGGCTGGCGGGAATTTTTCAGAATGTCCACAATCTGCTGCGGCGATGTTTCGAGGTAGAGCGATTTGCCGTCGGTGAGCAGGTGATAGTCCGATTTCCCACTCACTGTTTCGGCGAGACGCTTGCCGAACTCGCGTTGCAGAAAGCGAACGACCGTGCGTACCCGCTGCAGAGAGAAGCCCCGCTGGCGGAGTTCACAAATCACGGCAATTTCAGAAAGATCTTCGAACAGATAGACACGTCGATGTCCCTGCCGAAGGGGAACCACAATGCCCCTCTCGTCCCACCACTGCAGCTGCCGCAGAGTGATGCCGGTCAACACTACAATATCGTTTGAACTAAATCGTTCCTGCATTCCGATGTTTAAAACAAATCTCCCGAAGAATGTTTGGAACATTCTAGGCCGAACCGCCTTGTGTAAATACTTTTTTGGGAATGGAAGGAGTGACTAGGTAAATACCTCAAATCCAGGTCTCACCGGGCGTTCCCACCGCCGACGAACTGAACGATCTCCAACCGGTCCCCTTGGGATAGGGCGGTATGTATCCACTGCGTACGCGGAATTATGTTGCGGTTCAACTCAACAGCGAGGCGATCCTCCCTCATGCCGAGCTGTTCGATGAGCTCCGCTAAAGTGGCCGCCGTGAACGTGCGCTCCTCGCCGTTGATGATGAGAACCATGGATATTGATATGGGGGTTGGACAAAACCGATTGTAGCGCACACTGAAGAAGAGAGTGATGTGCAGGGGAAAATCGTGACCCTACGCGTCCACTTTGCGTAGCCGGAACTTTCTTGTCGCCGTGCGGCCGGAATGGCTCGCCTGCACCAGCACCGAGGAATCTGTCATGGAGGCTTCGTCGATAGGGATTTTCATTTCCGCGTTCCCCGCGGCGTCAGTGACCACCTGCGTATAAAAAGGTGCGGCGTCCGGCCTTGCAAATCGAACGGTCAATCTGGCTCCTTGCACAGCAGTTCCGCTGTCTACCACGCGAAGCAACATGACAATCTGACTGTCGTTATGAACTGATTCTGCATTGAGCCAGTACACGTCCAGTTCTTTGATTGCTGCCAGAGTTTCGGGAGTATCTCTCTTATCGAGCACGTCTCCCAATTTGCCGTCCCGGATGGCATCAAGCACCAGCCGGTGCTGCTCGCGCAAGACTTGTTCCTTCTGCTGATCTGTGAAGCTTCCAGACGACATGCTTTCGCCATACGGCGTGGCGCGTTTGCCAATGCAACGACCGCGAACAAAGACTTGCGTCTGCAGCAGTTGTTCGCTTTCTCGTGCTTCGCTTTGAACGTGATAAACCCTCTCGTCAAACTTCACGTCCGTGTTGAAACCGAAGATCATCGTGTCCTATTCACAACAATCAGAATTTCAATCTCAATCTGCCCCGCTGGCTTGACACTGCGAAATGCGAACTCTAATCTAGAATGTTTAACTGTACTGGCGCGAATTATATATAGCTCCCCTATGCCGGACAATTACTTCGCCCGTTACCTGCCCCTGCTGCTGCACTTCCTCGTGGCTGTCGCACTGGCAGGTGCAATCGTTCTGCTCTCCTGGATTTTCGGGTACCGCCGTCCGAGCCGCGCCAAGATGTCTCCCTATGAATGTGGCATGGTACCCGTAGGGGACGCCCGCGAGCGGTTTTCGGTTAAGTTCTACCTCGTCGCCATGCTCTTCATCATATTCGATGTGGAAGCCGTCTTCCTGTATCCGTGGGCCATCATCCTAAAGGACCTTAAGATGTTTGGCTTCTGGGAGATGATGGTCTACATCGGCATCGTCCTGGTCGGCTTCTTTTACGTATGGAAAAAGGGCGTGCTGGACTGGGGCGGGGCTTCGACCGGGCGGAGCGAGGTCTGATGCCAGGGACGCCCGCCATCACGGATATCGAACAATTGAAAGATCATCCGGCGGTCATTCGGCTGCTTGCGTCCAGTTCCGTGGTTGTGGAAGGCGCGAAGTTTGATCGCGAGGAGATGTCAATCTACGTCCACAGGGGATCCATTCGAGATGCATGCGTTCAGTTACGTGATGATCCTGGATGTCCGTTCAACTATCTCTCCGATGTGACGTGCGTGGATTGGTACCCGCAGGAGCCACGGTTTGAGGTGATCTATCACCTGCTTTCGATCTCGCAAAGAGAGCGGGTAAGGCTTAAAGTGCGCCTCTCAGGCAGCAGTCCATCCCTAGAGTCCATAACATCGATTTGGCCTTCCGCGAACTACTTCGAACGTGAAGTGTATGACCTGTTCGGCGTGCGATTCGAAGGGCATCCTTATCTCCGACGCATCTTGATGCCGGAGAGTTGGGATGGTTACCCCCTGCGCAAAGACTACCCCGTGGAGGGCTACCGCTAGCCATGGCCCACCTGAATGCAATGCCCACGATGGAGGCGGGGCAGGATCGCACAATGATCTTGAACATGGGTCCGCAGCACCCGTCGACCCATGGCGTCCTGCGGGTCATTCTCGAGATCGATGGCGAAAACGTAGTGCGCATCATGCCGGATATTGGCTATCTTCACACCGGCATCGAGAAGACCTGTGAAGCCAAGTTCTATCAGCAGGTTGTGCCGCTAACCGATCGTATCGATTATCTTTGTCCGCTCACGAACAACCTCTGCTACGTGCTGGCTGTCGAGAAGCTGCTTGGGTTGGAGATTCCATCCAAAGCGCAGTGGATGCGCGTGTTGCTGAATGAACTCACGCGTATCAATTCTCACCTGGTCTGGCTTGGGACCCATGCCCTCGATATAGGAGCGATGTCCGTCTTCCTGTATTGCTTCCGAGAGCGCGAAGACATTCTTCGCCTGTTCGAGATGGTCAGCGGTCAGCGGATGATGACTTCGTACTTCCGCATCGGGGGCTTGGCCCTCGAGCCGCCGATCGGATTCTTCGACAAAGCTCGTGACTTCATCCGACGCTTCCCTTCTAAAGTGGACGAGTACGAAAACCTGCTGACTGGGAATCCGATCTGGGGAATGCGGACGAAAGGCGTAGCTCGCATTAGCGCCGAGGATGCCATCGCGCTCGGTGCGAGTGGCCCGACGCTACGCGGCAGCGGCGTTGATTTCGATCTGCGCCGAGACATGCCATATTCAGGATACGAGAATTTCAAGTTTAAGGTCCCCATCTCGCAAGAAGGCGACGTCTTTGCGCGATACATGTGCCGGGTACAAGAGTTGCGCGAGTCGAATGCTATTGCACAGCAGGCGCTCGATGGCATGCCAGAGGGCCCGATTAAAGCGGACTCTCCGAAAGTGGTCCTGCCTGATCGCGAAAAGATGAAGACGCAAATGGAGTCTCTCATCTATCACTTTAAGATTATTACGGAAGGCTTTGCTGTTCCAGAGGGCGAGGTTTATCAGGCGGTGGAATCCCCGCGCGGAGAAATGGGGTACTACGTGGTCAGCGACGGCACCGCGAAACCGTATCGGGTACATATGCGTGCGGCATGTCTGGCAAATTTGCAACTATTGCCCGCGATGTGCGAAGGCCGCCTGATTGCTGACGTCGTGGCTGCGATCGGAAGCATTGATATCGTGCTGGGAGAGATAGACCGGTGAAGTTTTCTGACAATTTCGAAGCGCGCTTCACCGAGATGCTTGGGCACTATCCGACCAAGAGGTCGGTTCTTGTTCCAACGTTGCTTTACGCGCAAGATGAGGTCGGGTACCTCAGCGATGAAGTTGTCCGCGAGATTGCATCGCGCCTTGAGCTCACCGAACTCGACGTCCGCAATGTCATCAGCTACTACTCCATGCTGACCACCAAGCCGCGAGGAAAATACAACGTGCAGGTGTGCACCAACATCGCCTGCATGCTGCGCGGCGGAGAAGAACTGCTAGAGCATTGTGAAAAGCGGCTCAGAATCGGCCATAAGGGCACGACTCCTGATAAGCAATTCAGCCTCGAAGAGGTGGAATGCATCGGTGCGTGCAGTTGGGCCCCGGCGATCCAGGTGAACTACGATTTCCACGAGAACCTCACACCGGAAAAGTTGGACCAGATTTTGGAGGAGTACAAGAAGGCAGGATAAGCAGTAGACGATTGCCGAACTGCGGGATTTTCGAATTGGCGAATTGGTGGCTGGTGCTCAATTCATCAATCGGGCAATTCGACAATTGATAAATCGAAATGGCAACTCTCGTTTCCCATCCCGATGAAGTAAGGGTTGTTTCGAAGCGCTTTGGCAAAGGCGCGACTGCGATCGACCGTTATCTCGAACTGGAAGGATACAAGGCCGTCCAGAAAGCGCTTACGATGGCGCCAGACGACATCGTGGCCGTGGTGAAGGACTCCGGTTTGCGTGGCCGCGGCGGTGCTGGGTTCAACACCGGAATGAAGTGGTCATTCGTACCTAAGCAGTCGTCAAAGCCTAAGTATGTGTTGTGCAATGGAGATGAGAGCGAGCCTGGAACCTGCAAAGACCGGCTGATTTTCGAACACGACCCGCACTCAGTGATTGAAGGCGTGATGATTGCCGCTCTCGCGGTCGGATCTCAGAAAGGGTACATCTACATCCGCGGCGAGTATCGATACCTGTCGGTCATCATGCAGCAGGCCCTGAAAGATGCTTATGCGCGAGGGTTCCTCGGCAAGAACATCTTTGGCAGCGGTCGCGACCTCGACATTTATTGGCACGGCGGCGCAGGAGCATACGAGGTTGGTGAAGAGTCGGCGCTGATGGAGTCGCTCGAAGGTAAGCGCGGCATTCCGCGAATCCGCCCGCCCTTCCCTGCCGTGGTAGGACTGTGGGGAGGCCCGACCGTCATTAATAATGCAGAGACTTTGGCCAGCGTGCCCCACATCATTCTTGGAGGGGCCCAGTGGTACGCGGGACTCGGTCCGGCTAAAAATGGCGGCACGCGGCTCTTTTGCCTTAGTGGGCATCTGAACCGTCCGGGCGTGTATGAATTGCCAATGGGTTACAACTTGAAAAGAATGATTTACGAGGTTGGCGGCGGCATTCCCAACGGCAAGAAGCTGAAGGCGGTGGTGCCTGGCGGAAGCTCAACTCCTGTGTTGCTGGACAATGAGATCGACGTCCCGATGGATTTCGATTCGTTGATGAAAGCCGGATCGATGCTCGGCTCGGGCGGCGTCGTCGTGCTCGATGAAACCGCATGCATGGTGAAGTTCGCGCTGCGTACCATGAAGTTCTATCAACACGAAAGCTGCGGGTGGTGCATCCCCTGCCGCGAAGGCACCGATTGGCTTAAGAAAACCCTGATCCGCTTTCACAATGGTGGCGGCGTGAGGAAAGATATCGACAATATTCAGTACCTCTCGGAGAACATGCTGGGACGTACATTCTGTCCGCTCGGCGATGCTGCAGCGATGCCGACGATCGCATTCGTTAAGAAGTTCAGAAAAGAGTTCGAGGACCACCTGGAAGGCAGATGTTGTCCGTTTGAAAAGGCAGGAACGGTAGAGGAGCCGGTCTTAGCCCATTGACCCATTGCTGGATTCTTGGATTGCCGAATTGATGGCAATCTGCAACTCCGAAATTCTGCAATCTGGAAATTGATTTTCATGGCCGATGTCAACATCACGGTAGATGGCAAAAAGGTCACCGCTCCGGCGGGCACGCTTCTCATTGAAGCCTGCAAGAGCGTGGGCATCGAGGTGCCATCGTTCTGCTATTACCCGAATCTGTCATTGCAGGGCGCATGCCGCATGTGTCTGGTGAAGGTCGAAAAAATGCCTAAGCTGCAGACTGCGTGTACAACCGTCATCGGCGAAGGCATGATTGTTTCGACCGATCTGCCAGAGATCCATCAGGCGCGAAAGTCGATGGTCGAACTGCTGTTGGGCAATCACCCGTTGGATTGTCCTGTGTGCGATGCCGGCGGCGAGTGCGAACTGCAGGACATGACATTCTCCTACGGCGCCGCGGAATCGAAGTACATTGAGCCAAAAAACCACCGCGACGAGCAACAGTGGTCGCCAGTCGTTTATTTTGATCGGCCCCGCTGCATTCTCTGTTATCGGTGCGTGCGCGTTTGTGGCGAGGGTATGGATGTGTGGGCTCTCGGCGTGCAGAACCGGGGCGTAAGTTCCATCATCGCTCCGGACAAGGGTGACCACCTCGAGTGTGAAGAGTGCGGCATGTGTATCGACATTTGTCCCGTCGGCGCACTCACTTCCGGCGCGTATCGCTATAAGACGCGTCCTTGGGAGATGAAGCACGTCGGCACGGTGTGCACTCACTGTGGCGATGGTTGTAAAACGACGCTCGGTGTCCGGCGTTCTGAGACAGGTCTGGACATTGTGCGCGGCGATAATCGCGACAAGAGCGGCATCAACGGAGACTTTCTGTGCATCAAGGGACGCTACGCATTCGACTTCGTGGACAGCAGCGAGCGGCTGAAAACTCCTCTGATTCGCAAGGACGGAAGACTCGTACCCGCGTCGTGGGAAGACGCATTTGAGTTGATCGGACGCCGCTTTTCCGAAATTCGTGATTCCGATGGTGGCCAGGCTATCGGAATTATTGGATCAAATCGCACAACCAACGAAGAGAACTACCTATTACAGAAATTCGCGCGCCTGGTCTGCAAGACAAACAATATCGATCATCATCGCACTGCGGACTTCCCTGCCTTCGCGGCAGCCCTCTCCGGCAAGCCCGGGATGACGGCTTCCATACGCGACGTATTCAACGCACCTGCAACGCTGTTAATCGGCAACGATCCGACGAATCAGCATCCGCTGCTGGCCTGGCAGATACGCAACAATGTCCGACTCCATCGAGCCAAGCTGTACGTCATCAACTCGAAGGAAATCAAGCTAGGGCGCCAGGCCACCGCTCAGGTTCAATTGCCTACCGGTGCCGAGGGTAAATTGGCTGCGTTCCTCGCGGGGGACGATTCGGCCATTAACGCGCTCATCGCGAACGCTACCAACAAGGATGCCTGGATCAATCTGCGTCAGACCCTTCGCGCCGAGCCGAATCTCGTCATCATCTTTGGATCCGAAATCCGCGGCTCCGATATCGCTTCGCTCGTGAAATTCGGCTCCAGTGTTGGAGCGAAGTTCATTTGTCTCGGCGATTACGCGAATTCGCGCGGCGCAGCCGATATGGGTCTCTATCCCGATCTATTGCCCGGATATCACCCAGTATCCGGCGATCACCCGGAATGGGGTGAGTTCCCTGCGACGCCTGGTCTCACGATTGCGCAGATGGCTGATGCTGCCAAGTCTGGCGGTTTGAAGGCACTCTACGTTGTCGGCGCGAATCCTCTCGACGAATATGAGATCGATCCGTATTCACTTTCGAATGCATTCGTTGTGGTGCAAGACATGTTTCTGACCGAGACGGCCACAATCGCGGACGTCGTATTGCCAGCCGCGAATGCGTACGAGAAGGCCGGCACGTTTACAAATACATGTGGCGATCTCCAAACCCTGAAGAAAGCCGGAGATCTTACCGACACCAAGCCTGATTTTGAGTTGATCGTGCGCATTGCCCACGCCATGGGCTTCGATGTTCGTCAACTTGTCCCCTTCGGACGGGGAACACATGCCGACATGGGACAGTCACGCGGGGCCCAGTCGGGCGAGGCCGATCGTCATGCTGTGTGGCTTGAGGCACACGGACTTGAACCAAAGATGAGTCCGTTTGATCCGATGGCAATCCTGGACGAAATTCAGCGACTGGTGCCCGGCTACGACGTATCGCGCATCGATCTTTTAGCCGGTAACGACCAGCACACAACTTTTTCAGGCAGTGGACCAGGAGCGCTACATGATCCGTCGCTCATCAGGCCCGCGAACGATGAACTGTTTACCTCAGGAACCCTTGGACGGTATTCACGTACTCTGAATTCGGTGATAGAGAACCATCACCGGCAACCGGCGGAGAGCGACGTCGCCGCCGACTAACCAACGCAGTTCTCACACAAGGCTTTTGGATTCACTGAAAAGTTAGGAAACGGCATTGCTGAGCGTTGGCACGTTTGTTCTGGTTTCGATTATCAAGACTGTGATCGCACTGGTTGTGTTGCTCACAGCTGTGGCTTATAGCGTTTGGCTTGAGCGGAAGGTTGTTGGTCACATGCAGAACCGCTGGGGACCGACACGTGTCGGCCCATTCGGATTGTTGCAACCTCTTGCTGACGGAGCGAAGTTCCTTCTCAAGGAGGACCTTACTCCGCCCTACGTTTACAAGCCTTTGTACATTGCAGCGCCGATGATTGCCGTAGTGTTTGCGCTGACCTCGATTGCCGTCATCCCGATTGGAAATTCAGTTTCGGTATTCGGGATCACTACGCCGTTGCAGATCACCGACGTGAATATAGGCCTTTTGGTGGTGCTGGGTGTCACGTCGTTGGGAGTTTACGGAATCGCGTTGGCTGGTTGGTCCTCGAATAGCAAGTATTCCCTGTTGGGCGGATTGCGTGCCAGCGCCCAGATGGTTAGCTACGAGATCGCGCTCGGCTTATCGCTGATAGGCGTGATGATCACAGCAGGTAGCTTCAGCCTTCGCGATATCGTGGACGCGCAGGGAGGAAATTATTTCGGGTTCATTCCCCGCTGGAACATCTTTCAGGGACAGTTTATTGCGTTCTTCATTTATCTGATGGCGGCCTTCGCCGAAACCAACCGTGTGCCCTTCGATTTACCGGAAGCAGAAACAGAGCTGGTTGCGGGGTATCACACGGAGTATAGCGCCATGAAGTTTGCCATGTTTTTCATGGCCGAATACGCCAACATGATTACCGTGGCGTGCCTGGCATCGTTATTGTTCCTGGGGGGGTGGCATGGGCCATTGTTCGGCCCAGCGTGGCTTCAGGCGATTCTCCCTGTATTCTGGTTTGCCCTCAGAATTTTCGGCTTCATCTTTCTTTATATATGGATTCGAGGAACGCTTCCGCGTTTCCGCTATGACCAATTGATGGCCTTCGGTTGGAAGTTTCTGTTTCCGCTGGCCATTGCAAATTTGATCGTAACCGCGCTCATTGTGGCCCTGAAATCTTGAAAGTTAACTGGAAGCACGGAACTAGAAACTCGAAACTGCTTGCATGCTGCATCTGATCATATTTTTGGTGTTCGGCCTCATCTGCGTCGCGGGTGCCGTGAACCTGCTGGTTCAGACGCATCCGATCAGCAGCGCACTATCACTTATTGCGGTGATGGCGTCCCTGGCAGTCGAGTACCTGCTATTGGGTGCAGAGTTCGTAGCCGCTGTGCAGGTCATCATCTATGCAGGCGCAATCATGGTGCTGTTTGTATTCGTCATCATGTTATTGAACGCAGGTGTCGAGGAACGAACGTCGGGGAGCAAGGTCGCCGTAATCTTCGGTGTTCCGGGAGTCCTGATCGGCAGCGCTCTGGTTGCGTGGGTGCTGCTGACACGGTCTGATACGAATCCGGTGAATATCGGTGCATTGCCGGGAGATCCGAAGACGATTGCCCAGCTTCTTTTCCACGACTTCCTGCTGCCATTCGAGATCACATCTGTGCTGGTGCTGATTGCGATTATGGGCGCAGTGGTTCTGGCCAGCCATCCGGAATCGGTGCAAAAAGCCAAGAGGGAGGGTTGATGGTTCCTCTCTCTTATTACCTCATTTTGAGCGGCATCCTGTTTGCGTGTGGCGTAACGGGTTTTCTCATCAAGCGCAATATCATCACCATCTTCATGTCGATCGAACTGATGCTCAATGGTGTCAACCTGTCCTTCGTGGCATTCGCAGCACAATGGAAGGCTTTGAGCGGGCAGGTTTTTGTTTTCTTTGTCATGGTCGTGGCAGCGGCCGAGGCTGCAGTAGGGCTGGCCATCATCATTTCGGTGTACCGCAATCGTGAAACCTTGAACGTGGATCGAGTCAACCTCCTGAAACTATGACGGCAAATCTCCATCTCTGGCTGATCCCGGTTTTGCCGTTGGTCGGTGCGGCCATCAACGGGCTTTTCGGCCGACGCTTCTCGCGCCAAGCCGTTACTGCAATTGCGCTGACATTTTGCGGCGCGGCTTTCGCAATGGCGCTTTGGGTTGCTTCACAGTTTTCATCGCCGACTCTTCCCTACGTTGAGACCGTCGCTCACTGGTTGCGGGCAGGTTCGTTCCAGGTAGACTTCGCATTTCAACTCGATCAGCTTTCGCTTGTCATGCTGTTGATCGTAACCGGCGTCGGCTTTCTCATCCACGTCTACTCCGTTGGCTACATGTGGGAGGATGCAGGCTTTTACCGTTTCTTCAGTTATTTAAATCTTTTCATGTTCTTCATGCTGACGCTGATTTTGGCCAGCAATTACCTCTTGATGTTCGTGGGCTGGGAGGGCGTCGGATTAGCCTCGTATCTACTAATCGGATTCTGGTTCGTAAAGGACTCGGCCGCATCGGCGGGCAAGAAAGCATTCATCGTCAACCGCATTGGCGACTTCGGATTTCTCATCGCTTTGTTTCTTTTAATCCAGCATTTTGGATCGCTAGACTTTCAAAGCGTGTTCGAAAAAGTGGCTCCCTTAGACAAGGAAGCGAGTGGTGCAGGGTTACTGACAGCCATAGCCATCCTGCTGATGGTCGGAGCCGCAGGAAAATCCGCCCAGATCCCGCTGTATGTCTGGCTCCCCGACGCGATGGAGGGCCCCACCCCGGTTTCGGCGTTGATCCACGCCGCAACCATGGTAACTGCGGGCGTATATATGGTCGCTCGATCGCACGTGATCTTCGAGCGTGCGCCCATTGCCCTGACGGTGGTTGCCATCATCGGAACGCTGACGGCGCTCTTCGCAGCCACCATCGGAATCACGCAAACAGATATCAAAAAGGTCCTCGCATATTCCACGGTTTCGCAGCTTGGGTACATGTTCATGGCGGCGGGAGTAGCAGCATTCTCTGCCAGCATTTTTCACCTGATGACACACGCTTTTTTTAAGGGTCTTCTGTTCCTTGGGGCTGGTTCTGTGATTCACGCAGTTGGCGGCGAGCAGGACATGCGCCGCATGGGCGGCTTGCGAAAGAAAATTCCCGTCACTTTCTGGACGATGACCATCGCGACTTGCGCCATCGCGGGAATTCCGGGTCTGTCGGGCTTCTTTAGCAAAGACGAGATTCTCTGGCGAGCATATCAGGCAAATTGGATCTATTGGCTGATCGGTGTATTCACCGCATTCCTGACGTCCTTTTATATGTTCAGGCTGTTGTTTCTGACGTTCTTCGGGTCC
>DATBFG010000108.1:0-37726 GCA_036558645.1 Terriglobales bacterium
GGAGACGTCGTCGGATACTACGGTAACGGCGGCTCGAATCCCGACTTTCACGGCTTCAAATGGACCAACGGAACTTTTCATACCCTTGAAGTCGGCTTTGTCGGAGAGACGATCGTGACCGGCATTAACAACCACGGCTACATTATTGGGTACGATCCGTGGAGCTATGACACTTTTGTTCGAAAACCGGATGGAACGATCCAGACCATTCCATTCTCAAATCCGTGCTGCGGCGTGGTTTGGGGACTCAACGACGGGCAGGCGCTCGTGGGCGGCTATGTCGATCCCAGCTACTCCGCATTTCGCATAAATGGAGTGACGCTAAGGTTGATTCCATTGAAGTATCCCGGCGCTCTTTACACTGTTGCCCAAGGGATTAACAACGCTGGCGATACAGTGGGTAGCTATGCGATGAGCGGAATTCAGCAGCACGGTTTCCTTGAAACAAGATAGATCCGTGGGTTCAATCGTGGCCGGGTCAGCTAAGCGCCAAGCGGGAGAAGTAGAGGAGTCGCTAACCCGCGACTGCTTGCAAAACTGTTCTACGCATTGGCAGGGTTACGACGAACTCCGTTCCACGACCGATACTGCTGGTTACATCAATGTGCCCGTTGTGCTCCTCGACGATGCGCTTCGCCAGCGATAGTCCTAATCCAGTGCCATTGCCTTTGGTGGTATAGAACGGTCGAAAGATGTTGGGCAAGTGCTCGGATGAGATACCGCGGCCCGTATCGCTAACAGAAATCAAAACCTCATCTTCTTCAGAATCGAGGGCGACAGTAATCGTTCCTTTACGGTCGATGGCCTGGATCGAATTCAGCAGCAGATTCAGAAGCACTTGGTGAATTTGATCGCTGTCGTGTTCTACTTCCGGTAACGACGGATTTTTCTTTAGATCAATGTCGATCGCCTTCGAGATCGCCTGCTGCCGTGCCAACATCACCGCGTGCTCGACCGTGGTATTTAAGTCGCTCTTCCGAATCTTAGGCGGATGCGGTCGCGCGGTTTGCAGCAAGTCCGTGAGGATGTGGTTAATCTGAGCAATCTCTAGCCGCACATCTTTAACAACGGCCTTCGCGGGACTGGTTACCGGGAGATCGCGACCGACGATCTCGATGACTCCCGCGATGCCTGCCAAGGGATTGCGAATCTCGTGGGCCAGTCCGGTGGCTAACTCGCCGAGGGTTGCCAGGTGTTCTGCGCGCGACATCTGCGTGCGATGCAGGCGTTGAATCTCCTCGCGGCTTTCACGCAGTTGATCGACCATGCGGTTGAAATTTCTCCCCAAGTCTCCAATTTCATCGTTGCGGTGCGCGAAACTAACAGAAGCATTCAAGTCACCTGCGCCGACCAGTCCGATTTTTTCCTGTAATTCCACCATCGGACGCTGGATCAGGAGTGTAAGTACCAGCAGAAGTGCGGCGCAGATGGCCACGGCCCCGGCGCCGGCAACGTACAGCACGGTGTGCCGCTCGGTGTCACGCCAGGAAACGGTAGCCAGCATGAAAAGAAGTAGCCCATTCAGCAAGACGAATCCAATTGGCAGTACGGCCTTGATCTGCCAATTGAGGCGCACGAAACTCACGCCGGATTCATGTTGGCTAGTTTCGATGTTCGTCATATTGATCCCTTTCACTGCTTGATCGGACGGTCGGCAGTCGCTCTTGCTGACGACTGAGTGCAACCAACTTCCTCAAGCGTACGCGTGCAATCCCGGCAAAAGATACGTCACGCCGAAGAATGTAAACATTACGACCACGAAGCCGGCGATGGCAAAGTAGGCGGCCCGCCGGCCGCGCCATCCGCGGGTAATCCGCATGTGCAAATAGAGTGCATAGACAAGCCAAGTAATTGCCGCCCACGTTTCCTTCGGATCCCAACTCCAATAGGATCCCCAGGTCCGGTTGGCCCAGTAGGCTCCTGCCGCGATCATCAGGGTGAGTAGGGGGAAGGCAATCGCGATGGTTTTGTAGGTGATGCGGTCGAGCGCTTCCGCTGAAGGCAGCATGCGTTCCAAGTCCGTTCGGCGCCACACCAGGAGAAGGTAAAGCAGCGATACAAATATTCCGCCGACCAACCCTGACAGAATGAACGGGCTGGCCGCCAGGCTTGTCGGGAATAAACCCTCTGCATCAAGCGAGGCATACTGGCCGTCGCGCGCACGCATCACGAAAAACACCAGAGCTAGAACCTGGAGAAGAATGGCGATGAAAACAGATCGATTCGCCAGGTTCAGGAAGCTCTCATCTTTCTTCCATCGTGCAATCAGATACAGGACGAAGGGTGCTGCTACCGCCGCCGTTACGAGAAGCATGAGCCATCCAAGTTCGGGTATCGTTACGAACAACCGCACGCCTCTCGAAAGAAACACTTCGGATTTCTCTTCGGGGTTCCACGCGATGACGTTCAGTCCTCCCCATTTTTCGAATCGAGTCAGAATTCCTGCATAAGTGGCGACGCAGAACAAGCTCGATGCGGCGAGAAACGTGTCGGTCTTCATCTTGTCTTGTATGAGGAACATCATCGCCAGTGCAAAGCTTAAAGCGCACGCCGCGTAAGCCAACATGGCCAGGGTTACATGTACGTGCAGCCAGGTGGATTGCAAGGCAGGAACCAGCGGATGGACCTCGGTACGCAGCAACTGCATCAGCACAACTCCGACGATTGCTACCGGCATTGTGACGGTGCCAATCACTTTGACTCCGTACTTGTTTTCCGCAATCAGCGTGAGCGCTGCAAGCGTCCAGACAAAGCTCAGCAGCATCTCGTAAATGCTGGCGAACGGAGGATGGCCGGCTTCGTACCAGCGGTGAGCGACGGCTCCCGTATTGGCGAGGAGTCCAGCCCACGTCGCGAACGATGCGAACTTGATGTACGACGGTGTCCCGCTAATGCCGAAGCCAAGATAGAGCGCTCCCGCGCCGGAGTAGAAAATCAAAGCTGCATAAAGGAGGTTTGCTTCACCGAGCAGATTTCCGCTTTTCACGACATTAAGAAATGCCATGAAGAGCAGGAAGGCTACACCGAGGCCGACCAGCGTGACCAGGGTTGAACCTGTAGGTATCGGCCGCTGTTCCACTCTTGCACGTGCCATAAAAATTCCCTCCTCAACAAGAAACCTAGTGTGTGACAAGCGCCGTCTTAGGCGCAGCTGTACTTGCCGCCAAATGCATGTGTCTCAACTTCGACTTCTTTAACCAGCTTGCGAAACTTCTCTTCAAAGACGTCTTTGTTCTTGTTCGCCGCACCGCCGACCCAAAGTACGAGTTGACCGTCGGCGCGATGGAGCGGGACGATCCAGAAACGTATGTGAACCACGTAGAAGACAAACGCTAGACCGAGACCCATCAGGATTACGCCTGCCCACACAGACCATTGGCCGGGCTCATGGGAGACCTGCAGCCCGGTGAAGTAGCCCATCTTGAGATCTTTGGCTTCGAATCGGTATGGCGAGCGCGCGTTCTCTTCAAAATCCGGGATGGGGGGCAACCAGAAGTTGATTCTTGCTGCTGACTGTTTAGAGTCGACGATCAGGTGCACCGCCGGATTCTGGACGTCGTTCGAGCGGGTATAAACCTGGCCGTCGCGAACCACATAGTCAGGAATGAACTCGGCCATGCTGACGGCTGCATCGTCGTCGAGGTTGATCGTCTGTCCCGGTGCGATCGCGATTTCTCGGGCCGGGGCTGTGCCGGTGGACGGGATCGCATCGAGAATCAGTTTTTCGACATTGCCGTTAGGACCGAAGCTCGATTGATAGAAGCGAACTCCATTGAAAACCAGCGGATCATTAACCACGATCTCCTTGCTGGCTACGTCCTTACCATCTTGAACGACTGCGAGCTGCGACCACCATTTCCTGGGACTGCCATCGGCGTAGTTCTCCTGGCCCGCACTGTTACAGCGAATGGCAAAGGGCAAAGGGCGAATTGTGCCGTCTCGCAGTTGCACGCGGTCCGATTGCTCTCCCTGATTTAGTTTCAGGAAGCCATTCCATCCGAAGATGCCATCCACGATTCCGCCAAGAAAGATCAGAAGCAGGCTGGCGTGCACGATGTACACGGCCATTTGGGAGATGCGTCCTCGCTCGGCAAATAGCGAGAAGTGATTATCCCCAACGATGCGCTCTGGGGTAATGTGCATGCGATGAAGGGCACGCTCCGCCGCGGCTAATCCGGCTTCTTCATCGGCGATGGGGATCTGCGCCTGGAGCGGCAGGGCTTTGCGGAAGACGGCGTCCGTCGACTTATAAGGGCGGGCATAAAAGCGCCAGGAATTCGGGAAGCGATCAATCGAGGCCGCCACGATGCTCAAGCTGACTAACGCCATCAGCAGGATGAACCACCAGGCATGAAAGACGTTGGTGAGACCAAGGGCGTCCAGTACTTTCAGCATTTGGGGAGAGTAGGCGCGCTGCATCTCGTCGGCTTCGGTGACCGGCCTTTGCAGGATCACGGTGCCGGCTGCGGAGATGATCACGACCAGAATCAGGAGAACGACGCCCGTCTTGATGGAACTCATGGTGCGCCACAGCTTGCGTGCGCTCTTGCGAATGTTGGAAGCCATATCACTCCCCCTGTCCGACCATGAAGGTGCACGTTTCCCGCCATCGAGCAGAAATCTAGCAACTCGCCGTACTTGCCAGGACTTAGGCCTGATCGAGGCAATTTCGAAGAAAGCAGTTTTGAGCTAAATCACACAGGCCAGGGCAAGGGCGTCGGGTCATTCAACACACACCAAGCAGGCCAAGGGAAAGGGGTTCGGTGGGTCACCGTCGGTAACCACTAGGGTTTTCCCTGTGACGGAGATCACGAGCAGGTGTGACACGTGGCGCTGTCGCATCGGAGGTCTCCCCGTTTAATAGGTACCGGGGTGGGAATGCTGCGATTTGGCTCCATTTTGGGAATGATGAAAAGCGACCAAACGCGATCGAAATTACGTGGGTCATTTCACCAGTCCTGCTGCGGGAGAAGGCTCAAAACAGACCGGTATCCTGCCCGATGCATTTTTCAACACTCCGACCGCCTACATGCAAGCAGCTACTCCTTAACAACTTACGAAGTTGATGAAATTCATTGCACCCCTGTTTCATACGGCAACTCTCGTGCACAACTCGGCAGTGGAGTCCGCGTGAAAACGCCTCTCAAATTCGAAGGCGACCTCAGAATGGAGGTTTCGTGCGGAACATTGCGTCTTGGTCTGAGGCTGGCGACACTGCTGTTACTCCTCGCTAGCCTCACGACCGCAACCCAGGCGGCAGTTCATCCCGTACCGCTCGAAAAGAATACTGACGCTGCCACCTGCATCCAGTGCCATGAAGACAAGACTAAGGGCAAAGCGGTGCACTCGGCAATCGCAACCGGCTGCCTGAGCTGCCACGAGATCCGTACCAACAAAGACGCGACTTACGTCAAGTTGATCACAACGACTTCGGGCTCGCTGTGCCTCACGTGCCACAGCGACAAGGACGCTTCCACAGCGAAGGGTACCGTTCACTCTCCGGCAATTCGCGATTGCGTCAAGTGCCACGATCCGCACACGTCAGATAACAAGTTCCAACTGCTCAAGCCACTGGCCGGGCAGGATGCAAAAGAAAACCTGTGCCTCAGCTGCCATAAGCAGGGCATGAATGTCCCGCCGAAAGGCAGCCGTCACGCCGCCCTCGACATGGGCTGCGACACCTGCCACACGACTCATAAGGTTGGAGAGAAGGGCAAGCTGGAATTTGACTTCCACCTCACCAAGGCTGTCCCGGCGCTGTGCGTAGATTGTCACGATCCAAAGTCGGCAGACTTGCAGAAGTCACATGAGAATCAGCCTTTCGGCGAGGCAAATTGCCTGAGCTGTCACGATCCGCATCAGTCGGCGGCGCCGAAGTTGATGGCAAAGTTCCTCCACTCTCCCTTCGCGGATAAGTCATGCGACATGTGCCATGCGCCGGCGAAAGATGGAAAAGTCGTCCTGGCTCAGCCTGATGTGAAGTCACTGTGCGTGACCTGCCACGACGACAAAGCGAAGCTGATCGAGACTGCCAAGGTGCAGCATCCGGGGGCGGCCGGAGATTGCACCGACTGCCACAATCCACATGCCAGCAAGTATCCGGGACTGCCGAAGACGAATGGCGTAGAGATCTGCCTGGGGTGCCACACCGATCAAGCGGAGATGCTGACCTCCAAGAAAGTTCTGCATCAGCCGGCATTCAAGCAAGGTTGCGCGACTTGCCATGAGCCACATGGCAGCCAGAACGAAAAGCTGCTGCGGGCCAGCGCCAACAGTCTCTGCGTCGAGTGCCATGGCCCGGACAGCCGTCCGGCGGAGCTGAAGGATGCGCACTTGGTCACGATCTTCGGCGGCAAAGTTCGCTTGCCGGAAGATTACATGGCCAAGAACAAGGTCACAGTCCTCCCCCTTAAGAATGGCAAGGGACATCCGACGCCGGCGCATCCAGTCGAAGACATTCGCGACCTCAACGATCTAAGCAAGATCGTTACTCCGATCAACTGCCTGAGTTGTCACCAGCCGCACGCCGGCGGTGCGCGGGCCATGCTTGTCAAAGATCTGAAGCCTGGGATGGAATTCTGCCGCAGCTGCCATAAAGGCAGCGTTGGGGACCAAGTTCAATGATGTGGGGAACGCATATGGCGATGACGAAGCTGAAACCGATCACGATCTGGCTGGCTATCTCCGCCCTGGTCTTTGCGCTTGCGCCATACAGCCACGCCAAGAAGAAGAAAGAGAAGGAGTCGGAAGTCACGGTAGCCAAATCAAAGTCTGTTGATCACAGCCTGATTGATACCTCCAACTTGGTGTGGCCACTTCCCCCGGATATCCCACGAATCAAGTTTGTGCAGGAAGTGTTCGGAGAAGAGAAGCTGCCAGTGGCGCCTGGGCAGAAGGCCCCCAAGAAGAAGCAGGGATGGATGGATCGAGTAGCAGGTCTGCAAACTACCGACACAGGAGCCATTAAGCAGGAATTCCGTCATCTTCTGGGCAAGCCTTACGGTGTCGGTGTGGATTCCAAGGGGCGTATCTATGTTGCCGACACATTCGTCTCCGCAGTCTTCGTATTCGATCTCGAAAAGAAAGAGACCAAGCTGCTGCGCAACGGCGTTGAGGCGAAATTCGGAACAATTATCGGTCTTACCGTCGATGACGCAGACAGGGTCTTTGTTGTGGACGCTCTTATGCATCGGGTGGGTGCATTCGACAAAGATTGGAAACTCGAAACCTATTTCGGAGACGCGGATCTTGGACATCCTGGCGGCATCGCAATCGACGAAGAAAATCGCTTTCTGTATGTGGTGGACACCGACAGAGAGCGCGTTGCTGTGTTCGACGCCGACAACTTCAAGTTGCTACGGACCATCGGTGGTCCTCCGAAAAGCATGGGTGACGAAGACCCGGGCACCTTCTCGAAGCCGAGCAACGTGGCGGTTGACAAAGATGGCAACGTTTATGTGACCGACACCATGAACAACCGCGTCCAGGTCTTCGATGGGGATGGCAAGTTCATTTCGACATTCGGCAAGGCTGGAGACGGTCCTGGAACGTTTGCCCGGCCAAAAGGAATCTCCGTGGACTCTGATGGGCACATTTGGGTGGTGGATGCCTTTCAGAACCGGGTTCAGATCTTCGATACCGAAGGGCACCTGCTCGCGTTTTTCGGGACCGGTGGAGGGCTGCAGGGGCAGTTCACGGTTCCATCCGGAGTCTACGTTGACAAGTTCAATCGGGCATTTGTCACCGATCAGATGCCCGGACGCCTGCAGATGTTTCGTTACGTCACGGATGCTGAAGCAAAGCAGTTGAAAGAAGAGCGCGACCATAAAGCCGCAGCAGTTAAGCCGGCTGGGCCGCAAGGCACGACAGTGGCGGAGCAAAAACAATGACAACCGTCCTGAATATTCACGATGGAAGGGTTCCTGGGTTCGATGCAGACAGCGGACTTGGTCGACGCGGATTTGATCCCCCGTCTCGGCCAGAAGCGGGGGATACGGACTTCGGCTCCTCCGTAGCGGTAAGGCTCAGTGAGCTGTTCAAACTAGGAGGTCTTAAGACCATCATGAAAAAAGCACTCTTTGTATTGTTAGCAGTAACCTTCGCGATCGGAGTAGCGTCGGCCCAGCAGCTGTCGGGCGACATCCTCGGACCGCACAACGTTAATGGTCATGGTTGCGCATCCTGTCACGCTCCCCACACCGGCGCTGCCGGCAACGCTGGTACAAACGGAGCTTCTGGTGAGAATTACCTCTGGGGCAGGGACTTTTTTAAGAACACCTACACGGGCCATGATGGCAACCAAATCATCGTGACCAACACCGGTGCGTTTGCGACGACTGACACCACGTTTCACACCGCTGCCTGCCTGTCCTGCCATGACGGGAACCAGACGCACGTTATCGGCATGAACGGCATCACGAAGGAAAAAGTGGAGGGACAATCCGTAACCACTTACCTGAACGACGGCACGGAAAGTCTGAAGAACGACCACCCGGTAAATGAGAAGTATGACCCCACTAGCCCGTACAACTGGCCAGGCGTGGTCAATGCCGATGGATCGATCACCTGGACGACTACGCCCGAGAGCACTTCTTTCCAGACCAGCTACGGGCGTCCGTTCCGCCTCTATGCCACAGCTGGCGGAACCCAGGGCACCGGTTCTTATGTGGAGTGCTCCACTTGCCACAACCCTCACACTGTGAACTACAACAAGAGTACGTATAACAACAACAAGAACATTATTAAGCCGACGAACTTCTTCGTGCGCGGCTGGTACAACACCGACAACCCGAGCAGCAACTCCGGCGCGCAGTTCTGCCGGTCCTGCCACTACAGCAAGTCCAATGAGTACGTTGGACAGTTCGGTATCCCGACCACATAGGATGTGCACGAGGGAAGAGGCTTAGCCTCTTCCCTCCGCTTTACCGTAACGGTTCTATATAGAGATTGGAAGGTACACAGCAATGAAAAACGAGCTTCGCATCTGCGCAGTGAGCGTGATGATGGCCCTGGCTGCGGCAGCCCAGGTGGCCAGTCATGCTCCGACGATGCAGACCGCCAGCGTAGCACCGGCAGTGACAGTTCCTTCGGGTAGGGCTGTTCTTCGGGTGAATGGCGCAGTCTTCACGGATCGCGACGTAGCGCGCGAAATGCTCAATGTGTTCCCTTATGCGAAGCAGCACGGAGGGAAGTTTCCCAAGGATTCAGAAGCACAGATCCGCAAGCAAGCACTACGAAATTTGGAATTTGAAGAGCTGGTTTACCAGGATGCGGTTCGGCGCGGCGTCACCGTTACTCCGGCCAAACTGAACCAGGCTGTGAAGGATTTCCGCGGGCAGTTCGACAGCGAAGCCGAATATCAACAATACCTGCAGACAGAACAAGATGGCGCGGAAAAAGAGTTGCGCGCCAAGATTCGCCGAGCGATCGTGATCGACGAGGTTCTCAAGGCTTCGATCGACAAAAAGGCACGACTTACGGATGTACAGTTGAAGGATTTCTACGACAAGAATCCTGAGAGGTTTCGCAAACCCGACAGCATATCCCTACAGACCATCACGATTGCCTACGGAGACAATCCCAAGCCCAGCGACAAGCAGAAAGCGCGAGAGCAAGCGGACGCCGCCCTTAAGCAGGCACGGGCAACCAAGGATTACGAGGGGTTTGGGCTGTTAGCAGAAAAGGTTTCGATGGATGACTGGCGCGTGATGATGGGCGATCACAAGTGGTTGCACCGCGGGCGAATGCCGGAAGCCGTTGAGAAGGTGGTCTTCACCATGAAGCCGGGTGAAATCAGCGATGTGATCGATACCGGCGATTCCTTCTGCATCGCCCGAGTGAACGGTCGTGAGGATTCGCACCTTGTGAGCCTCGATGAAGTAAAGCCACAGCTGCGCCAAGAACTAGAGCGGCAAAAGAAAGACGAATTGCGCGCTGCTCTGGACAAGAAGCTGCGTGTCAACGCCAAGATTGAAGAGTTGTGAAAGTTTAGGTGTATCCGGCTAGTGGCCAGACGGTACGATCTGGGAGTGAGTAGTGAAAGCAGGTTGCTCAAAGTCGATCTGGATGGCGATACTGCTGCTGACGCTCGCCACATCCGCCCATGCTCAGCTTCAGGTGGGCGACAACACCACTCTTAAGTTGGATGCTTTGGCGGGTGTGGGCTGGACCGGAACCTACGACGGCGAAGACCAAAGCAATCTCACCTACGGATTTTCGGGAAATCTGACCGGCGACTATTACGATCCTCGTTTCTTGAATTGGACCGTTAGCCCTTACTTGAATCAGTCGCGACTCAACTCCAATTTCAATTCCACATCCAGTGCCTCGGGTGTAAACGCCCAGGCAAATTTCTTGAATAACAGCCGCACCCCCATCTCTTTCTCCTATGCTCTCGATCACAACGCCGAGGGAACCTTTAATGTACCGGGATCAATCGGGAGTTATCAGACCGTAGGCAATGGGCAGAATATAGGCGTAAACGCCGCTTATTTCCCAGAAGACTGGCCATCGATCCAGGGGAGCTTCGCGCACTCCGGTTCCAGCTATGAAGTAATCGGAAGCCCCGGGAGCGGAGAAGCCCATGCTAATTCTTTAGGATTCAACTCGACATACAGCTTGTGGGACACCATGCTGTCAGCGGCATACTCAAAGTCCTATAGCGACACGGAAAATCCATTACTCGGAACGAACGGATCCAATATAAAGACCAGCAACAACCAGGACACGTTTCAGTTTTCTGCAACTCGCCAGTTGGCCGAATGGAGTCAAGGCAGCTTCAACTTTGGACGATCGCATTTGAATGCCGACTATTCAGGTTTCCAGACAGACGCAACCTACGACACAATGAGCGGCTTTCTCTCCGCACGTGCAACTCAGAGATTGACATTTAACCTGCATGCAAACTACAGCAGCAATCTCAGCGCACAGACGCTCTCAAGCATCCTGAACGGCACGCCGGTTGGTCCAAAGGCGGCAGTGAGCGGTGCAGATACAAACGCGCTGAGTTATACATCGGATTATCTCAATTACGGAGTGACTTCCTCCTACAACATCACGCACGAACTGACGGCAACGGGGAGCGTCTATCGCCAAGTCCAAGGGCAGCCCGAAGCGTCCGATTCCACCAGCACTGTGATGGAAACCGGAATCACCTGGTCGCATCAGGTTCTGGGCGGCAGCCTGGGTGCGCACTACGGCATTGCCCACTATTACGCTCCATTGGTGACGACCACCAACGGGCAGACCACTGCAACCGAGAGCACGTTCACAGGACAGACAGCTGCGGCTTCCTACGCCCGACGGTTTCTAGGCTTCAGCGGAAGTGGCTCCTTTTCCTATGGCCACAGCCTGACCTCCCTGCTGGTGGGTTATCTGCAAAGCAGCTACTTGGCGAATGGAAGCATATCCCGTGAGTTGTTCCATTGGAATGTTTCCGGAAGCGTGTCATTCTCCCGAGCCCAAGTGGAAGGCATCTCGATTTCCGATTCTCGCAGCACCGCCTACAGTTTCTCTTTGGCTCATAGCAACCTGGGATTGAGCGCAAACTACGGCCGTAGTAATGGCTCCGGTTTGCAAGTAGGAAATTCGATTATTCCAACGCCGGTGCCAGGACCAATTCCCCAATACTTGATTCTGTTCGGCGGCGAATCGTACGGGGCGGGCGTGAGCTATCGGGCATTCCGCCGTTGGACCACGAGTGGCAGCTATACGAAGCTCAAGTACGACACGACAAATTTGGGCGGCGCAAACTCTATGAATACCAGTGAACAGCTATTCTTCCGGACGGAGTATCATTTCCGCCAGCTCTCGTTCAACGCAGGTTTCAGCCACTTGAGACAAGGTTTCGGGATTGGAGCGGTTCAACCCGCTACACTTGACACGGTGTACTTCGGGGTTTCCAGGCGCTTTGATATTTTTTAGACCATGTCGAAAACGGCTCACCAATTCCTGGACCGTGCTATTAGTTGGCCTGGCGCTCAGCACTCCTGTGCTCGCCAAAAAATCCACTAGGGATGCTTCGCAAGAAATCTCTGTGCCTCCGCTCGAACTGGACGGCGGAAGGCGGCTTGCGTACGAGCGCAGTTTCTCCTCCGAACGTGAAGTGAAGTTGAAGCGCGGCTTCTGGACACGCGTGCTCGACATTGTGGCAGGGGCTCCGGACTACCACGTGATGGTACGTCCTTACAGCGTCGTGACCGATTCGCGAGGACGGATCATCGTGACCGACCCCGGGCTGTCTGGCGTTCACGTCTTTGATTTTGAAAAACAGAAATACAAGTTTCTTTCCCGCGAAGGCAACAAGGATCGTTTGTTGTCGCCACAGTGTGTGGCAGTCGATACCGATGACAACATTTATGTGACAGACTCCGACACAGGAAAGGTCTTGGTCTGGGATGCAAACCTGAAGTATCGACGTGCCATTGGGAGCTTGAAAGGCGGAGAGGGATATTTCAAGCGCCCCACAGGAATTGCCGTGGATTCGACTACCCAGAGGATTTATGTAACCGACACGACTCGCCACAAGGTTTTTGTCATGGACTTGCAAGGCAATGTCCTGCAGACGATCGGCAAAAATGGGGCTGATATAGGTCAATTCAATTTCCCTACTGAGTTACGTCTCAATGGGCAGGAGTTGCTCGTTGTAGATGCCATGAATTTTCGGGTGCAGGCATTCGATCGCTCGGGGCAGTTTCTCTATGGCATTGGAACCATCGGGGAGATCAGCGGGAGCATGTACCGTCCCAAGGGCGTCGCTGTTGACAGCGAGGGAAGTATCTACGTTGTCGATGGGATCTTCGACACGGTGCAGGCATTCAACCGCAAGGGGCAGCTTCTTTATTATTTCGGCAAGACGGGAATGGGACCGTCGGAGTTTCAATTGCCTGCTGGACTGCACATCGATGAGAAGGACCGCATATACGTTGTCGATTCGTTTAACCGCCGGGTGGAGGTCTTTCGCTTTTCGCCTGCACGCCACGCCAGCGGAGGTGGAAATTGAAATACCTTCGGCTGGCCACAACATGCATTGTCATTATTGGGTTGAGTCTGACCCTGCATGCGCAGCTTGGCGGCGATCAACTCGGCACGCATGACCTGACGCCCTCGGGTGCGGGGCTGGTAAAAGGTGCGTTGTCGAATGCCTGCCTGTACTGCCACGCTCCGCATGGTTCTCTAACCAATTCCACGCCACTATGGAATCAACAGCTCTCTTCGCAGACTTATAACTTCTACACAAGCACGACATATCACCAGACCGGAATCCAACCGGCGCTCAACAATCCCAGCAAGCTGTGCCTGAGCTGTCACGACGGCACGGTCGCGCCTGGGCAGACGGTGGCTTTTGGGGCGATACCAATGACGGGGTCGATGAAGCAGACCTCAGTATTTGGCACTGACCTAAAGAGTTCACATCCATTCAGCTTGCAGACTCCACTCGTCGATTCCCCTAATGTAAACGTGCTGCTATTCGGCAACCCCGGGAAGACGGCAGATCCGGCGGTCAACCTGATCAATGGAAGCATTGAGTGCACGACGTGCCATCAGCCGCATTTTCAAAATATCGATAAGACGTTGCCGCTATTCTTGGTGAGAGATAGCTCGAGCTCCTCTCTCTGCCTGGCGTGTCATGATCCGACTCGGGTCGTCAACGGGCAAGCAAACTTCCTGGCTGGTTGGGGGATGAGTATCCACGCGGTCTCGCCCAATACCACGTCCAACAATCCGTATGTCGGGGGATACAGCACAGTCGCGCAGAATGGATGCAACGCCTGCCACATGCCACATAATGCGTCAGGGCCGGTGCGCCTGTTGCGGGGAGCCAACGAATTGGATTGCGCGTCGTGTCATGCCGGAACCAACACGCAGCCCGCCCTGCTGAATGTATACGCGGAGTTTGCGAAGGTTGGATCACATCCCGCACCTTCGGCGAATAATCTGCACGACCGCGCTGAATCAGCCCTCCTGAATAACAATCGCCACGCAACGTGCGTAGATTGCCATAATCCGCACGCCTCGTTGCAGACTGCTGGGTTTACACTGCCTCCCGCACCTCGGCCATCGCAGAACAGCACGCTTGGAGTTAGTGAGACGGATGGAACCACGCCGGTGAACCCTGCAGTGAACCAGTACGAGACCTGTCTACGCTGCCATGGCACGAGTTCGGGCAAGCAGGTAAACATGCCGTTATATGGTTATCTCCCGACGCGGCTCGTTTCATCGGGTGATCCGCTGAACGTGATTCCGGAATTCGCGCTCACTTCAACGTCGAGCCACCCTGTATTTCATGACCGCAGCAGCGTATTACCACAACCGAGCCTGCGAAGTCAGATGTTGCAGTTGGATGGAGTCACCGCCGGACGGACCATGGGAACGAGGATTTTCTGTACCGACTGCCATAACTCGGACGACAATCGCGAATTTGGCGGGACAGGGCCGAACGGTCCACATGGATCGAAGTGGATGCACATCCTGGAACGCCGTTACGAAATCAGCCAGGCGGCCTCTCCTGGGAGTCCGATTACGAATCTGTTCCCGAATCCTGATCTCACCTCGAACGGTCCCTACGGGCTCTGCGCGAAGTGTCACGACCTGAGCCAGGTTGTGGCGAATACAAGCTTTCAGCAGCACTCGAATCACATCAATGTCGGCGTCTCGTGCTCGGTGTGCCATTCACCGCATGGGATGGGAGGCACAAACGCGAATGTGTCGGGTGAGCGACTGGTCAACTTCGATATCGGAGTAGTTGCGCCGAACGGTAGTTCACCAATCTCCTACAACCGCGTGGCGAACACGTGCAGCCTCACGTGTCACGGGAAAACACACTAAGCCGAAGAAGGCTGCGAAGCTGTGTTTCAGGTCACTGAAATCCACATCATCGCGACGCAGGGCGACCTTCCCTTGGTCTGCCATGAAAGTCGCGCCGATCGGTCCCGAGATGGAGTGCTCGAAACTCTCGCGCAATAGGCATGGCCCATGACACGAGCGAGTCTAGAACCTCGCCGTTGCTTGCTTGATCCAGACCGGCGCCCACTTGGGAGCCGAGAGCTGCCCAAGGAAGTCCTTTGTTCCAGTCTGCGTGAGCAGAGGCACACTCACGGTTTGCTCAGTTTCTCCCGGAGCGAAAGTCACCGTTTGCGAGGTTGCGAGATAGTCCACGCCGGCAATGCCAGTTCCGTCCGCCGTGGAAAATTTTACCGATACGGTGTTCTGGCTCGCTGGATTCAGCGTGACACTGAATACGGCAGTTGAGCCGTCAATCACGGCATTGCTGACGGACAATTGACGCAAGTTGGAATGGATGCGGATCGATCCAAATAGAGCAGGCTTTCCGCCTTCGCAGTGTTGCTCGAAGTCCGCTCCAAATCGCCGGACGTCTCCGTTCGGTGCATAGACGGCGTCGAGGACGACAAAGCGTCCGGTAAGCGTGTTGCATCCCCTGCCGTTGCCATAAAAGCTGAGTCCGGGCACGCCCGGCGGTTCAAACGGAAACCGCTGTGCATTTAGATAAACACCAGGCGTCAGCGTCTGATTATCCGGCCCGGCAAAGTCCAAGTACCACCAGTCAACTCCGAGGATCGACACGCTCACGTTCCGGCTGGTCGTGAAGGTCGCATCGGTTGCCGTGTAAAGGGCGAGTTGTCCGGCACCGATGTAG
The DNA here is from genome assembly GCA_036558645.1 of Terriglobales bacterium. GTDB lineage: Bacteria > Acidobacteriota > Terriglobia > Terriglobales > Acidobacteriaceae > DATBFG01. Next base: position 15,656 of record DATBFG010000108.1, read on the forward strand.
TCCCCTTGCTGGCTGTAAAAGGCCAAGGCGTTCATGGGTACATTCGGATCGTAAATTCGAATGCTGTTGGTCCGATCTCCAAGGGGCGCGCCATTCGGATTGCCGAGCGCAACGTGAAAGCTCGTATTGCCGCGTGCTGATCGGTCGCCGATGATCGGAACCGAAATCGTCTGTGAGGTGAGGCCCGGTTCAAAGGTCGCGGTCCCCGTAGTTCCCACGTAGTCGATGCCTTCGATGGCAGTGCCGTTCGCGGTGTGATAGTCCACAGTGATCGGTGCGTCGCTCGGCATGGAGAGGGATAGGATCATGTCCGCGTCGCTGGTTCCGATGTTGCCCTTCAAGGCCTTGGTATTCGCCACAGAAATGCGAGGAACGGTGCTCACAGCGGAATTGAAGCGCAGCGAGCCATAAAGGGCAGGTGGCGCTCCTTCGCAGTGCTGTTCAAAGTCAACGGCCAGCGTGGCAACGGTTTCGTCTTGGTTGAAGGTGAGATCGGAAACCAGGAACCGCCCGGTCAGAGTGTTGCAACCCCGCCCATCACCAGAGACGCTAAGACCCGGCTGCGTCTGCCCATTGAAAGGATAGCGGTGCGCGTCATCATAAACGCTCTTGGTAAAAGTCTGGTCAGTCGGACCGACAAAGTCGAGGTACCACCAGGAGGTGAAGCCTGGCGTCTGAAACGAAATGTGGACGCCAGACGTGGGTGAGCCGCTGACACTGAATGTTCCATCAGCATCGGTGAAAACCTGCCGAATGCCTCCACCGATGTAATCTCCCGGCTGACTGTTCAGAATCAGAAGAGTCTGAGTGTCCGCAGCCGCAAGCGCGGGGACCAGGAACAAGAAGACGAAGATCAATAAGCGTCGGAGTGGCGACATAAGGTGCTCCAGATGTCTCTTGGAATGGCGGTGCTGAAAGCACCCCGTAAGACGAAAACTCGGGGTGGTACGCCAAAGGCCGGACGGCATTCTATCACCGAAATGTTCAGCTATGACGCGGGAATGTCCGGTCTGGAGCGGTGCGAGCCGACCAGGACGGGTTCAGCACGGTTACCGCTTCGCCTCGGCGATCATCTTCTCGACGATGGGTCTGCGGTCCAGGTTGGGATTGGTCTTGAGCAGTTCTTCCCATGCGGCAATCGCACCCGCTTTGTCGTTCTTCCCCTTCAGGCGGATCATGCCGAGATTAAACAGGGAATTGGCATCCTTCGGATCGTACTTGAGGCCGGTTTCCAGTTCGGACAACGCGCGGTCGGTTTCCCCGTCATAAAACAGGCACGATGCGAGCTCGGTTCGAATCGCCACATCCTTCGGCGCGATCTTCAGAGACCGCTCATAGTACTCAGCGGCCTGCTTGAACTGGTGCGTAGCCTGGTTGATTTGACCGATACGATTGAGCAGGTCGGCGTTGTTGGGATCAGATACAAGCTGCGCCATCAGCGGCGCCGCTTGCTTGTCGGCCATAGCCTTCATTTGTTCGAGGGACGGCAGTGCTTGCGGGGAACCCGACCCCGATGGCATTCCCGACTGTGCAGGTACCGGCGATGGGGTGTGCTTTGACGCCGAGCCACGAAAGAGGTAGCCGACGATCAGTCCAACGAGGAGGCAGAATCCAGCCATCATGTAGACCTGCCGCGTCTGCCACCCGGAAGAGCTTGCTGCCATTGTTGTAGTTTCCATTCCAACCCACTCCATCTATCAATCACTTACAAAGGCATCCTGCGTGCCAAGTGTGGGCGCCGCCGCTCATGGCGACGGGCATGTAGTTTCAACAACTTACGAGCTGACGGAGTCTCGGTTTAGGACTAGAACGTGGCATTTCACGCTTTTCTGGCTAGCTGCAGCGTGATTTGTCTCGTCGGCCGCGGGCAAGCCTCGGGTTGCAGTGAGATCCCCACGCTATCTCTCAGGTGTGCTCAGCGCATTACGAAGGTTCCAAACGAAGGGTGGAGGCATCGCACGAAGGTGCCGATGGAGCTCATGTGAGCTACAAAAATGTCGTTATCTACCTGGGGTTCACTCTTTGTCTCTCAAACGCTTTTGCGGATTCGGTTCCTGTAATCCGGAAAAGTGTCTCGGAAGTCCGCTTCCCCCTCGTTGCCAGTGACAAGTATGGAAGATCACTGCCGGCGCTGGCGCCCGCGGATATATCAGTTCTGGAAGACGGGCATGCGATATCAAATTTTGATGTCAGACCGGCGCAGGATAACCCGCTTCAAGTTGGAATTCTGTTGGATCTGAGTTATTCCACCGAAGCCAACTGGCGCCTGATGCAGTCGGCAGTCACGAAATTCATCCAGGAAAGCGTCCGTCCGCCAGATCAAACCTTGCTTCTAGCATTCGACACCAAGATCGAAGTGGAAAAAGCGATCAGCCACCCAGAAGAGGTCAAAGCTGCGATTTCCCCCCTGTCTGCCGGAGGTCCCACGGCCTTCTATGATGCCGTCTATCATGCATGCCAGAATTCAATGTTCAAGGATGGAGGTGTATCTGCCAGGTCCGCTCTGATCGTGTTCTCTGATGGGGAGGACAATCTCAGTCTCCATAACCTGAACGATTCCATTGCAGCGGCTCAGTCTGGAGGCATCGCGGTATACACCATTTCGATCCACAAACAGAAGGTCCGCAAGCCAGCCGATGAGATTCTCCAGCAGCTTGCCGTTGCCACCGGCGGAGACAGTTTTGTGGTGCGTCGAGGGCAGGACTTGCAGGACGCGCTCAAGAACATCAGCGAAGAGTTGCGCAGCTATTATCTTCTTTACTATCGGCTGCCCCACCAGCCTGAGCGACGTGAGTTTCACCGCGTTCATATCAGCCCTGCGCAAGGGGCTATCCATGTTTTGCGCTACCAGGGAGGGTATTACACCGAACCGTCGGAGTGACGACCCATCGGCAGGCGAAGTTACTATCCACAATTTCTCCTCCCGATCCTGCATTGATCCCTCTTCGGGACGTCACGCAACCTTCTTTTCTTTGACGCTCCTGTTGGACGAACCCTTCGAGATTCTGCGTCGATGTAACTAGAGTGACTGCAAGAATCGGCGGCGAGAGTCCAGAAATGCAGCAACCGTTCCGCGACACCGTCGCGGCGCTGCGAGAACGGGAAGAATTCGTCCGGCTGCTGTTGGACTCGACGGCTGAAGCCATCTTCGGGATCGATCTGAGTGGAAGTTGCACCTTCTGCAATGCCGCGGGGTTGAGAATGCTGGGATACCAGGATCCCGCTGAACTGATGGGCAAAAATCTACACAGTACCTTCCATCACAGCCACCAGAGCGGACGGCCGTATCCCTACCTGGAATGCCCGGTCATGGATGCAGTACGCCGAGGCGACCGAATTCACCTGACGAATGAGGTCATGTGGAAAAAAGACGGAACCTGTTTCCCGGTTGAATATTGGTCCTATCCAATCCGGCTCGATGAAAAGCTAATCGGGGCAGTACTGACGTTTATTGACATTTCGGAGCGGCGACGATTGGAGGTGCAACTTCACCAGGCCCAGAAGATGGACGCGATAGGAACACTGGCAGGAGGAGTTGCACACGACTTCAACAACCTCCTCATGGTGATTGGCGCTTATGCCGAACTAATGCTCGATTCGGTCGATTCGGAGAATCCGTTACGCCACAATGTCAACGAAATTGTGACGGCTACCCGGCGAGCTGCAGAGCTGACGCGGCAATTGTTAGCGTTCAGCCGCAAGCAGATGCAAGCACTCCAGGTTCTTGACTTGAACTCTGTGATCCGCGAGGTGGGGAAGATGCTGCGCCGCCTGATCGGCGAAGATGTTCAACTCCTGACGGCTCTTGATGAGGACCTCGAACGAGTTCGGGCCGATGCCGGGCAAATCGAGCAAATCATTATGAACCTGGCGGCAAATGCCCGTGATGCGATGCCCGAGGGAGGCAAGCTCACAATCGAGACAAGGAATGTGACCCTGGACCGTGCCTATCATCAGAATCACCTTGTTGTGCCTCCCGGAGATTATGTGTTGTTGTCGGTTTCCGACACTGGCGAAGGGATTGGACCGGAACACGTACACCACATCTTTGAACCCTTTTACACGACGAAAAGCGACGGCAAGGGCACGGGTCTGGGTTTGGCGACTGTCTACGGAATCGTAAAGCAGAGTGGCGGATTCATTTGGGTGTACAGCGAACCGGGTCTAGGCACAACATTCAAGATTTACTTGCCGATGATCCATGAGCGTGCTCGCGAAGAGAAAGCCATGGTTCAGGAATGCAACACTCGCGGTACGGAAACAGTGCTTCTGGTTGAGGACGAGGAGGCGGTTCGCAGTTCGGCAAGAGAATATCTTGTGCTCAATGGTTATACCGTGATTGAGGCGACGGATGGTGAGGAAGCATTAAAGCTCTCGAGGGAATTTGCCGGGCCCATCGATCTCGTCGTGACAGATGTAGTCATGCCGAAAATGGGAGGCGCACAACTCGTTGCCAGAGTCGAGATGGAGCGGCCGTTCACGAAGGTATTGTGCGTCTCGGGTTATGCAGAAAGCACGGTGCTGCGCCATGGCTTGGTCGATGCCCAGCGTTTTCTGCAGAAACCGTTCAGTCTCAAAGCGTTGGCGCAGAAGATCCGCACAATCCTGGACATCGAAAAGGCCTCAGCCGCGGAAGCGGGATAGTCCGGAAACGGCGGGTGCTCTCCTTTATAATATGTTCGCCGGATCTCCTGCATGAACCTGCCCGCGGTCTCCCAGCGACGGTCGGATTTCGAACTCATACAGCCTATCTCCAGAAAAATACAGGGCAGTTCCATCCTCATTATCGCCGGGCTTTGGGCGGTGATTTATTTATGCACAATGTTTACTCCGGCATTGCTGGACGATGCCGATACCGTCCACGCCGAAGCGGCTCGCGAGATGGTGCTGAGTCAAGATTGGGTTACGCTGCACGCCAACGGCGTCCGCTATCTTGAAAAAGCCCCGCTGATGTACTGGTCAGTCGCGGCTAGTTACACGATTTATGGAGTCAGCGACTGGAGTACTCGGCTCCCGTTGATGCTTGGCGTTCTCGCCATGCTTCTCGCTACGTATCTACTTGGGCGAGAGGCCTATGGTGAAAGAGGAGGATTTCTCTCGGCCGTGGTGCTGGCGACCTCGCTAGGTCCTTATCTCTTCACGCGCTTCTTGATTCCCGACACACTGGTGGGACTTTGGCTCGCACTGACATTTTTATTCTTTCTGCGTTCGTTGCGTGAAGATCCTCCGTCGCGCGTAACGTGCTGGTGCCTGGCGGTGTCATGCGCGCTGAATGTCCTGACCAAGGGCTTGATCGGATTGGTATTTCCGGCCGGTGTTATCGGACTGTACCTGATCCTGACAGGGAATCTGAAACACCTGCTGCGACTGCGACCCATTTCAAGTTTCGTAGTGCTGCTCATGATCGCGGGGCCGTGGCATTTGCTGGCAGGTCTGCGCAACCCGGATCAGGGAAGTATTCGCGGATTTTTCTGGTTCTATTTCGTGAATGAGCATTTTCTGCGATACCTGAATAAGCGCGTACCGCGTGATTACGACACGGTGCCGTTGGCGCTTTTCTGGGTGCTCCTGTTGATCTGGGTCTTTCCCTGGGTCGCTTTTCTACCGCAGGCGGTCGGGAATGCGCTAGCCCGATGGCGTGAGTGGCGATCGGATCTCGACCGCCAGCAACGTGCGAGCTTGTTATTCGCCTTGTGGGCCTTAGTCATCCTTGTTTTCTTCAGCTTCTCGACTCGACAGGAGTACTACACAATCCCGGCTATTCCGGGGCTGGCGCTGCTGGTGGGAGGCTGGCTCGTCCGCGAACAAGACTCCGACCAGAACAGTTCTGCGCGGCGTTCGGGGCAAGCAGCGTCGCTTGGTTTATTTGTGGTTGGGATGGTTGCGCTGGTGGCAGGGATCTTTCTGCTCTCGGTGTCGAAGCCTCCCGCGCCGGGAGTGGAACTCGCAGACCTGCTGAAAAAGAACCCAGAGCAGTATGCACTTTCCTTTGGCCACTTTCTAGATCTCACCCCGCAGGCTCTTGGGGCTTTTCGTGGACCATTGCTTGGATTTGTGCTGTCTTTGTTCGTGGGTACGGGAGCGAACTGGCTGCTGCGGCGGAGAGGTAAGCCAATGGTCGGCAACGGCGCATTGGCTCTGATGATGGTCGGAATGTTGGCTTGCGTACATTCTGCTTTTGTGACGTTTTCGCCGATTCTGTCCTCTCAACAGCTTGCGGCAGCGATCCGACCGTACTATCGCGCCGGCGATTTGATCGTAGTGGATGGGGAATATGAGGATGCATCGACGCTAAATTTCTATCTGGGCGTGCCGCTGCGAATTCTGCACGAGCGCAGCGGCAACTTATGGTACGGTTCACAATTTCCCGATGCGCCTCCCGTATTCGAAACGCAGGCCTCTTTCGACGCGCTTTGGTTCGGTCGCAGACGAGTGTTTTTCTGGACCGATCAGGACGATCCTAAGGAATTGCATGGTGCACAGCGGTTTCTGGTCGCTCACAACGGCGGGAAATCAATCATGACAAATCTTCCTCTAGCGAAGTAGCGGTTGAAAGCGAAGGTGCATCAGATAGATATAATCTTCACCAGCCTATGAGCGCATTCATATTCGCCATGTTGGCGATCACAAACGTCTGGCGACTCCTGCTGACGATTGCTCTCTTAGGTACGCTCACATCCACCGTCTTTTTATTTATGGTCATGGTGGCCGCGGTACGTTACCGTGTGCGCTCGTCAGTGGAGCGTCGTGCAGCGGATGGGGTTGCAGACGAGTCCTTGCCGAAGGTTACTGTCCTCAAGCCGGTCCACGGGATGGAACCCTTGCTGGAGCAAAATCTGGAGAGTTTCCTACGTCAGGACTATCCGGATTTCGAGATCATCTTTGGAGCTCGTGAAGCTGACAACGATGCGCTGCAGGTTGCGGAAAGTGTGCGCGCTCGATATCCGCATGTGAAATCCAAGATTGTGATCTCTGGGATGCCCACATGGCCCAACGCTAAGGTCTTCTCTCTCGACCGCATGATTTCGGCATCGTCGAGCGACTATTTCGTGATTAGCGATAGCGATGTTTGCGTTGAGCCACGTTTCCTGCGAAACGTGATCGCGCCGCTACTCGATCCTGCCGTCGGACTGGTGACGTGTCCCTATCGCGGAATACCGTCGCACGACCTATGGTCCTCACTTGAAGCGCTAGGCATGTCAGTAGAAATGCCATCGGGCGTCATGGTTGCGGACATGATGGAGGGGATGCGATTCGCAATGGGTGCTGTCATGGCTGTGCGGCGCGATGCGCTCGACAAGATTGGAGGTATCGGAGCCACCGCGGACTATTATTCCGATGATTTTGTGCTCGGCAATGAAGTTTGGGCGGCCGGATATAAGGTGGTTCTCTCGCACGAAATCGTGGGACATGTGCTGATCCCGCGCTCTTTTGTGCAGACTTTTGGCGATCAATTACGCTGGATGAAGAGCACGCGGTATTCACGTCCGAAAGGTCATCTGGGCAGTGGACTCACTTTCGCTATGCCTTTCGGCTTGCTGGGATGGATTGCTGCCGGCGCCCTCGGATCGTGGCCGCTTGGCGTGCTGCTGCTGCTGGCGGCATTCGTGAACCGAGTCTCTCAGTCGATAGTCGTAGGTTGGGGTGTGATCGGAGATTCGCGCGCGTTGCGCTACTGCTGGCTCTATCCCTTGAGAGACTTGATTGGTTTCTATACCTGGATGGCCAGCTTTACCAGCCGTACTTTTTTCTGGCGCGGAGAAACTTACCGCTTCAGCGATGGAGGCCGGATTATTCCGCAGCACCGACCCGCAGTGAATGCGGTTCCAAATCAGATGTAACAGCGAATTCCGGCGTTTCTGCCAGTTCCTGCCGCTTGCTCTCAATAATCCTTTCGATGATCTGCTGCAAGCGCACTCGCGGCCTGTATCCCACCGTGGCTTCAATCTTCGCGATGTTTGGCACGCGGCGATTCATATCCTCAAAGCCGGGCTGATATGCCTGGTCATAAGGGATGATTTGAATCTCGGAATCGCTGCGTGAAAGCTTTTTTACGAGCCGCGCAAGTTCGGCAATGGAAACTTCCTCGGGGTTGCCAATATTGAATACTTCTCCAACTGCGCTAGGTGTGTCGATCAAGAGAAGCAGGGCTCGTACCACGTCACTAACGTCTGCAAAACATCGGCTCTGCCGACCGTCACCAAAAACGGTGATGGGCTCTCCACGAAGTGCCTGTTCGACGAAACGGGGCAGCACCATTCCGTAGCGTCCAGTTTGCCGGGGGCCGGTGGTATTGAAGAGTCGAACGATAATGACGGGCAGGTTCTGCGCGTCGTGATATGCCAAGGCAAGAAATTCGTCGATCGCCTTAGAACAGGCGTAGCTCCAACGACTCTTGGTAGTAGGTCCGTATACTACGTCGTCCGATTCGGTGAACGGTTGCTTCGAGCTCTTTCCATAGACTTCTGAGGTAGAGGCGACCAGGCATAACTTGCGATATCTTGCTGCCAGATTGAGGACGTTGTGGCTGCCGAGGACATTGATTTCGATCGTATCCACGGGAACCTCAATGATTTTCTGAACACCTACAACCGCCGCCAGGTGGAACACGATGTCGACCTTGCGGACCATCGACTCCAATCGTCTAAAGTCGAGGATGGACCCCACGGTCAGATGAAACGACTTGTTCTCCTGCAGGTGCGCGATGTTCTCGAGACGGCCAGTGGACAAGTCGTCGATCACAAATACTTCATCTCCGCGACGGAGCAGCGCTTCGCATAAATGACTACCGATGAAACCGGCTCCACCGGTAACCAGAACTTTCCTCATACTTTTCACCTGCTTACGTAGATGCATTTAGGGGGCGGACCTGGTGTCCAGGGTGCTTGAACATGAACCCTTAATTCTACTGGAATATGGCGGCGATTTGTCAGTTTCGGGCAAGCTTTCCGTCTTTCAGAGTGAACAAATCACCACGCCAGGCAACCTGGCTGCCGGTGTAACTGCCTATCCAAATTGGCACCGCAACCAGATCCCTGATAGGAAGCAACCATAGCCACTGCATCACTTGAGGGTCCCTGAGCGACCGAGTACCGACCGAGTAGGCAACAGCGATCTTGATTATGACCATTGCCCCCAACAAGTACCATGCCCAGGCCGCGCCCATAGAACAAAATAGGGTCAGCAACGCCCAAGGAAATCCAAATGTCAAAATAAGACCAAAATACCCGCCGGGACGAGAGGCTCGCAAAGTGCGTGCCCAACGCAACTGATGCTGCAAAAATTGTCCGAACGAATACTGAGGCAAAAAGCTCTCGACGACAGCGTCTGACAGGACGACTTTCTTACCTCCGAGCGTGATGCGTTTTCCGAGTTCGTAGTCGTCGGCTAAATAATCTGCAAGTGACTCAAACCCACCGACCGACAATAAGTCGCGCCGCCTGAATGCCAAGGTGGAGCCTAGTCCAAAGCGAATGCCCTCCAACTGCCGGGCTGCCAGGACACCTGCACAAAAATCGGTCGCGATTCCAAGGGCCTCAAGGCGGGAGCCGACAGAGCTGCAGGCAACACCTCGATATAGACAGGTAACGAGGCCGATCTGCGGATCAGCCAATGGCCCGGCTACGGCCCTCAAATAGTCTGAAGTCACGCGGATGTCGCTGTCGCTAACGACAAGATGCTCGTTTTGCGCTCGCTCAAGGATTTGCGCGAGATTGCTGACTTTAACGTTGGCGCCGAGCTTTTGCTCACAGTGCACGAGACAGATGTTTCGCCGGGGGAACTCTTGCTGCAGGCGCTGCACGCATGCTATGGCTGGGTCGTTCGGCTCACTGACGCCGAAGATGATTTCGTAGTGCGGATAGTCCTGCTGGCAATAGCTGCGAAAACTCTCATACATCCCGGGATCAATACCTCTTAGCGGTTTGAGGATTGATACTGGAGGCAGATCTTCCAAGCGTGCGGCTGCATTCTTTCTGTGTTTCAGAAACGAGATCGCGCCCCAAATGCAAATAATGTAATACGCCGCGCTCGCGAGGGTTCCTGCCAATGCGACAAATTGCAGCACGCGAATGATCTGTAGGAGCATTGCTATTCGTAGCGCAGGGACTCGATGGGGTCGAGGTTTGCGGCCTTCCAGGCTGGATAGATGCCAAATAACAGCCCTTCCGCGGCAGCGGCGCCAAAGCCGAAGGTTGTCCAGAAGACTGACATGCGCGCCGGCAGAGCGTCCCAAATCGCCGGAATTGTCCAGGTGATGATGGCTCCCACAGCAATGCCCAACACACCGCCGATGGCGGTCAGAGTTACGGCTTCTAGCGTGAACTGCAATAGGATGTCCCGCTTGCGCGCCCCGATGGCCTTGCGGACTCCTATCTCCCGTGTGCGCTCTGTAACCGAAACCAGCATGATATTCATCACGCCTACGCCACCGACAATCAAGGCCACACTCGATACGGCAAACATGAAGATGAAAATTGCGCCGGTGATCTGATTCCAGACATCCGACAGAGAATCTTGCGTGAAGACAGAGAAATTGTCCTGCTTGTCGGCAGGGACACGACGTCTGCGACGCAAGAGTTCACGCATTTCATCGACTGCCTTCGGCATGTCGTCGTGAGAGGTCGCCTTCACGCTGATAAAGTGCTCCTTAAGCTCCGGATGAAGCTTCTTTAGTGACGCCAAGGGAAAGTAAACCTTGTTGTCGTCGGGATTCTTCCCGCCTCCGAATGCGCTCTTGATCTGGGCTGCGAGTCCAATCACGGTAAACAACCGGCCCTCGATGTCAATCTCCTTGCCGATGGGATCTTCCAGGCCGAAAAGTTCATCGGCAGTGTCCCACCCCAGGATGATGACGGGCGCACGCCGTTCGTCATCGATCTCGGTGAACCAGCGGCCGCTTGCCATCTGGAGATCGAAAACATCCTTCGCCGATGCAGTATCACCTTCCAGAATCGTCTGCTTGGCTTTACGATCACCGTATTTGACGACAAATGTCCCGCTGCCAAACTGCGGTTCCACATACCGGATGCCCGCCGTTACCGCCTTCACATGCGGCAGATCTTTCATGGCTTCCGCATCATCGAAGGTCAGTTCTTTACGCGTGCGCAGTTCCTCGGTAAGGCGACCAAAAGTGATCGGCAGATGAAACGCGAAAATGATATTCGATCCCATGCTGCTGATCATGTTGCTGACGTTGTCATTCAGGCCGCGCACAATCGATGAGATACCGATCACCACGGTAACGCCGATGACGATACCGAGGACCGTAAGTCCGGAGCGCAGTTTGTTGCTGCGAATGGTATCCAGCGCCATACGGATGATCTCGCCGAATTCACTTCTGCTAACGTGCATAGATTAAAGATCAATCTTTACGTCTCAAATCGCAATGCGGTGATGGGGTCTAGCATCGCGGCCTTGCGAGCCGGATACACCCCAAAGAAAATTCCAATGCTGAGGGCGACCGCCAGCCCTCCCCAAATCGACCACAACGGTACCGAAGAGGGCATACCGACCAGGAGCGTCACAGTTTTTGCCACGGTAATTCCAAGAACGACGCCGATCATGCCACCTACCAGCGCCAGGATGGAGGCCTCGATCAGGAATTGTTGCAGTACATCGTTGCGGCGAGCGCCCATCGCCTTGCGCACTCCTATCTCGCGGGTGCGTTCCGTGACGGCGACCAGCATGATGTTCATGATCACGATCCCGCCGACCACCATCGAGATGGCAGCAATGCCGATCATGGCAATAAAAAATGTTCCACTCAAATTCGACCAGATGCTCATCAGGCTGCTGTTGGTCTCAACATCAAAATTGTCGGATTCATTTGGCGCCACATGACGTCTGGCTCGCAGAATGACTCGAGCTTCATCTTTTGCGGTCTGAAGTCCCAAGCCGGTGTCAGACGCCTTTGCCGAGATCCGCATGTTGGTATCGTGCGAACCGTATTGCTTTAGCCACGAAGTCATTGGAATGAAGGCATAGTTGTCGAGGCTCTGCCCTAGAGTCTTACCCTTTTTCTTGCCAACGCCGATGATGCGATAGATCCAGCCATCGATGCGGATCTCCCTGCCGAGCGGATCAAGACCGGGCATCAGTGTGTCGACGATATCGGTCCCCACGATCGCGACGGCGGCATTGTTTTCCATGTCGATGTCTTCCAGCATGCGGCCGCTCTCCAGGTCCACATCTTGCGTGATTGCAACCGCCGGAGTCATGCCTTGAACAATGGTGTCATCGATCGATTCTTCGCCGAACTTAACCCGTCCAATGTTGTTGCGAGCGTACGCACCTACCTGAAGACAGTGCTTGCAGCCTTCGCGAACAGCACGATAGTCATCCATGGTTAAATCCTTGCGTTTTTGACCTTCAAGAAATTTGTCGACATTCGTGATTGCCGGCGACACCTTGAACATGATGAAGACGTCTGCGCCAAGGTTGAAGATCTTCTCGCCCACGTAGCCATTTATGCCGCTGACAAATGTCATCACTGCGATCACGGCAGCCACGCCGATCACGACACCGAGCAGCGTCAGAATGGATCGCAGCTTGTTAGCCCACAGGGACTGCAACGCGAGCTTGATAGCTTCGGAGAGATTCATCTTTTCTCAGTTGGACAATAACCCTGAGAACTAAGCACGGTATGAGTTAAGTCTAGCAGAGTCAGTGTGTTCTCGATGGCTGTACGTCCCCGGATTCCAAGAGCTATGTTGGGAGGGGCATCGAATATAATAGAGGATGTTGGCAGCTGGACTGGACGGTCGCCTTCATTGCGTCAAGTGATGAGGGAGGAAAGTCCGAACTCCAGAGAGCGGTGTGCCGGATAACGTCCGGGACGGCAGATTCAAGTCTGCCGGACGGAAAGTGCCACAGAGAAGATACCGCCCCGCTCATTCTGGCTGGAGCATGGTGAAAGTGCTCCCGCGAGAATGGGCGGGGTAAGGGTGAAAAGGTGCGGTAAGAGCGCACCGCCGGGGCAGCAATGCACCGGGCATGGCAAACCCCACACGGAGCAAGACCAAATAGGGAGGAACCCCCGCCCATTCTGGCTGGAGCGCTGCGGTTCGGGCACTCTCGCGAGAATGGGCGGGGACGTGTCGGCTCGGCGCGTCAAACCTCCGGGTAGGTCGCTTGAGCCGCGCAGTAATGCGCGGCCTAGAGGAATGATCGTCCCGCAGCATTCGTGCTGCGGACAGAATTCGGCTTACAGGTCCGGCTGCCATCTTTCTGCCTTTGCGGTCCTTCGACTCGACGCGCTCATTCAGGATTTCCCCTGCAAACACCCCCTTCGCTCCCACTCGCAAAGCGCCTCAACTTACGGGGCCAGCTGCCATCTTTCATCTATTCCTAAAGATCGTTCGCAAAATGGGGCGAAATTGACTGAAGCATGGCTTCACACCTACGATTGCTCCGCAGCGTGTGCTGTCCATTCCTATGAAAAGTGAACACCGGCACCACTATTTACTTTGGTTCTGTTCGTTCATGTTGATCAGCTTCGCACCATCTGGGCTCGCTCAACTGCCAGCCGATACGACCTGGAGAAGCTATTCCAACGAACCTGATGGAACGCGATATTCGACGCTTGCACAAGTTGATCGCTCCAATGTCGCTCGGCTGCAAGTTGCCTGGACCTTCCATACAGGAGCCCTTGGATCGCCTTTAGGTTCTGCAAATGATCACGAACTAGATAAGAAAGCTGCCTTTGAGGCCACGCCGATCCTCGTGGGCGGCAAACTGTTTTTCAGCACACCCTACGATCACGTGATCGCCCTCGAACCGCGCACCGGTGCTAAGTTGTGGGAGTTTGATCCGAAACTCGAACTTCCCTACGGCGCGTCGGAAGTCACTTCACGCGGAGTGTCAGCGTGGAGTGACCCATCCGCGAAGAGAGGGATGGCATGCGCGCTACGAATCTTCGTCGGGACAATCGATGGGCGGCTCATCGCGCTTGATGGCGAAACCGGAAAACCGTGCAGTGATTTCGGTGACCATGGGGAAGTCGAACTGAGTGCTGGCGTGAAACTGCGCGATCCGGGCGATTACCAGGTTACTTCGGCACCTGCGATTTTCCGGGACCTTGTCATTACAGGTTCGTCAATCGGAGATAATCGTGCCGTCACAATTGAACGCGGCATCGTCCGTGCCTACGAAGTGAGGACAGGAAAACTCCGCTGGTCGTGGGATCCGATTCCATGGGCGCTGAAAACCGAGCCACGTACAGGTGCGGGTAACGCCTGGTCTACGCTTGCAGTCGATGAAGAACGGGATCTTGTTTTCATTCCTACGGGAAGCGCAAGCCCCGACTACTACGGGGGAATCCGCAAAGGTGACAACAAGTGGGCTAACTCTGTCGTGGCCCTCCGTGCCTCGACTGGGGAGTTCATCTGGGGTTTTCAGGTCGTTCATCACGACCTTTGGGATTTTGACGTGGCATCACAACCTGCGCTTTTCGCCTGGAGAGACGGCACTCCTGCGATTGCAATCACTACAAAAATGGGCCGCATCTTTGTGTTAAACCGGCTCACCGGAGCGCCTCTGATTCCCGTTGTAGAAGAGCCGGCACCGCCGAGTGACATTCCCGGCGAGGAAGCTTCGCCTACTCAACCTTCAGGCATCTCGGTTGTGCCGGAGAAGCTGACAGCCGATGAAGCTTTTGGCGCAACCCCCGAAGAAAAGAAGTATTGCGCTGACAAAATTGCCGAGTCGCGCTCGGAGGGAATCTTCACGCCACCGAGCGTCAAGGGCACCATCGTGTTCCCCGGTAATGTAGGGGGCGTCAATTGGGGGAGCTCGGCTTACGATCCTGGCCGTCACCTTCTTTATACGGATACTAATCGTCTCGCTATGTGGGTACGCTTGATTCCTCGCGACAAGTTTGACAGTGAGCGAGAAACCGGGCGCAACAACCGACTCTCGGGTGAATTCGCGTCACAGCGTGGAGCGCCTTATGGCATGTATCGGCAACCGTTACTTTCTCCAAAAGGCTCCCCCTGCAACGCTCCGCCGTGGGGAACCGTAGCAGCCGTCGATCTTTTTACCGGCAAGAAGGTGTGGGATGTTCCGCTTGGCTCCTATTCGCCGGGAACAAAGACTGGAACAATCAATCTCGGAGGCCCAATCGTGACCGCGGGCGGTCTCGTATTTAGTGCCGCGGGACAGGACGGCTACCTGTATGCATTTGATGCCGACACGGGTCGCGAACTCTGGGCTTATCAGCTTCCGGCCGGCGGCCAAGCAACTCCGATGACATACAGCGTTGGAGGAAAACAATTCCTCGTTATCGCGGCGGGGGGCCACGGAAAGCTCGGCACAAAGCAGGGAGATTATGTCCTCGCGTTCGCATTACCCTGATGGTCGAGAGGTTGGAAACCGCTAAACTTGCATATCCGGTTTCAAGCCGCCTAACCTCACCAGATTCCCACGCGGTCCTCAGGCTTCACGTACAACTTGTTGTCAGGCATGACGTCGTATGCCCTGTACCATGCGTCAACATTGCGCACGGTGTCGCTGCGATATTGCCCGGGCGAATGAGTGTCGCTCTTGACCTGCTTACGAAGCGCGGCTTCGGTCTGGGCTTTCCGCCAGCGCTGCGCGAATGCCAAGAAGAATCGCTGCTCGCCAGTCAATCCGTTGATCACAGCATCTTCCTTACCTTTCAGTGACAGGACATAGGCATCGTGCGCAATCAGCAGTCCCGTGAGATCCGCGATGTTCTCGGTCAGGACCTGCTCTCCATTGACGCACGCATCGGAAACCGGACAATAGGCGCTGAATTGCGTCACCAGCTTCGCCGCTGTGGCGTGATACTTGGCCTCATCCTCGGCAGTCCACCATTTCTCGAGCCGACCTTGCGCGTCATAGATATTGCCAAGCTCGTCGAAGCTGTGGCTAATCTCATGCGCCATCCCGGCTCCGGCTGAGCCGTAATTCGACGCCGTATCACCCTGGAAATCGAAATAAGGTGGCTGTAAAATTCCCGCCGAGAAAGTCTCGGTGTTGGGACTAAACAAAATGATCGCGCCCACTATCTGCGGATCGATTCTCCACTCGTCCACATCTGCTGGTCGTCTCAACTTGGCCAGGTTGTACGAGCGATTGAAAGATTCCGCCCTGCGCATGTTTCCGAACGCGTCGCCACGAATAATCTCAAGCGATGAGTAGTCGATCCATGTATCGGGGTAGCCGACACCGACTCGAAGAGTCGCCAGTTTTGCCAAAGCTTTTTCCTTGGTTTGCGCCGACATCCACGTGAGATTTGGAATGCGCGCACGGTAGGCCGCGATGAGGTCGTTGACCATCGCTTGCGCCTTCGCCTTGGCCTCAGGTGGGAAATAACGTGCTGTATAAAGTTGCCCGACTGCCTGGCCCAGGGCAGCGTTCGTTGCGGTGATGGCATCCAGGCTCCGCTCAGGTGCCTGCTGCTGGCTGGAAAGGATCGCCCCATAGAACGCGAAGTGCTCGGAAACCACAGCTTTCGGGAGAACGTTGGAGTAGTGTTCGATCAGGTGAAATTTGAGATAGTCCTTCCACACATCGACGCTTTCACTATCAACCAAAGCAGCGGTACCCGTCACGGCCGATGGCTGCCAAACTACAAACTCCGATTGTTCCGCCACTCCCGCGGCTTTGAAGTAAGCGTCCCAATCCATTCCTGGCGCCTTCAGGGCAAAGTCAGTGCGCTTCCATGGATTATTTTGCTTGAACACGTCCGCGGCATCCGAGTCGGGCGCGTGAGTCTTTGCAATCTGGATTTCAAGGTTCAGGATGCGAGCAGCCTTCGTCTCGGTGTCGGCCACGCCTGCGAGTCTCAACATTGAAGCTATATGAGACTGATACTGGATGCGCAATGCGGACGAGTTCGGGTCGAGGTAAGCGTCGCGATCCGGCATGCCGAGGCCACCTTGCCAGAGATGAAATACATAATGTTCCGAATCCGTAAAACTCTGATTCACCCACGCCCCGAAAACATGGTCGGCGTTGCTGGTGAGTCCATCGACCTCGGTGTTTAACGTAGCACCCAGATAGGCGGACAACGATGTCTTATTCTTGATCTCCGAAATCGCCGACATCTCGTCAACCAATGGCGCCATTCCCTTCGTTTCGATACTGCTTTCGTCCATAAAGCTGGCGTAATAGTCGCCGACCTTCTGCGTAACGCCATCTTTGGCAGATTGGGTCGAAGCGGCCTGTTGAATGAGATCCCGCACACGTTGACTGGTTCTTGCCGTGATGATTGTGCGCGTGTCGTAGCTTGGCTGACCTTCAGGGATAGTCGCTGACTTTAGCCAGTTTCCGTTAGCGTAGCGGTAAAAGTCGTCGCCCGGCTTGATGGAACGATCGATGTCTTGTGAACTATCGTGCGTGGTTGAATTTGGATCGGCGGCAAATGAGGTCAGTGCAAAGGCGCAAGCAAAGAGGGTGGCCAGCGCCGCAGTGCGAAAATTGGCCATTTAGATTGTTCCATCCAGTCAGGAGTCGTTGGCCGATTCTCGCACTCAGTCCGATTCAAACTAGCCATTCTCGGACATGAATAAATTTTTCCTCCTGAAGGTTGTGCGATTACTTCTTCTGCTTTCCAGATTTGCCGGCCGATCCTGCGGCATGGGCACGTTTGTTCGCCGAACGTTGAGTGGACCGAGAGTTCAAGCTGGTTGACGGTTGCGATTCGTCAGTTGCGTCGTTTTTTTCGCCATGGCCGCCCACGCGGATCAACTGGAAGTGCGGACTTCCATAGTGCTGATATGCGCCCCACGTCCGTGTCTGGTCTGGCATTCGGGCGATGCTTTCGCGCGCACATCGCATGGCTTCATGCATCGGTTTTGGAGACAGGGTGAAGTCAGGCGCGGGAGCAGCGGCTGCGGCCGCTCCAGGGCTGCTCGACACGGCTGCGCGTGCGGGTTGCGATGAGGCGCCGCCAGCGGGGATATCGGGCTGGCCCAACAGGCTTCCATAAAGCTTCAGCGCGAAAGTGCGCGCTGCCTCGTCATCAATCGGCCATGCAGTGCAGACGAAATCTCCGACGCCGCGAGCAAAGAAGGCTTCGGCGAAGCTGGGAGCCAACTCCGCCGAGCGCAGCTCCGGACGCCCAGGCGTTACGCCCGATTCACATGCGTTAGCAAAGACGAAACGAGGCATGCGATCGATGCGGGCTAGTTCCTTCGAAGTTAGCTTTGCAGTTTGAGAAAACAAGAAGCCCGAATTCGTGAAGTTGTCCCGATCAAAGTAGCAATGGCCGGCAAAATGGAACACATCGAAGGCAGGTTCGCGCAATAGCATCTGCATCACGTTCACTCGGGTGGCTTCGGTTGGACCGATCAGCGAAACAAGTTCCAGCGAAATTCCGTGATGCTGCAAGACCCCCTGCATGCTCTTAAAAAGATCGCGGACGGCCGAACCCTCCTGGCGCGCGCCGACCAAGGGCATATCTGGCGCAGGATCCGCCACGACGAGTACGCGAAGACTTCTTGAAAACGTCGCGAGGGGTTCGGGCGGAGGCGCCAGCGTCGTGCGCAGTTGCCGCGTAAACCCGCGTCCCAGCGCGAGTGTCTGATCGATTTCATTTCCTAACGGCAGATATTGTTGTGGCAGGCGAAGCAATTCCCAATGGATTCTCGCGACGTTCGTGTCGCAGGACAAAACCACCGGGGCACTGCCCATCAGGCTGGAAGAGAAATCCGTCGGCACAAGCAGCTTGAACATGAACTCGCCCACTTCGCTGAGGCGGTCGCTATCTTCGGCTTGAACGACTGTTTCATTGGCCTCGAGAATCAGGCCAGGATCCACCGCAATTTCGCGCTCCGGGTACGATGCTTGGCTTGTTAGGGCTCCAAAGCGATAGACGTTGCCTTGTAATTCGGCGAAAAGCCTGATCTCTCCTGCGGCTGGCTGGAATTCGGGAGGCACAGACTCCGGAGCTGGAAAGTCAGCCTGCACACCGTAGTTACGCTCCTGGCAAACAGCGAGCAAGGCAGCCTTCAGTTGATCAGCTCGGGTTTCGTCTTTCTCGATGAAAGTCACGCGTTCAAGGACGGATTCCTGCTCGGCGTCGCAGATGACTCGGCTCATACCTCGAACCCAGCCGCCGGCAGCTTCGAAAACCGTCAGGTTCTTGTCGCCGGAACCAATCAACACCGACGCCAAGTGTTTCTTGCCGAGTTGGCTGCTTACGGCGACCAGCTGCCGACTGAGAAACTCCAGTTCTGTACGCCCGAACCTGCCGACGAAGCCTAATCCGGCGATCACGACATCGCACCGCTCTCCAGCGGAATCGGAGGGCAGAAAAAACAGTTGGCCTAATTCGCCCTTAATGGCGCCGCTAAAGGTAAGGTCCGTAATCACGCCGCGGGCCTTGTTCTTTCGTGGCAGGAAGCTGGATACGGCCTTGTCGATTACCTCTTCGGCGCGCTGTGGAGGGACGCCATTGTAATGTCCCACAGACACTAAGTCGACAGGCGGCCCTGCGGTCTTCATTTTCTTTGTTACCGCCTGCCCAATGTCTCCAACGACGACGTTAACCACTATGTTCCGTGTCGGGGCAGCAGTTGGTTTTGCGCCCGGCTTCCCGGCTCGCGTGGGAATCGAGGGCGTACTCTGAGCGGCGCGCTCGCGGGGCGCTGCGAACCCCTCAAGCACGAGGTCTTTCAGCTTTTCTTCTTCCGGACTCAACGTTTCGTTGTTGGCGGCCCTGGTCGCTTGAACACGTGCCTTGAGTTGTTCAACCTGAAGCTGATCGACGCCAATTTTGCGGGCGTATTCTGCGCGCAGGTTGTCTTGCAGTTCTGCGCCGCGTTCTCCGGGATATTGATCTGGCAGCAAGCTCGACTTCCCCTCGCGAATAATCTCCGGCAGGGCTTGCAGCACCCGCTTGTTTTGCGGCAGTGCAGCATGTTCGTCATCAATGAAAAACGTCGGCACGCCGTCCAGCAGACCCAGGTTATGGGAGACCGTGCCATCGCCGGCCATCGTGAAGGTGTAACCTTCGGCATCGCCTAACTTGCTCCAGTTCTGAATGCCATTCGCTGTTGCCTGCCTCCAACCGGCGACATAACACATGCGCTCGGGTTCGATCACATTTTCGATCTGCTTTTGAAAATCCTTGGCTAGGTCGAAAACATTCGCCTGCGGTTGGCAGCGGTAGGTTCCCGAAGCGTACAAGTTCTCCAACCCAGAGAGTCTGCTCGTGGAAGGCATCATCTGAAACGCGCCAATGAAGTGCCGGGCAATCAGCAGCAGTCCGTCCAGGCCATGAAACGGGTCTACCAAAGCCAAAGTCTTGATCGAATCATTGAGTCCGGAAAAGAGCTGTGGAATCGCGAACGCGCCATAGTTAGGCGTACCAAGCATCACCAGTCGGCCTGGTGCCATTCGTTTCCAGGTCTCGTGATGGCGAGCGATCATCGTGCGGCTGACGAGCCCACCCATGGAGTGGGCAACGAGGTGCACCGGCCCGGAAGGGAAATTCTTGTCGACGAAGTCCGCAAGTTGGTCGGCGGCCCGGCGAATATCCAGGCGCCAGTCGTACCAGAAGGGCAGTACGTTGAACTCGGCGTGGAGTGAAAGAACTGTCTTGCCATAGTACTTCTGCAGAATTCCGGTGGCGGTAAGTGGACGAACCGAATCGCCGGCGCCATCAACATCGAGATGATCGAAGCGCCCTCTTAGAATCTGCAGAATGCTCAGCCATATCTTCGTGCTCGCCTCGGTCAGTTCGCTGCCCATAATGCCGGGAAGAACGACTACGTTCTCAGGCACACCGCGGGTGCGGCGTGCACGGGTGGCGCCGGCGGCAAATGCCAGCGCGCGCAAATCTTCAAATGTCTGATTTCCGAAATGAGTGCGCAAAGCGGCTTCGCGATCGTGATCTGCCGTGCGCAGGATCGTAGCGAATTCTTCAGGCCGCGCAGATTGAATAGAGTGGATGAACTGTCTCTCGTCCATAAGGCCTCTGGGATGGCTCAAATGTTGCGTGGATGCTCGAAGCAGAACCTTGGGGATAAGTCCGCTAATCAGCGAGAATAGCCCCTTCCAGAGAGATGTCAAGGCTCGCCGGCCAGAGACTGCCCTCTTAGAACGGACATCCTCAGCAGTTATGCCGCCGGACAGCGCGACCGGTGATCACGCTGCCCGGCATCGATCTCAATCGGCGGCTGAGGTGTGTCTCGCCGCCCTGCTGGTCTCGATCGAGAATGGTTTTTGATGAGTGAACGCTCGATTTGACGCGCCCACCAGGTAATACCTGGGCTGTTGCGAAGGTGGCATATTCTGCCGAATTGTTTTCTGAAATTGCCGGTAGGTGCCTTCGAATTTCCCGTCGTTCCAAACCTTCAGCAGGTTCTCTGTGAATAGGCCGTTCACATCGCCGTCGGACGAGAGTTGGCCGTCCTGGCAGCCGGAGATCAGAACCACTGATGCCTCTGGGGTGCGATCGACCGCCGACTTTGTGTCTTCTTGGATCTTCTTGTACATCGCCGCATCGCGTTGCATCACCTTCGCCTGCACGTCGTTTGGTATTCGTTTCGAGCGGAATGTGCCATGCGAGCGCAAGCCCGAATCATTTTCGATCGGCGCGATGCGTTCGTAGAATGCGCGGGTGACGGTGCCACTGTGGCAACTATCGGACAGGACGACGACTCGAACCCCTGCCTTGAACTGCGTGTATAAATCGTGCAATTCATCGTCGACAACTTCGCCATCGTATAAGACCCAGGTCTCGTCGTTTCCGTCGACTTCGTCGCCGTTCGAGTCGGCAATCTGCCCGCCGTGACCCGAGTAACTCAGCAGGAAGATATCGTCTTTGGCGAGCGAGCGTGTAGCGTCTGTGATCCCACTCAAGACTGCCGCTCGTGTAGCCGCTTTCGTGAGCAGTTTTTGCGTTTCGTATCCCACTGCGGAGGCGAGCTTGTCCATGCATACAGCATCGTTCTCGCACGCCTGCAGCTGACCGTCCCAGCCTCCATAACTATCAGGATTTACGGAGTTGAGGCCAATGTGTAGAGAGATTCCACGGGGCATAAACGACCTCCTTGGTGTGCTTGATTGTGCCCGGGGTCACCGGAAGGGGAAATTTCCGGC
>DATBFG010000109.1:0-21101 GCA_036558645.1 Terriglobales bacterium
TGAACTGTTGAAGATTATCGAGCCCATCGCCGGAGAAGTGAGCATCAGTAAGGTTGAAACCGAACGAGACCGCGCCGGACATGTAATGAACTACAAGGTCTGGGTTCAGCGAGAATAATGAACGTGATCTTCCGAAAACTAGGAGTCCTGGTCCTGATAGGTCTCGGGTTCGCCGCGCCTGCGGGGGCACAAATAGCTTCGTCTCCGGACTTGGAGAGAGTGCTTGACCGTTTGGACCAGACCGCGGCCGACTTTCGCACCACAGAAGCTGCCTTTGTTTGGAATCAATATCAGAAAGTGGTGGATGAGAGTGATCAACAGAAGGGAAAGGTGTACTTTCGGCGGACGGATAAAGAAACTCAGATGGCCGCCGATATCACCGATCCCGACAAAAAGTACGTGCTATTCGCGGATAGTCGTGTAGAGATTTACCAGCCGAAAATCGATCAAGTCACCGTCTATAACACCGGCAAGAATCGTTCTGACTTCGAAAGCTTTCTTGTTTTGGGATTCGGGGGCAGGGGCCACGATCTCGCGAAATCATTCGATGTGAAGTACTTGGGAACAGAAACCCTCGACGGTCTGAATACGGCCAAGATTGACCTGGTCCCCAAGTCGGAGAAGGTGCGAAACAACTTTGCGCATATTGTGCTGTGGATCGATCCTGCCCGGGGGGTTTCAGTGCAGCAACAATTGTTCGAGCCCAGTGGCGATTATCGGCTCGCCAAATATTCCGATATCAAGATCAACGAGAAGATCCAGGATTCCGTATTCAAGCTGAAGACGACCGGCAAAACCAAGACCGTTTCTCCGCAAGGTTAACAAAACGCTGAAGATTCCTTCCAAATATTTGGAGCTGTAAATCGCAGAACGGAACGGTATACTGCTTTTTAGCGTGACTTTTGCCATGAAGTCAGGGCAAAAGAGTCCAGCGCGCAATGCAGGGGTCATGGCGAAAGTCTTCACTATTCCAGTTCCTCCCGTCGTAGGTCGCAAGAAACGTGAGCGCACTTCCGATCCCCGGTATGTTGACGGCCAGCGGCTGCTGGTCGAAGCCATGAAGTACTTGACGCAGTCCGATCCTGTGGCCAACCGCCAAGCTGTTCAGTTGATCTCCGAACACGTGCGTACGCGCTTTCGCATGAGCGATTCTCCGTTAAGCTAGCAGCTCTCTC
Organism: Terriglobales bacterium; assembly: GCA_036558645.1. Lineage (GTDB taxonomy): Bacteria > Acidobacteriota > Terriglobia > Terriglobales > Acidobacteriaceae > DATBFG01. The sequence continues at coordinate 1,176 of DATBFG010000109.1, forward strand.
TGCACCACATCTCTCACGTACTGTCATTGCGTGACCTGCAGTCACTGATCGCGTATTTTCCTTGACTTGCATTCGCGTCCCGATAAGACTTCTGGACACCGTTGTCGTCTAATCCCAGGGAGTGGAGTGCGAACCATGTCCAGGGCCCGTATCTTGAACTGCGCCGTATTGTTGCTGTTGATTACTTGTCTGGCTCTGCCGCTTGCCGCCCAAAAAATTACCGGTGATATCTCCGGCGACGTTACCGACAGCAGTGGCGCCGTGGTCCCGCATGTGACCGTGAGTGCAGAAAACGTGGGAACGGGTCTGACCCGCACAGCGACAACTTCTGAATCGGGGAGCTACCGCATACCCGAGCTTCCGATTGGCAACTATAAGGTCACGGTGGCGGCTCAGGGATTCAAGACGTCGGTACTGACTGCGAGTGTTGTGGCGGGCGGCGTGAGTCACGCAGATTTCAAGCTGCAGGTTGGCCAGCGAACAGAGACCGTCGAGGTCGAGGGATCCGCTCCGCTCGTGGACCTCTCCCCCAACAACAACAACTACGTCGACAACGAAAAGATCGAGAACGTTCCGCTGAATGGTCGTGACTTCAACTCTCTCCTTGCGATCACTCCCGGGGTACAGCGAACACCTGGCGGCGGATTTCAGGCGGTCAGCATCAACGGCAGCAAGGTTGAGTCAAACAACTACTTCATTGACGGGCTTTACAACAACGATCGCTACTATGGCGATTCGGCTATTGGCGAAACCGGCATTGTAGGCATTCCAGCCGTGCTCTTTCCACCGGAAGCAATCCAGGAATTGAGTATTCAGGAAACGCCGTCCGCCGAATTCGGCGTAAAGGGTGGAGCGCCGATTCTCATGAACATGAAGAGCGGCACCAACACCTGGCATGGATCGGGAACCTGGGTCAATCACAATGGCTTCGGCGACGCAGCCAATTATTTCTCGCAGGGCGAGAAGACCTCCATCCACAACAATCAGTTCAATGGCACCATTGGCGGACCAATCATCAAGGACAAGGCTTTTCTGTTCGCGTTCTACGAGGGACAACGCTACAAGTCCGACGCTGTGAGCAGTCGCTTTGTCATCACGCAAGATGAGATCAATGGTGCCATGGCCGATATCGCTGCCAACGGCTTAAATGTGGATCCGGTAGGGCATGCGCTGCTGAATTTCTTCCCGGTGGATAGCGACGGAAATCCTGATGGCGTCACGATCGTGAAGAGTCCCACGACGGCCAGCGCAAATACTTTCGGTATCAAGTTTGATTATCGATTTAACGAGAAGAACTCGATCGCAGCGCGGTACATCTTCGGAGACAGCTTTCAGAGCGCTCCTCCTTATGCGGGCTTGCCACCCAGTGCAGGGAATGCGCCCGACCTGTTCAATTCTGTGGCGCCGTCGCGCGCGCAGATGGCGGGCGTAAGCTGGATTTCAAATTTTGGACCTAACAAGATACTCGAGAGCAGAGTTGGGTTCACCCGCTTCTCCCAGTTGCTCGGAATTAATAACAAGATTGATCCCCAAAGTCTGGGTGTCGACACGGGGCCGCTAAGCCCCGCCGACTTCGGAGTTCCGTACGTGTATCTTTTGCCGCTGGGGTATGGCGGATATATCGGTGGCGTGCAGGGTTATCCGATTACAACTCGGCCGGACCAGACGTGGGACTGGTCGGAGCACTTCTCGTGGGTAAAAGGAAATCACACACTGAAGATGGGAGGAAACTTTCAACGCGCGTACACAAATAGCCTGCGCAACAATGCGCGAACCGGGCTCCTGTTGGGCTATTTCACCTACTACACATCGATGTCTGCGGATCCCATTCAGGACAGCGTTGAGCAACTGTTGCTCGGCAAAGCCGACAACGCGAACCGTGCCTTCGGCGATACTCATCGTCACCTGGTTCAGAATTCTGTCGGCTTCTACATACAGGACGACTGGAAAATCAAGCCGCGGCTAACGCTGACCTTGGGGCTGCGCTATGACATTTTCGGCAATATCCGTGATCGCGATAACCTCGCCGCAAACTTTTTCGCGGATCGTGGGCTTGTGCGCGTGGGCCAGGGGATCGATCGCCTCTATGACGTCGACTATCGCGACTTTGGTCCTCGTGCCGGGTTCGCCTGGGACATCTTTGGAAATGGCAAAGTCGCATTGCGGGGCGGTTATTCGCTAGCGTATGACGTACCCAACTTTGCTACGTTGGCATCGCCCTACTCTCTTGCGGGAGCCAGCGCGGGAGCTTTTACCCAGCCAAACCTCGACCTTTTCTCGGTGTCGATTACCGGAGATGTCGGGTTAGGAGGAGGATCGCTATTGCCCCCAAACCAGACGAACAATGTTCTCGGCGGCGGGTGCTTCGATCCTGCTGCGGGTGTAGGCGATTACATCTGTCTGAATCAGGGCCCTGTCTTTGGCGCAAGTCTATCTCCTGAACCGCCTTTTGATGCCTACTCGGTGGTCACGAATTTCAAAACTCCTCGCGCGCATAACATGAGTCTCAGCCTGCAACAGGAGCTCTCGAAGAACAATGTTCTGACCATCGGCTACTCTGGTCAACGTGGCGAGAACCTGGCTGTGAATCGGGACCTGAATGCCAGTCCACTGGGCGGCGGAGCTCGTCCTTTTGAAGCTCGCTTCTCCGATCTGAATCATATTGTCCAGACGACTAACCTCGGAGACTCGCAATACGACAGCTTGCAGGCTTCGTTCAATCAGAGGGGCTTTCATGGTCTCGATACCGAGTACAACTTCACCTGGAGCAAGTGCTACGACGAGAACTCCTTTAATCGCGGAGGTATCGGTGACTATCCCCAATTGATGAATCCCCTCAATATTCAAGACAGCCGCGGCCTCTGCGATCACGATGTTCGACTGAATTTCAACGTGAGTGGTGTTTATGCGTTTCCACGAATTCCCCATCTCGGCGAGCGGTTGGGCAATGGATGGCAGCTGAGCACCATCTTTACCGCAATCAGCGGCCGACCCTTCAGCGTGTTGCTGGGCGGGGGTTCCGATCCGTCCGGCCAAGGGTTGAGCGGCAGCTCCATTCGCGCTTCGTGGGATGGAACTCCCGTGCAGTACAACACTCGGAACCCATCGCAGTACGTCGTCGAAACACTCACTGCTTACGACCAGCCGGATCCCTGCGGGAACTTCGGTTCGGAAGATCCTGACAATCCAGGGCACTTTTTTGGCGGATTGCCGCTTTCTCCGTTCTTCATTCCTTGTCCTGGTACCGTCGGCAACTCGCGACGCAATCAGTTGATTGGCCCCGGGCTCGCGCAGTGGGACATGACACTGATGAAGAATACAAAGATCACTGAGAAACTCGATCTCGAAATTCGCTGGGAGGTCTACAACATTCTGAATCGCGGAAATTTCTACACGTACCCGGATAACACCTTCGGCGCGAGCTTCGGAACGGTAACCAAGACTCCCGACGTGGGATCGGGTAATCCCGTGATCGCGCAAGGCGGTCCGCGAAATATGAATTTTTCAGTGAAGTTCACCTTCTGAAGCTACGCAAGAACTGAAGGAGCCCGCGCAAATGTGGGCTCCTTTTTTATTGCAACCGTCTTCTTTGATTGCCTACGACCGTGAATAGTATTGTTAATCTTTGTTCGACGTCACTCTTCACGTTGTGATCTCAACGTCTCGCGATTGCTTCTCTCCGTTACCTTAGTGACCTTCTGCCCAAACCAGCGATAAGGGACAATTACAGCATTTCCAGCAGCGGGGAAGTGTGGGCATTTGTGAATCGCAGATTTATCGACTGTGTCCGCAAACGGACGCTCGGTTGGTTTCTTTGTTTAGCCGCAGTCGGTGCGGCAGTTGCTCCGCGCGCCATTGCTCAAACTCTTGAAGAACGCCCCGTCCCCATCATCACCGGCAGTGCAGGTTACTTCACCAACGTCGATGCCGGCCAGACCGAGCTAATCCCCGAGATCAATCCTGTCTTGTTAGTGCCCCTTGGAGATCGATGGCTGGTTGAATCGCGAGCCAAGATTCAGGGATCGTATGTGCACGCCCCGAATGGCGGACCTTTGGAAGGAGAGTTCGAAGAAAAGCTGGACTACCTTCAGGTAGATTACATCGCGAACCCTCACCTTACCGTTACCGCTGGCAGGTTCCTAACTCCATTTGGAATCTACAACGAGCGCATCTACCCGATCTGGATTCGCGACCTGCAACTGGTCCCGCTCATCTTCCCGATCGGAACAGGGTCGAGTGACGGAATCATGTTCCGCGGTGGATTTCCGTTAAGTCCCACTGTAAACATCAATTACGCCACTTATTTCTCAACTCTGAGCACGGTCGATCAGTTTGAGTCGTCGCGTCTAGCAGGAGGACGTGCCGGTCTTTTCTTTACGCGTCCGCGCATTGAGGTTGGCGGATCATGGCAGAAGCAACTTCAGGATGACCGCGCGAACTTGTTCGGTTTCCACTTTGCATGGCAGCCACCGCCGATTCCGCTGAACCTTCGGGCGGAATATGCCAGATCAAATTTTGGCAGCGGGTACTGGGTCGAAGGCGCGTACCGGCTCAGCCAGATTGCGCTTTGGAACAAGATGATGCGCCGTACCGAGTTTGTGGCGCGTATGCAACAGACATTTCCGGGTGAAGATAAGCCTGCGGGAAATAGCGATTATCGTTTCCCATCAAGTTCTGTCCAGCAACCTGACTTCGGGCTGAACTACTACATCCTCGATGGCTTGAAGGTGGAAGGCGGCTACAGCCGCTGGCTCGGAAAGCACAACTGGAACACGTGGACCGTGGGCATCGCCTACCGCTTCGCCGTGCCGCTGGGGAGGCCCGAATGAAATACAGATTCATCGTCGTTGTGTGGATTCTAGTTTTGGCCTCCGCATTGTTCGGAGCCGCCTCCTCTCGCGACAGCGCGCGCACCAACGAGCCAGGTGTACAGACCTCAGACAACGCTGACGCGATGCGCGTGGAGGGTGAAAAGAGATTCCGCACTAACTGCGGCCGGTGTCATGCCGCACCCCAGAAATTTCCTCCCCGAATGATGGCGACCATCGTACGGCATATGCGAGTCCGCGCAACGATTACGGATGAAGACATGCGGCTCGTGCTGTTTTATATGACTCAGTAATCACGTATGACTCGTTTCGCCTCACGTCTTCTCTCGATTGCTGCAGTATTCAGCATATGCACAGCCGCCTGTTCGACCGCTCTGGCGCAAGCCAGAGTCATCGAGATTCTGGCGGACAAGGACAGCCGCTACAAAATAGCGGGCGATAAGAGCCCGGAGATCACGGCAAAGGCGGGAGAACCGTTGTTGTTACGGATCACGGCGCGCAAGGCCAAAAGTTGGAACCGTGACGGTGCGATTCACGGCTTCACCCTGCTTCGCACAAAAGACAGGACTCGCGTGGCAGGCTGGGATTTCTTGCTGCGGCCAGGCACGCAGGATCTATCCGTTACGGCTCCGCTCGAGCCGGGGGAATATCAGATTGTATGTACCGTGATCTGTAGCGAAGAACATGAGGGGATGCACATGAACTTCAGTGTCACCCCCTGAGGAAATAACATGTACCGGATTGCTGCACTCTTAACATTTTCAGCCTTACTCCTCGGCCCGGCCCTCTACGCCGCGGATGAACCCGCGCAGACTTTTAGAGGAGAGATTTCTGACAGTCAGTGTGCCCTGAACGTTCACTCACTTACCCGTTCGCACCAGGAGATGCTAAAAGGCAAGAACATGGGAAGCACTCCCGCAGAATGCTCAAGGTATTGCATTGAGAATCTTGGCGGGAAGCTGGTGCTGGTCTCGGGGAAAGAAGTGCATTACCTGGACGGTCCAGAAACTCTAACGCAGTTCCTGGGCAGGAAAATCAAGATTCGCGGGGTGTTGGACAAAGCTAGCAACACGATCCACGTCATGAAAATTGAAGACGAAGATTCCGCCAAGCCCGGCAAGACTCAATAGTAAGCGCTGTCCCAGCATGTTTTATCATTGCTCGCAATCTTGTCCTCCCACCATCAATGATGTAAGAAGATGGCAGCTCGAACCCTGTGATAAATTCGTAATCTGCTATGCGGGTTTTTTGGTCGGCTGCGTTCGTCCTGCTGCTCCAGGCGGCAATTGCGGCGACTCCACCTCGCATTCGTCCTAACGTTATCGTCATCACCCTCGATACGACCCGCGCCGATCGCATGGGATTTCTGGGTTCCGACCGCGGATTAACTCCAAACCTCGATGCGGTTGCCAAAGAAGGAGTCGTATTCTCCCGCGCCTATTCTCACGTTCCTCTTACGACAGCGTCTCATGCCAACATCTTTACCGGCACCTATACACAGTTCAATCGCGTGAACGACTTCGGCGTTCCGCTGGCGAAAACGCTGCCATATCTGCCGGACATACTGCGGCAAAACGGGTATCACACCGGAGCATTCGTCGGTTCGCTCATTCTCGATCCGCTGGATGGAACCGCGCCGGGCTTTGATCGCGGCTTCGATGTCTATGACGCAGGATTTCATCTGCGACGCCAGGGTGCGAACCGTTACCAGACTGTTGAGCGTCGGGCTGAAGACGTCGTGCAGCACGCATTGGGATGGCTCAGCCAGGTTCCGAACGGGCCGTTCTTTCTTTGGGTGCACTTGTATGATGCGCACGATCCCTATGATCCCCCGCCTCCGTTCAAAGGCCGGTATTCTTCGCAGCCGTATGACGGAGAGATCGCCTACATGGACTCGGTGCTGGGGAAGCTTTTCGCGGAACTTCGCAAGCACGGCATCTTCGACGAGACCATGATTGCGATCATGGCAGACCACGGAGAATCACTGGGCGCACACGGTGAGAGCACGCATGGTGTGTTTCTGTACGATGAAACCCTCCATGTCCCACTTTTGATCAAGCTTCCTCTAAATCGCGATGGCGGAAAAAAGATCGAAACGCGCGCCAGCCTGGTGGACATCGCGCCAACTGTTCTGGCCGAGGCGGGAGTTCGTATCCCTGAGCAGATGCAGGGCGAATCGTTGCTCACTCTGGTGCAACCGAAGTCAGGCAAAACGCAGCCGGGGGACCGGCCGGCCTACGCAGAGACCGACTATCCCCACCGTGCGTTTGGTTGGAGTTCTTTGCGAGCGTTGCGGACGGGAAAGTATTTGTACATCCAATCTCCCGACAGGGAACTTTATAACCAGGTCGCCGATCCGTCCGAAACCCACAACCTTGCGCCTAATTCTGCCGCCGTGGCCGACACGCTTGCTTCACAGCTCAAGGATTTCCGCCGCAAGACCGCCCAGACTCTCGTCGAGTTGGCGAAGCCCGATCCGGAGCAACTGAAGAAGGCGCAAGCGCTGGGATATGTGACATCGGATGCTTCTCCAGATAACGATGGCAAGAATTTGGCCGGAGTCGACCCTAAGGGAAAGATTGAGATCTCCAACTTGCTGCATGATGCGATGTTCGATGTGGAAGACGCCCGCTATGGAGATGCCATCCCGAAACTGGAGAAGGTGTTGGCGCAGGCCCCGGACATGCCTGTAGCAAACATGCAGTATGGCGTAGCGCAATCTCGTCTGAAGAACTATGACAAGGCGCTTGTTCCGCTACAGAAAGCTGTCAACATGCAGCCCGACAGCGGGATGGGACATTACGAACTCGGACTGGCGCTCTTCGAAACCGGCGACTGGAAATCGGCAGCGCCACAGTTTGAGGCTGCGGTAGAGCGAGCTCCTCGATGGGCCGACGCGCACTTCTCGCTCGCTGCAGTTTATGCCCGCATCGATCGCATTCCGGATGCCATGACGGAATTGGATGCGGCGCTCAGTCTCAATCCTGATCACTACCGGGCTAACCTGCTTCGCGGCAGAATTCTGTCGCTGCAGGGGAATGCTCCTGCTGCGATTCCAAATCTCGAGAAGGCGGTGGAAGTACAGCCCGACTCTCGCGAAGCGCATCTGTTCTTAGGGGACGCCTATGAGCAGCTTGGTCGAGTGATGGATGCAGCCAAAGAGCGCGTAGCCGCACAGGAGTTGAGCGGGCCACACAAATAATCATTAGCAAAAAAATGGGGGCGACATGGGCCGCCCCCTTTCAACGAGGAGAATGCTCAGAATTCATACCGCAAAGCGAACTGCATGACCCGAGGATTGGTAAGCAGTCCGCTGTATTGTCCAAATGAGGTGGAGGAGATATCTGTATCGACGGTCTGCACGTCAAATCGTTTCAGGTTTGGTACGTTGAATACTTCCCACCGGAAGAATAGACTGTGACCTTCTTTGTAGGGCATCACCCACCGTTTGCTCAGTCCCATATCCAACCCTGCAAATCCCGGCCCACGGACCGTATTGCGTGTCCCGCTTTCGCCAGGCAGATCGTGGCGGAAAGGACCGAGCCCTGCGTCTGTCACCGGCAGGTCTGCCGGGAACAGATTGACGGAACCGTCCGAACGAATTGTTGTGTCCGGATGAGCTACACCGATCTGGGTTGCGGCGCCGCCGAGTTGCCAGTTTGTCGGCCAGGTCGCACTGTTTCCGATCGTGACAGGAAACCCGCTCGTCCAGCGTGCCAGGCCTGATAGCTGCCAGCCTCCGATGAATGCATCGAGCACTCCGCCGGCATCTCCCGCGATTCTCTTGCCCTTTCCGAACGGCAGTTCGACCAGGAAGTTAGTGTTGAACTGTTGTGTGGTATCAAAATCCGAAACGCCACGAAGCTGATTCGGGAACCACGAGTTGATGATCGATCCGCCCAGTCCGCTCCAGGCGTCTACACGAGTCGCGTCGGAGGAGAGATCAATCGACTTCGAGTATGTGTAGTTGAAATCGAACTGAACTCCCTGCGACATACGCTTGCGCAGAGTGACTTGCATAGCGTTGTAATTTGCATTGCCCACAGATCGCCATGCGTACAGGGAGTGGAATTGGCTGTTGAAGAACGCATTCGGACCGAAGATGGAGGGATAGTAGGTTGGGTTCCCTGACGCGTCTAGCAGCGTGCCAGCGATGCCAGCGTTGCCACTGAAATCCGAACCCCAATAGTCTAAGTTGGCCAGTGGCGTCGTCTCATCGCCGAAGCCAAACACCGGCCCTCCACCGCAACTGAACAGGTCGTACATAGCTTGCACGACATCAGTGGTGGATCCTCCACTGCAGGCCAACGAATACGCGTCGCCAGGGTTGAGCGGCTGCACGATGTTTTGCCAGTATGCTGCAGTCGGACCAACGACACTTGCATTCACTTGCGATGTAGGAACCCCCTTGAATCCCAGCTTAGATAACGCCTTCGCTGCCTGGAAGTAGCTGATCCCAGACTTGGGATCGACAATATTGAGCGGCATAGCCAGATCTTCCTGCGAAAGCAGGCGCCGTGACAGGCGTCCAACATAGGAGACTTCAATGCTCATGTTCTTCGGCAGCTCTCGGCCGATAGAGAAGTCAATGGTGTAGGAGTAGGGTGTCTTGAGGTTGCGATCCAGGCCCCACTGGATAGCGAGACCAGTTCCAGCGGGCGGATAGGTGAAGGGAAATCCTCCCGGCGGCGCGATTGGGAAGTACTGAGTTCCGGCAGCGTCGTTCTGGGGCACTACATTCAGGTCCGTAAGCCGAGGAGCGACGAAATCGCCACAGCCAATAGGTCCTACGCAGGGAACCGGAGCGGTGATGCCGGTTGAGAGCCCAAACGATCCCCGCTGATCGAATGTGCTCAATAAACCGGCTCCGATCCTGTCGTAGACCATTCCGAATCCACCGCGAATCACAGTCTTGTCATTCGTGCCGAACATCTTCTCCAGCCAACCGCCGTTCGGACGCGGCGAATATGCGAACGCTACACGTGGTGCGAAGTTCTTGTAGTCCCAATCGTAGTAGCCAGGCCGGTCGTTTGCAGCACCTGCCAAATCGTAGGTGATGAGTGGATCGTTAACAGACGAGCCGCCTGTCAGCATCTTGGTTGCCCGCTGATTGAAGAAATCGCCCAGGCTGATGGTCGGCGCGACTTCTTCCCCGTTCGTCTCCCATGGGGGAGACAACAAGTAATAGCGAAGCCCGTAATTGATCGTGAGATTTGGCTTCAGGCGAAACGAATCTTGTATGTAGAACTCATATTCATCTGCTCCAAAGTGCCTGTTCAGGGGGGCACCTTGAGGTAGCGTGTTCCCGGCCGTGTCGTAGTTGAAGGTGCCATCTACCTGGCTCACAATGCCCATCATCGCCATGATGGGGTAGTTGTATCCGAGGCGGAATGACGAAGACACTGTTGGCCAGCACGTGGAGGAACCACCGGTACAGAAGTTCGAAGGATTGATCGGACTGCTGGTTCCCACAACTCCCGCCGTATCTAAGCCCGACGAGTTTGTAAATCCATCTGAGAACGAACTCAGGAAGTTGGAACGCGGATTGCGAATGAAGCGAATGTTAGTTCCGAACTGAATCGTGTGCTTGCCCTTCGTCCACGAAAGATCGTCAGTGAAGTTGTGGACCGGAGTCTGGAAGACGCGACTACGAGTGACCGCCAATTCGGAATTGTTCGGTCCTTCATCGTCGTTCAAGCCGCGGAAGTAGATGAAAGGATCCGTATCGTTGTTCCCGATGTCTCCGATGCTCTGGCGGGTGAACCCCCAGCGGAAATTGTTAATCAACGTCGGCCGGAGCACGGCTGTGTAGCCTACGCTGAAGCCCTTGCTGAAGTCGGCAAACGTGTGAAGCGGTGCCTGGCCGGGCAAGTATGGCGCCTTTGATTGCACATCGTTCGCCATCGCACCCCGCCAGAACACGCTATGGTTGCCGCTCTGCGTGATCTTGTAATCGATTTTGGCGATGTACCAGTTCTTGTTGGTTGGAACCGGTCCACGAAAACGGTATCCGACAAAGTTGAGACCATCGCCCTGGGTGAAGTCATTCGGTTCGGGGAATGAATTGAAGTAAGTCAACATCGCCGGGTTCACGCCCAGGGTTAGCGGGTCCATTTGCTGGATTTGTGCCGCCGTCAAGGTGGCGACGCCGTTGACCACGCTCACCCCACCGGCATTCCCGGGCGCGCAATTGGGGTCTGTCGTATCGCAAACATATTGAATGTTGCCGAGTCTTAGCTGGTCGCTGGGCACGATACGGATTTCGCTGCTTTCCTCCCGCTGACGAGCTCCTTCATAGTTCAAGAAGAAGAAAAGCCGGTCCTTGAGGATAGGACCTCCCACGGAGCCACCGAAGATGTTGCGGATCAGCTTGGGCGGAGTATTAGATTCTCCGCTCTGCAACTCGGCCGTTTTTACGAAGTAATCGTTCGCACTCGTGATCGTGTTGCGGTGGTACTCATACAAGGAGCCATGGAAATTGTTCGTCCCGCTCTTGGTAATGAGCGAAACTTGCGCTCCTGAAGATCGCCCCTGGTCGGCGTTTGCGTTCGTGGTGGTAACACGAAATTCCTGTACCGAGTCCAAGGTTACGGGTAGTACCGATGTGAACGCAGAACCCTTTTCCTGATCATTCACGTCTACGCCATCGAGCGTGATATTGCTCTGATCGCTGCGTGCGCCATTGACCGCGCCGCTGCGTGTATCGAGGTCACGATTCACATCCTGACGATTCCCCGTATAAGCGACGCCTGCCTGGAGCGTAAGCAGGTCGGGAACATTGCGTCCTTCGAGTGGAAGGTTCTTCACCTGTTGTTCGTTAAACGCGTTCCCGATACTAGCGTCGGTTGTATTTACCAGTGCCGCTTCCGCCGACACTTCCACCGTTTCACTGATCGCGCCGACCTCCAGTGTTACATTCAGCGTTGCCGGAGTGCTGACCAGGAGTTGAACATCCCTCTGCTCTGACCGCCGGAAGCCGGTCATCTCGACGGACATTTGGTACGTTCCGGGAGGCACTTGCAGGAATTCGTATTCGCCCTCGGCTCCGGTGCTGACGCTGCGCTCGAAAGCACGCTCCACATTCTTGAGGGTGACCTTTGCGCCACTCAGTCGGGCGCTGCTTTTGTCGGTGACCGTTCCATGGATCGAAGTCGTGGCAGATTGTGCCCAGGACAGGGCGCTGATGGCGAGAAAGCAGACGACGAACGAAGCAACCGTCCGCGAGGCAGGACGCATAAGGTGCTCCTTGGCTTGATTTTTTACTTCGCTGCTTTTACTGCTTTAATCGATATCCGCACAGCAAACGTCGAGAACCGACGGAGATGGCTTTGGCTGCGTATACTGCTCCCTCTGCCTTAACAATTGCAAGCAAAAACTGCTGTCAGGCGATGTTATGAAAGATGGGAGTCGCTCCCGAATTTGGAATGGAAAATGAAGCTAAGTCTATGAGGAATTGAATCGTTTCAGTTTAGGACTTAAAGCCAGGAACTGGCCAGCAGAATCAGCACCGGATAACACTCCAACGTATAGCGAGGTTCGGGATTTTCCAAAGTTCCCAGGAATAATGTTCGTAGAACTACGAATGTGAGTAGCAGCCCCAGATACTTGATGCTCTTGGCGTGAACCAAGCCACCCAAACCAAGTCCGATATATGCCAGATTGATGGCGCCGAGCGCCAGAGCGAGAGTCAACCATTTCGGGTCGTCATCGAATTCCCACCAGCGCGTGTCGGAAGGAAGCTTTTCGGTGCGCGGCCGCATCCACATGTCGGCCATTCGCGCGATCGGAAGCCATACGTAATAGCGAATCGGCGAGTGTCGGATGCGATCCTGCGCCAGGCTGTTGAACCGCCGGTCCAAGTCCGGAGTCACATGAAGAGCATTGTTGTAGTCCGCGAGTAATTGCTCGGTTTCATCCCTCTGCTCCGGTGAATCGAATGCTCGGTTGGGAAGCTGCTCAACGTCAACGGTGTTTCCCGGCACAGGCCAGTACGCCTCTTCGACCGAAGCGTAGTCGACGATCCATGTCTTGATCCATCGATTGAAGCCCATGGGAACAAATTCGTCTTCCTCGTTGGCGTAGCGTGGTGCCAATGGCTCAAAGCGATGCAACGTGCGCAGATTGCGAAGAGTCCACGGAATCAAAGGCAGGAGTGCAACGACTAAGATCGTCAGGCCACCACAAATCAACCGGCGGTAACTTCGTCGCTGGCGCATTCGCACCATGACCAGTCCAGCAAGGAACATTCCGAGGGCGACAAGCAGCAGCCCGCCATCCGGACGAAGCAGAATAGCTGCGCCAATCGCCGCTCCGCATCCCAACCAGGCGCGAAGCCCAGCGAACCCTGGCTTGATGTCATTTTGTGAATCCAGTGCTACCACTGCCAGGTCGAGTGCCAATACGGTGAAGAAGATTTCCAGGGTTTCCGTCAGCGCGGCGGCGACATAGTCAGCCAGAAACGGGCATAGGCCAGAGAAGACGAATGCGATTTTGGCGGCCCGAGGTGAGACAAGACGCCGCGTCAGGTCCGAAATCAACAGGCATGTTCCAAGATCTATGAGCAACTGCAGGAACAACACAGCGCGGTAATGCTCCATACCGAAGATGGAGAACACGGCTGCAAGGAATGCTGGATACCCCGGAAGTCGTATCCAGGTGGCGACCGGGCCCTGGGGGCTGCTCACAGCGTAAGTGCCATTTTGCAACCAGTTTTTGGCGATATCCCCGTAGATGAAAGAATCGGTGGTGATTCCAGGAAAGCGAAAGATGAAAATCAGGCGCAGCAACACTGCTGCAATCAACACCGCGAGAAAGAACCGGGGATGTTGACGTATCAGCTTACGCACGCTTGGAATATAACGTTTTTCTCAGGAAACGCCAGTAACGTGCTGTTGTGGTCGCCAAATGTATAAAATAAAAGTGTCCACACCCGACAGGCAATTTAGGAGAGCGGCAGTTTCGGTTCATGGCTCACCCAGTCTTTTACGATCCTAAACAGGCTCGCCATAAGAAGGTGCGGCGCATCTTTGACTTTGCCGCGATCTCGCTCACTTTGTTGCTTGCCTTCTTTATTTATACGGCCCTGCGCAGCGAGCCCCTGCCAGACCTACTCTGGCCGACTGAAAAGCACGGTTACCGCGCACTTAAGGAAAAAGAAAAAGAGAAAGCCAGGGAAAAGCGTCGGCTGGCCGCCATTCGCCGCGGGCATAAGCCCCTCAATAAGCCGCCATCCCAGATCAAGCTAAACACCGAAGAAGGCGTTCGCGCTGCTTTCTATGTGCAATGGGATGCCGCCAGCTTCTCGTCCCTGCGTGAAAATGCCCGGCAAATCGATCTTCTCTATCCCGAGTGGCTACATGTGATGACTGCCGACGGCCATCTGCAGGGCGAGGATCCGGAAACCGTCAAGTACTTCGACGTGATTCACGGCTCGACGGTCCATCCTGTCGACGACAAGGTAATGCCTTTTCTGCGGTCGGAGGATACTGGCATGGAAGTTTTTCCGCTGGTAAACAACTTCGACGGCACCGATTGGGTAAATGTCGCGGCATTTCTTACCAATCCTGAATCGCGCGAGCGCTTCCGCCACGAGATCGGGCTCTTCCTCGCAAGCGACCATTACAAAGGTTTGATGGTCGACTTCGAGGAATTCCCTGCCAACGCGCAGCCGGGATACATCGCATTGCTGGGCGAACTCTCGCAAGATCTCCATGCCAAGGGAATGAAGCTGTACGTCAGCGTGCAGGTGCGCAATCCCGACTTTGACTACGCGGCAGTCGCTGCGCGTACCGATGGCGTCGTGCTCATGAACTATGACGAGCACTACCCCTATCCGGGAACTCCGGGACCGGTGGCATCGCAGCAGTGGTTTGTGCAGAACCTTGTTTCGGCCAAAAAGAAGATTCCTCAAGACAAGCTTATCTGCGCAATTGCCAATTACGGCTACGATTGGGTTCGTAAGCCTGCGAAAGGCAAGCTTCCTCCTGGCGTCAAGATGACAACGAACGCTTCAGTTCAGGAAGCATGGCTGGCAGCTCGCGATTCCGACGCCGACGTGGACTTCGATTACGACAGCCAGAATCCGCACTTCAGCTACTTCGACGAGCACGATTTGCAGCATGACGTCTGGTTTCTGGATGCGGCGTCCGCGCTGAACGAGATGCGCGCAGCGCAAGCGCTCGGCATCGACACGTTCGCGCTCTGGCGCTTGGGATCGGAAGATCGTTCTCTCTGGCGTGTCTGGGACATGCCTGGCGAGAACGGCGCTCCCGATAAGCTCAAAGACGTTCCCCCAGGCCAAGACGTCGATATGGAAGGGCAAGGCGAGATTCTGCGGATCGAGGCACGTCCCGCCAACGGCACGCGCGACATCACTGTCGATCCTGACACGGGACTCATCGCCGACGAGACATTTCAGGATTACCCGCAGCCCTACCGAGTCGCACGATATGGCTACAGCCCTAACCAGGTGGCGATTACGTTTGATGACGGTCCTGATCCGGAATGGACGCCAAAGATACTCGATGTGCTGAAGAGTGAGAACGCGAAGGCAACATTCTTCCTGATCGGACTAGAGGCGGAAAATAGCCCTGGCATCGCGTCGCGAATCTATCGAGAAGGGCACGAGATCGGGAACCATACCTTTACCCATCCTGACATCAGCAACATCTCCGAACGAATGATGAGGGTAGAGCTGAACCTGACGGAACAATTGTTCGCCAGTCGGCTCGGAATCCATACCCTGATGTTTCGTCCTCCATACTCGATCGATCAGGAACCAGATACAGCGGACCAAGTGAGGCCACTCGAACTTACCCAAGACATGGGTTACACGTCGATTGGAGACAAGATCGATCCCAACGACTGGCGCGACAACCCGCGGCGTAGCGCGGAGCAGATTTCTGCTGACGTGCTCGCACATTTGCCGCCATGCGCTCCGAACGATATACGTTGCGGCAACATCATTCTGCTACATGATGGAGGCGGGGACCGCAGCGAGACTGTGCGCGCGCTGCCAATGATCATTGAAGGAATTCGCGCACATGGGTATCAGGTCGTGCCGCTTTACCAGTTGCTCGGAAAACAGCGAGCGGATCTGATGCCTCCTTTGCCTGGCGGTGAACGCTGGAAAGCCTGGTTGGTCGGAATCGCGTTCGGACTATTCGCCTTCGGCACGGCTGCGATTGTCTGGATCTTTTTCCTGGGTGATCTATTGATGACCGGACGGTTGCTATCCGTGGGAGCACTGGCGATTTACGATCGCCTGCATCCCAAACGGTATGGAACGGCTGAGGAGGTTGCAGAGTACAATCCGCGCGTCGCAGTTCTGATTCCTGCTTACAACGAAGAGAAAGTTATTGCTCGCACCATTCGCGCGGCACTCAGGTCCAGTTATAGAAACTTGCGAGTCATCGTGATCGACGATGGCTCTTCCGACC
This sequence comes from Terriglobales bacterium, assembly GCA_036558645.1. Taxonomy (GTDB): domain Bacteria; phylum Acidobacteriota; class Terriglobia; order Terriglobales; family Acidobacteriaceae; genus DATBFG01. Next base: position 17,443 of record DATBFG010000109.1, read on the forward strand.
GCACGCTCGAAGTAGCGCGAGAAATGTATCACGGCGAGCCTCGAGTTCTAATCCTCACCAAGCCAAACTCAGGAAAAGCCGAGGCGTTGAACTACGGACTCCAGTATTTGGAAGATGAAGAGATTTTTGTCGGCATTGATGCCGATACCGTGATCGCACGCGAAGCCATTGGCAGACTGGTGCCGCACTTCCTCGACCGGAAGGTCGCCGCAGTAGCTGGTAATGCGAAAGTCGGCAATCGCGTGAACCTGTGGACACGATGGCAGGCGCTTGAATACATCACCAGTCAGAACTTTGAGCGCCGTGCATTGAACTCTCTGGGCGCAGTCACTGTCGTTCCTGGAGCGATCGGCGCGTGGCGGACATCTGCCGTGCGCGAAGCGGGAGGCTATCATACCGACACCGTCGCCGAAGATGCGGATCTGACGATGGCGCTTATGCGCTTGGGCTACCGCATCCAATATGAGGACCTGGCGCTTGCATACACCGAGGCCCCGATCAATGCCAACGGCCTGATGCGGCAGCGATTCCGCTGGTCGTTCGGAATCCTGCAAGCGATGTGGAAACATCGCGAGGTCTTCGGACGCCGCGGTGCCTTGGGCTACGTAGCGTTGCCGAACATTCTCATCTTCCAAATCCTGCTGCCGCTAGTATCGCCGTTCATCGACCTGATGTTTGCGTTCGGCGCAGCTTGGTACTTCATACAGAAGTTTTTCCATCCAGACTCGACTGATCCGGCAAGCTTCCAGCGTCTGGTGATCTTCTTTGCGGCATTTCTGATCATCGACTTTATTACCTCGGCGATCGCCTTTGCACTCGAACGTCGCCAACCGGAAGCCCGCGAAGACGTCTGGTTGCTAAGCCAGGTCTGGCTGCAACGCTTCGCCTACCGCCAATTGTTTTCAGTGGTTCTGCTCAAAACGCTTCGACGCGCTGTCGAAGGCCAGAAGTTCGCCTGGGACAAGTTAGAGCGCACGGCAAAGATGAGCTACAAGACAGAAGCGGTGGAGGAGTCGGTGGAGGTGAAATAACTTTCTTCCTTACGGTTGTCGCGGAAAGCATCGTGTCACGCAGTGAAGTAAACTGCACCCATGGCCTCCCTCACCGATCCACTTGCCCAGCAGTTACTCAACGGCCGCCATGTCGCGACCATCGCCACAAAGAATCCGGACGAGTCTATTCACATGGTTGCAGTCTGGTACGTGTTTGACGGCACTCATATCTATGTTGCGACAGCCTCGCGCTCGCGCAAAGCCAAGAACCTGCAATCGACCGGGAACGTTTCGCTGATGATCGATTCGCGCGATCCGGCTGCGTCGTGCGGGATCACCATCACTGGCTCAGCCAAGATTCTCGCCGGCGATGCTTCGCGTCCATGGAATGAGCGGATTAATCGCAAGTATCTCAGTGAAGCAGCCATCGCCGATCCGCGCGTTGGCCCGGTGTTCGCCGCATGGGATGACGTCACCATCGAAATCACGCCGAAGTCTGTCATTGCCTGGGATATGCGCGAAGCCGACAAGCAAGTGTTCGGCAGCGCCTTCGCCCAGAACCCGGGCTATTTGTTGCCGTTGGAACGATAGAATGCTCCCAGCCAGAAGCCAACGATCACTCCCCCCTGTGTCGTCCGTCACCGACAAATGTTCATCGGCAATTTCTCCTAATCGTGGAGAAAACCATGCCCGCTCGGACCATCATTGAGCCCTTTCGCATCAAGAGTGTTGAACCCATTCAGTGGACCACCCGCGAGCAGCGCGAGCAGTTTCTCGAAGCCGCGCACTACAACCTGTTTCTGCTGCCTGCCGATGACGTCCTCATCGACCTGCTGACCGACTCCGGCACCGGCGCCATGTCTATCCAGCAGTGGGCAGCCATCATGCAAGGCGACGAGAGTTATGCCGGGAGCCGGAGCTTCGATCGGTTCCGCGACTCGATCCAGGAAATCTTCGGATACCGTCACGTAATTCCGACGCATCAAGGCCGCGCCGCCGAGCGGATCCTTTTCAATGTTATGTGCAAGAAGGGAGACATCGTCCCCAACAACACGCACTTCGATACCACTCGCGCAAATGTTGAGTTCGTCGGTGCCGAAGCCGTCGATCTCGTGATTGCCGAGGGTAAGCAGCCGAGCCTGGTGCATCCGTTCAAGGGCAACATGGATGTTGAGGCGCTGGAGAATTTGATCGGACGCGTAGGGCGCGACCGCATTCCGCTGGTCATGCTTACGGTGACGAACAATTCCGGCGGGGGCCAGCCGGTATCGATGGAAAATGTTCGACAGGTGAGCGCGGTCTGCCGCAAGCATCGCATCCCGCTTTATTTCGACGCCTGCCGCTTCGCCGAAAATGCTTACTTCATCAAGCTGCGCGAACCAGGATATGAATCGAAAAGCCCAAAAGGGATCGCGCAAGAGATGTTCAGCTACGGCGATGGCTGCACCATGTCAGCGAAGAAAGACGGCATGGCGAATATCGGAGGCTTTCTGTGCACCAATGACGCGATACTCGCCCAGCAGGAGAAAGACCTTTTGATCTTGACCGAGGGGTATCCGACTTACGGAGGCTTGGCAGGGCGCGACTTAGAAGCCATCGCCGTAGGTTTGCAGGAAGCGCTTGAGGAAGACTATCTCCGCTACCGCATCACTTCGACTGCGTATCTGGGAAACCACATCGCCCGCGAAGGCGTGCCGATCGTGCAGCCGCCAGGCGGGCATGCTGTATATCTCGATGCGCGAGCATTTCTCCCGCACATTCCGCCAGAAGAGTTTCCGGGTGTCGCTCTGGCTGCTGAACTCTATCTCGACGGCGGCATTCGGGCGGTTGAGATCGGCAGCCTGATGTTTGGTGCCGCAGCCAAAATGGATCTGGTGCGGCTAGCCATCCCTCGCCGCGTATATACGCAAAGCCACATCGACTACGTCGTCGAGGTCATCCTGGAAGTGTGGAAGAAGCGGGAGCAGATCCAGGGACTGAGGCTCACCTATGAGGCGCCATTCTTAAGACATTTCACGGCGAAGCTGGAACCAGTGGGAGTGGGAGTAGTGTAGCGCGAATGCTCTACACAGCTGTGGCATTGACACCTTCCTCCAACCTGTAGGATAGTTGTCGCCCGCAGTGGAGGTACTTGCCATGAATTGGCTTTGCAAGACCATTCGCCCCTTTATTCTGCTCCTGGTGTGCGTTGCACCGGGAATCGCCGCCACCTGGACCACAATTGATTATCCCGGCGCCGACAGCACTGAGGCGCTCGGCATCAACAACAACGGAGACATTGTCGGGCTCTATACACTCGGCGGACTGACGCATGGGTTTCTGTACAGGGCTGGAACGTTCACAAGCATTGATGTACCAGGCGCAAGTCAAACTGTTGCCCAAGGCATCAATGACTCGGGTCTCATCGTTGGTTTCTACTCAGCGCAGTTCAGAGATGGAGTTGGCTTCCTGTTCGACGGCACCACGTTTACCGATATCACCAAGCGCGATCATCTCGTGACTGTGGCAAACGGAATCGACAACGCTGGAGACGTCGTCGGATACTACGGTAACGGCGGCTCGAATCCCGACTTTCACGGCTTCAAATGGACCAACGGAACTTTTCATACCCTTGAAGTCGGCTTTGTCGGAGAGACGATCGTGACCGGCATTAACAACCACGGCTAC
>DATBFG010000110.1:0-63861 GCA_036558645.1 Terriglobales bacterium
GTGGTACTTCAGATAGAACACACGGGGAAACCCAGTTCCCGTGTAGAAGGGCTCATCCCAGGAACCATCTTTTCTCTGTGTCTTTAGCAAGTAAGCAATGCCGCGGGCCACGCTATCACTGCGAGTATCGTTTGCAGCTAATAGACCCATGACTGCCCAAGCAGTCTGAGAGGCGGTGCTCGGCCCGATTCCCTTGAGGTTGGGCTCGTCGTAAGAGACGCACGTTTCTCCCCAGCCTCCGTCAGGATTTTGCATCATGCGCAGCCATTCCGCAGCTTGCTGGACATATGGCTCATGCTCATCGACGCCCATTGCTTCAAGCCCTCGAAGGACCTGCATTGTTCCATAGATGTAATTGACTCCCCAGCGACCGAACCAGGAGCCATCGGATTCCTGTTGCTTACGAATAAACCCTAATGCCCTGACGACGGCGGGATGCTTCTTGTCATATCCGTACGCTGCCAACATCTCGAGCATTCTGCCGGTGATGTCGACAGTGGCCGGATCCAGCATGGCATTGTGGTCAGCGAACGGAATATGCTGAAACACCATGCGGTCGTTGTCTTTGTCAAACGACGCCCAACCGCCGTCTTTGCACTGCATCGAGAGCACCCAGTCGATTGCTCGTTGGACGGACTCCCGCTGATAGCGACCATTGGGATGTTCCGCATGCCCTAACGCCAAGCAGACCATGGCAGTGTCATCCACATCCGGATAGAACTCATTGTTGAATTCGAAGTACCATCCGCCCGGTTGGCCTTTCCTGTTTTTGACCTTCCAGTCGCCGGGATATCGAACCTGTTTCTGTAAAATCCAGTCCGCGCACTTGACCATACGTGGATCGCTGGCCGGAACTCCGCTTTCTCCGAGCGCGAACAGCGCATAGGCGGTGTCCCACACCGGAGACTTGCACGGCTGCACACGGAAGGTATCCGCTTGCTCAATTCCCAGCTTTTCAAATTCATCCAGCGCCCGAATGAATTGGGGGTCATCGACTGAATAACCGAGACAGCGCAGAGCGATGATTGAATTCATCATCGATGGAAAGATGGCGCAGAGCCCATCGCTCATCTCAAAGCGCTCGACCATCCATTTTTCTGCTTGTTTCAGCGCGAGAGATCGTAGCGGGCGAACGTGAACCCGTTCGAACCAATGAACCATGCGGTCGATAACAAGGAAGAAGTTTCTCCAGGAGACAAGCTTCTTCGACCAGTGCAGATGCATGCGCGATTTGTGCATGCCACCGACAAAAAGTTCCTCTACGCCCATCTCGGCAGGAATCTTCTTGAATGGCTTCTTGGCGTAGCAGATTGAGAGAGGAACCAAGATGGCGCGCGACCAGGACGAGATTTCGTAGATGTTGAACCAGAACCACTTTGGAAACAGGACGATCTCGGGTGGAATTGCCGGAACGGCGTCGTAGTCGTACTGCCCAAAAAAGCACAGATAAATTTTGGTAAAGGTGTTGACTTCGGTTACACCACCGAGCCCAAGGATGCATTTGCGAGCTTTCGCGAGCGCTGGGTGGTCAGCAGAGTAGCCTGCCAGCTTCAGCCCGAAATATGCTTTTACCGAAGCACTGATGTTCGAGGGGCCAGCGGCAAATATTCCCCAGCCGCCATCTTCTTTCTGATGTTGAAGGATGTAGCGGGCAGCCTTCTGAAACTTCTCCGGATCGCCGGTTCCCAATAAGGTGTGCAGCAGAATGTAGTCGGACTCAAGAGTGGTATCGGCTTCCAACTCACCGCACCAATAGCCTTCTGAGTGCTGCGCGGAAAAGAGGAATTTGCGTGCTGCGTCAACCGCGGCTGCCACGCGGCTGGCAAGATCGTCTATCTTCCCGAAACGTAGTTGTGGAACGGTTGACGCGGCAAAAGCGGGAGAGGAATCTTCCATAGCTGCTTTCTACTCCGCAACCGAAACGGTCGGGGCACTTGCGATCGCTTCCACGATTTCCGGGGGAAGTCCAAAACGCACATTCTCGGGCATCACTTCCACTTCTTGGACGTTACTGAAACCCTTGGTGCGCAGGAACTGGACCACCTCTTCTACAAGGCATTCCGGCGCAGAAGCACCCGCTGTCAGTGCTATGGTTCCCACGCCTTCCAGCCATTCCGGCTTAATGTTGCGGTAGTTGTCTATTAGATGCGAAGTTGTCGCCAAGTTACGCGCAACTTCTACCAGACGATTGGAATTTGAGCTGTTTTCCGAACCAACGACCAGCAGCAGATCGGCATCTGAAGCCACTTGCTTAACGGCAACCTGCCGGTTTTCTGTGGCATAGCAGATATCTTGCGCAGCTGGGCCTTTAATGTTGGGGAATTTCTTGCGTAAGGCCGCGATAATGTCCCTCGTCTCATCGAGGCTCAAAGTGGTCTGTGTAAGGTAGGCGACGCGATCAGGATCCTCGACAGTCAATGCCTCAACATCATCCGGCGAGCCCACAACTTGGGTTACGGCGGGAGCTTCGCCCAGCGTACCGATCACCTCATCGTGATCGCGATGACCGATCAACATGAGCGAGTACCCTTCTTTGGCGAACTTCACTGCCTCTACGTGGACCTTTGTGACCAGCGGACAGGTAGCATCGATAACTCGCAAATTTCTGGCTCGGCTGGCGTCTCGTACCTCCGGGGAAACCCCGTGCGCGCTGTAAATAACGCGCTCACCGATGGGAACCTCCTCCACACTGTCAACGAAGACTGCACCCTTTTCCTGAAGTTCTTCGACGACAAAGCGATTGTGAACAATCTCCTTGCGGACGTAGATCGGCGGACCGAAGGCCTCGAGCGCAATCCGAACGATGTCAATAGCGCGGACAACGCCCGCGCAAAAGCCGCGGGGCTTAAGCAAAAATAGAGTCTTGCCATCCTCAGACAAAGTAATTTCCCCTGCCTACTAGGTTACACATTTCCCGTGAAGGATTGTAATCAGGCTATCTGAAGTGTACCGGATTGGTCAATGTAAGCCATAGAAACAGCGAGGATTACCATCGACTGGGGAATATCCGCACGGAACGGATAAGCGGGTCGCCCGGCTAGGCGTTCGTTTTCAGCATCTGTTCTGCATGCTTCCGGGATGTTTCGGTCAGCTTGGCTCCACTCAGCATTCGGGCGACTTCCTCGGTGCGCTCTTCGCCGGTTATGCGGCGGACGCTGGTGCGAGTCCGCCCTCCGACATTCTTCTTTTCGATCAGGTAATGGTGGTCAGCGAAGGTGGCAATCTGGGGCAGGTGCGTAACGCAGAGTACCTGGCTGGCTCGGGAGAGTGCCTTTAGCTTCTTCCCGACGGCTTCCGCCGCCCGGCCACCGATTCCGGTGTCGACCTCATCGAAAACCAAGGTACGCTGCCCAGCGCTGCGCTTTTTCGGGGGGGCTGCCTCGACACTGGCCTTAAGAGCGAGCATGACCCGTGAGAGTTCGCCGCCGGAAGCAATCTGCTCCAGCGGGTGCTCCGGTTCGCCCGGATTGGTGGAAATCATGTACACCACCTGGTCAAAGCCGGTGGTTGACCAGTTTACTTCTTCATCTGTTCCACTCACCTCAATTCGGAAACGTACTTTCATAGCCAGATCATTGATCTCAGCCTCAACCAATTTCTCCAGCTTCCGCGCGGCCTCGTGGCGCTTCCGGGAAATTGCCCGAGCGGCTTGCAGGTACTTCTCGCCAGCAGCCTGTAACTGCGCTCTCAACTGACGCAGTGTTTCGTCCTTGTTCTCCATCTCAGAAAGCTTCCGGCTGACTTCAGCACCGAAGTGAATGACATCGTTTAGCGTTGTTCCGTACTTGCGTTTCAAGCGGTCCAAGGCCGCGAGGCGATCTTCCACTTCGGACAGGCGCTCTGGAGACGCATGAATGCCCCCGGCATAGTCACGAAGGCTAGCCCCAACATCTTCTACGCTGATGCGCGCTGATTCGAGGGAGCCTAAGGCATCCTGAAACTTGGGTTCGAATCGAGCCAGTTCTTCGACATGCTTTTGCGCCGCCCGCAATACCGATGAAGTTGATTTCTCACCTTCATATAAGAGATCGAAGGCATTCATGGCGGCGTTGTAGATTTTCTCCGAGTTTGCGAGGACACGTTTCTCCTGATCTAACCGCTCGTCTTCCCCAGCCTGTAATTTGGCGTCTTCGACTTCACTGCGCTGAAAGGTCCACAGATCAAGAAGCCGCATGCGATCCTGCTCGTCGCGCTCGAGATCCTCGATGCGCTTGCGAATACCTGTCCATTGCGCAAAATCCGCGCCAACAGTCTCCGTCTCTATTCCCGCGAAAGAATCGAGCAATGACAGCCGTACCGGTCCGTCGAACGACATCAGAGATTCATTTTGTGCGTGGATCGTTGCGAGATTCGGCGCGAGCTGCCGTAATACACTCACGGTTGCCGGCTGGTTATTAACAAAGACGCGGCCCTTGCCAGAAGCGGCGATCTCACGGCGTAGGATGAGCGACTCCTCTTCGTTGTCGAGGCCGTTATTCTCGAGCACCTGGGCGATAGCCTTCTCGGCGGCACCATCTGCCTCGAAGACGGCCGACACGATGGCTTTCTCAGCGCCGGCGCGGACGACATCGCTTGAGGCCTTTTCACCGAGAAGGAGAGCCAAGGCATCGATCAGGATGGACTTCCCTGCTCCAGTCTCACCTGTGAGCAAGTTGAGTCCAGCGGCAAACTCCACTGCGAGGTTGTCGATGACCGCGTAGTTTTCCAGGCGGAGTTCGATGAGCACTATGCGTCCTCAGCTCGGGATTGAGCGAAGCATAGCACGAAGATGTGGCAATCTTAAGAACACAAAGAAGGCCACGATCGAATGAGTCGTGGCCTAGAAGGTTCGTGGGAACGAGGCTAGCTGGCTTTCTTCTCGGAAATAACGCAGGTCTTACAGCCCATCACGGCTTCTCTTCTCCTTTGGCGAAGCCGTTCTTCGAAATTCAGATAACGATCTCCGATTCCAGCTGCGCTTGTCGGAATGACAACCTCGTTCGATGTAGCGGGAATGACCCGTTCTGTGTGGGTCATGGACGTATCCGGAATACTTCCAGTGCCGTGTCCCATAGACCGCGACTCTGGTTCGGTGCCAGATTCCCAATTCTTTGGACCGGTCGCGCCAGTTCCCTGCGTCATCTGCGCTGTAGTTGGAGTGATATTGCGGTCCGTTTCGGCGCGATGCATCACTGGGCTACTTACCCACTTGGAGCGATACCGACCTTCGTAGTCCTTCCACTTTTGTTCTGACTCGACGTCCTTTTCGTTATAGGGAGGGAACGATTCGATCTGCTTCTTGTTCAAGCTGACCTCGTAGTCATCATGATGCTTCGTGGATGCGCGAAGCTGGTCGGCGGGTACGATGAACTTCTTTGTGCTGAGCCAACCTCCGGTGTCCACCACCACGTAGCGGATATCGCCCGTCGAATGATCAAAGATTACGTCATCAATCTTGCCGAGCTTCTCGTCGTCGATGCCATGAATGCTCGAGCCGCGGATATCGTCGACGTCTTTGTCGGAGAACCGAAAATCCCGCAGCGTACCGTAGTGCGCCATTGTGCCTCCTGTAGCTGATCTCTTCAGCAAATATGGCCCTTGGATGCATTCTCGGCGCATCGTGGGCGTATGCGATTAGTCATCAGGTTCTCCACAGATTGGGGCGCAAGCTTGGTCTATAATCGACGCTAGGCGATCTCACAATTCCAATGCAATTTTTTCTCCTGTACTCAGTGTTTGTTGGCGGGGAGATTGTTGACCTCGTAGCCGAAACCGGTGTTGTTGCCAAGCTGGTTCTGCTGACACTTCTCTGCTTCAGCCTGATTTCCTGGGCGATCATCCTGTCGAAGTGGAGTCTTCTCAGACGTGCTCGCGTGCAAAGCGGCCGCTTTGTGCGGGCGTTCCGAAAGGCGCAGCAGTTGCAGGATGTTTCGGCGGTGGCTGAGCAATTCCGGCCCAGTCCGCTGGTAGGGGTCTTCGAGAGCGGTTTTGAAGAATATCGAAGACAGGGCGGAGTGGTTCGTAGTCTGCTTGCCATTCAACGCGCCATGCAAATTGCCGCGTCGGAAGAATTGACCCGCTTTGAACGGAACCTGCCTTGGCTCGCGATTACTGGAGCGGTGACTCCGTTTGTGGGATTATTCGGGACAGTCTGGGGCATCATTGACGCCTTTCATGGCCTGGGCACAGCTGGAGCTGCAACTCTCCGTGCAGTGGCGCCTGGAATTTCGGAGGCTCTCATCACGACGGCCGCCGGACTTGTGGCTGCCATCCCGGCCGTGATCGCCTACAACCTGATTGGAAGCTCCATCCGCGATTTCGCCGCTCGTGGGGATGACTTTGCTTTGGAGATGCTGAACGCTGTTGAGCGACAACAGGCGCTGGCGGCCCATATAGCGGAGGTCCGTCGCTGATGGCTTTCACCGCTGCCAACGGGCGTACGCAGACTTCGCTTTCCGATATCAACATCACGCCGCTGGTGGACGTTGTTCTCGTTCTGTTGATCATCTTCATGGTGACAGCTCCCGTGCTCCAGTCCGGGATCGAGTTGAACGTTCCGCGCACGCGCACGGTAAAAGAAATTACCGAGGAACGTTTGGTCATCAGCATCAATAAGCAGCAGCGCGTATTTCTAGGTAACGATCCTGTCAACATCAATGAAATCGCAGCCAAGCTGCGTCAGAAGATACGCGATCCGCAGCATCAGTCCATATTCGTCCGCGCCGACGAGGATGTGCCGTTCGGCGCCTTCGCCACAGTCATGGATGCTGTTAAACAATCCGGGATCAACAATGTCAGCATCGTGACGCAACCCATCGATTCACATGCCGGCAAACCCTGAGATCTTTTTCGAACACGACAGTTGGGGGCGAAATCTGGCATGGTCGTTCGGCTTGCATGTCACGCTCGCCGGCGCAATCACGCTCTATGCCGCCTTCGGCCCACATGGCGGCGAAAGCGGTTGGGGTAGCGGAGGCGGCGGAGACGCGATGGGTGCGACGCTGGTCAGCAACATTCCCTTACCCGCTCGTCAAGCCGAAACTCAGAATGTGTTGGCCAACGAGTCGACCGGGTTGTCGCAAACTCTTCCACAACAGAAGGTGGAAGCGCCTGATGCCATTCCCATTCCGGACAAGAACACCAAGCAGAAGCCTAAGAAGGAAACTTCAGCGAGCAAACGAAAGCCTGAAGCGGAACCAGTGGAGGAGGCAAGTAACGTCGTTCCATTCGGGCAAGGTGGGCCGGTCAGCGGACCTTATGGTTCGTTCAGCGCTGCCGGAGCCAAAGGCGGATTCGGCATCACCGGCGGCGGTGGAGATTTTGGCACGCGTTTCGGATGGTATGTAGATGCTCTTCGCCGCAAAGTAACGGAGAACTGGATGCGATACGAGATTGATCCGCGCATTACTCAGGCGAATCGGGTGTATCTCGGCTTTGACATTACGCGTGACGGACGCCCGACAAATGTTCAGATCGAACAATCCAGTGGTGTACCTTCGCTCGATCAATCGGCGGTGCGAGCAATTCAGCGTATTGATACTTTTGGTCCGTTACCTCCCGATTATTCTGGCAATAAGGTTTCGGTCGAATTCTGGTTCGATTACAAAAGGTAAAGCAGAGGTTCGTGAAAAGGGGTATGTTGAAGGCTAATTTGAGACTGCAATCAAATCGTCATCCGGCAATATCAGTAGCTGAGCAGTCCTACGTCCACGGCTGCGTTCGTCTCTTGACTGTGTTGGCGGCGCTTCTCTTAAGCATATTCGCGAACGCGCAGGATTGGATTCGAACGGGCACTGGGCTCGGTGTCGACAAGGTTCGACTTGCGGTCACTGATTTCAAGGCTGCGGACAATGCCGATCTTGCTAAGACGTTCAACGATACGCTCTGGAACGATCTAGATAACGCCGGTATCTTCGACATGGTTTCGAAGAGCTTTTTTCCAACCAGCACGCCTGGCGCACCTGCCGATGTCAAGTTTAATGACTGGGCGGTTCCACCTCCGAACGCTTCCATGCTTGCATTCGGCAACATGAGCTTTTCCGGCAACAACATGACGGTGCAGGGGTGGCTCTACGACGTGAAGAACGTCACATCGCCCCAGGTACTTGGGAAGCAGTATCAGGATGCGGCCACAACTGACGCAGCCCGCAAGACTGCACACAAGTTTGCCGATGAAATTATTTTTCGCTTGGGCGGTGGAGTTCAGGGGATCGCGGAGAGCCAGATCTACTTCGTCAAAAGTAGCGGAGGACATAAGGAAATCTGGGCGATGGATTATGACGGAATCAATCAGCACCAGGTGACACATCAGGGCTCGATCTCGCTCTCGCCGCGCATTTCTCCGGATGGGTCGCGCTTGGCTTTCAGTTCTCTTTCCAAAAGTGGCTGGGACATTCTCATGTATTCGACCGAGATCAACCGGGTGGTCACCTTCCCGCGTTTCGGTGGAACGAATCTTTCACCGGCATGGTCAGCCGATGGGACGAAGCTGGCGTTCTCGTCTTCGCGCAGCGGCGACCCGGAAATCTACTCAGTCGATTCTTCGGGAAATAACATCAAGCGACTTACTAATGCGAAAGGCCCCGATGTGTCGCCAGTCTGGAATCGCAAATCGGGGGCACAAATCGCTTTTGTCAGCGGCCGGACGGGCCTACCGCAGATCTACATCATGGAAGCAGACGGAACAAACGTACAGCGTGTTACGGACGAAGGTTATGCGGTTTCTCCAGCATGGTCCCCAAATGGGCAATTCCTGGCTTTTTCCTGGATCCGACACTACGGTCCCGGCGCCCCGGGGGCCCAAGATATATACATAATGGACATCGCCAGCAAGCAATGGGTGCAGTTGACCCATGACGGTGGCCGTAACGACTTTCCCTCATGGTCACCGGACGGGAGGCATCTCGTTTTCCAATCGAGCCGAGCGGGAGGAGACCAGGTCTGGACTATGCTGGCGGATGGGACAAATCAGAAGCAGGTGACGACCTCGGGCAATAATTATCAGCCTAACTGGAGTTGGAAGTAGGGCGTATTTCGCGGTTCATGTTCTTCATATTCATCAGCCAAAGGGTTTGGGAGATTAGGCCCGATGGCGAGAGACGCGCATCGCAGTCAGAGCGCGATACGGAGGAGAAGGTGAAGCAGCTAAAACTGAAGTACATCACGTTAATACTCGCGTTGGGCGCCGTGATGATGCTAGGCGCATGCAAGAAGAAGCCGGCCCCACCGCCGCCGCCACCACCGCCGCCACCGGCAGCACCTACAGCTTCGCTGACCGCAAATCCTAATACCGTTCAGAAAGGCCAGCCGACAACACTTACCTGGGAGACGACCAATGCTACGGACGTCACCATTGATTTCATTGGTACGGTGCAGGCTAGCGGCTCGCAATCTGTGACGCCAAACGACTCGACCACATATCGTCTGACGGCGAAGGGTCCCGGAGGCACGCAGGAATCCACGGCTCGAGTAACGGTAACAAGTCCACCGCCTCCTCCGCCACCTCCTCCTTCTGCGACGGAAGAGGAGTTGTTCGCCCAGAACGTGAAGGATGTCTATTTTGACTACGACAAAGCCGACATCCGGGCCGACCAGCAGTCGGCACTTCAGGGGAACATCGCTTTCCTGAAGCAGCATCCCACGATCCACTTTACGGTGGAGGGACACTGCGACGAACGCGGGTCAACTGAATACAACCTTGCCTTAGGCGATAGCCGCGCAAGTGCGGTTCGCAACGCCCTGGTGCAAGGGGGGATCGGCGCAGATCAGGTCAAGACGATCAGCTACGGCAAGGAAAAGCCGTTCTGCACGCAGTCCACAGAGGAGTGCTGGCAGGAGAATCGACGCGGTCACTTTGTATACTCGAAGTAAGCAGAAACGGGCCGGCCAAGACTAAGGCTGTCCCGTTTCTTTTCTGATCAAAGGGCTAGCCGGGGGCGACGCAGAACCCTGAACCATGCGAAGTTGCCGGTTTCATCGAGCGAAGGACGCATCTAAAATGGGTCGACTATGAAAACCAATCGTCTTCTGTCACGCGTCGCCTTGCTTGCCGCTTTGCTGGTTGTGGCTGCACCTGCTTTCTCCGTCTCTAAGGAGATTGTCCAACTCCAAACCCAGGTGCAACAACTGCAGGACCAGATGACGGCTATGAAGCAGTCATTTGACGAGCGCATGGGAGTACTGCAGCACCTGATCGAACAGAGTACGGACAACGTCAATAAACTATCGACATCTGTAAATACTCTTCAAAGCACAATACAACAGCAGCAGGGGGACAGTGGCTCGCGTGTCGATCAAATCTCCGGGCAGATTCAGGCCCTCAATGACACGATGGATGAGTTGAAAGCTCGCCTGGCGAAGGTTAGCCAACAGCTCGAGACTCTGCAATCGGCGCAGCAAAGCTTGGCGGCTCAACAGGCGCAGCAACAGCAACTAGCGCAGATGCCTCCGCCAGATGTGCTCTACAACAATGGTCTTCGCGACTACAACGCAGGTAAGAACGATTTGGCAGTTCAGGAGTTCTCGGACTACGTAAAGTTTTACCCCACGACTGATCTGGCCGGAAACGCGTACTTCTACCTCGCTGAAATTGATTATCGTCAGGGGAACTATCAAGAGGCGGTAAAGAACTACGACCAGGTGATCCAAAACTTCCCTACGGGGAACAAGGCGCCTGCGTCGGAACTGAAGAAGGGCTTTGCGCTAATTGAACTCGGACAGAAGGATGACGGAATCGCGGCACTGCGTCACGTCGTGCAGCGTTATCCGAAATCAAATGAGGCACTACAGGCCCGTGATCGCTTGCGCAAGTTGGGCGTCGCCGCAAGCGGCACGTCAGCGCGCAAGTAGCATCGACTAGGGTTTGTTTTTCAGATTAAGAGTGCGGAGTGCATAGCGGATTTCCACGGAAGTTTCCGTGATTCGCATTCCATCCTGCACCATCTGTTTGCAAGCCAGTGCAGCTCGTCCTGAGGTCGCCGGACCTAGATCAAACTTCACTCGACAATACTGGCAGTCTTCATTCCAGCAAAATCTCCCACAAGAGACGGTCTCGGGTGCCAGGTACTGAAAACACCGCAACAGCGGATTGTTGTCAGGAACTTCGAATTCAGATCCAAGAATGGAGATCTTTGCCAGCCGCGAGAATGGCCGGAATAGTGTAGTCGGTGCGGTCATCCTATCGCGATTGTAGGATGATCCTTGGGCAGTCTCGATGAACGAAAGTTGTTGGTCCGATAGACACGAGATCTATGCCAGAATTCCATATCCTGGGAAGGCCGGAGAGAAGACAACGATGATAAGCGTCATAAGTGATAAGACTTCTGCTAATTTCTCCGATGTTGCGCGCCAGTTGCTTGAGCCTGATCAGGCTGCACTTGTTGTAGTCGACATCCAAGAGAAGCTGTTGCCGCCGATCTTTGAGCGAGAGCGCCTCTTGCGCAACACGCAACTTCTGATTCGGCTGGCCGGAATACTCGAATTGCCCGTGCTCGTCACCACTCAGTATTGCAAGGGATTGGGTAGTACGGTCGCGGAGATTGCTTCCCTACTCCCAAAGAGCTCACCAATCGACAAGCTGATGTTCTCCTGCTTTGGTAGCGATGAGTTCCGCCACTCTCTCAAGGACGCTGCTGCTGGCCGGAACACCGTGCTGTTATGCGGGATGGAGAGCCATATCTGCGTTATGCAGACCGCCCTGGGCGCGCTCCGCGAGGGCTACCTGGTTCATGTGGCGAGCGATGCAGTGAGTTCGCGTACCGAATGGAACTGGAAAATCGGCTTGGAACGAATGCGAGCAGCCGGTGCGGTGCTCTCCAGCACTGAGATGGCGATTTATGAGTTACTGAAGTCATCCGGCGGTACTGCATTCAAGGAGATGCTCAAGCACCTGAAGTAAAGTTTTGTAAACAAAGCAGAAAACAACCTTCGGTACTCAGCGGGGCATCTCCAAAGTATGCGACTTCCGGAGCGCATCCGGGTTTAAGGTATGTAGAAGCATTGAGTGCCTGTTTTTCGGGTTGCTGAACGGGGCAAACGGGCCATCAACGCCACCCCCAAGGCGTGAGGACCCTGAGCGTAGTGGTTAGAAAGCAGTCTCCCTAAGGAGGCAGACCATGCGAGATCTCAGGCGTGCGATTTACAGTTCACTATTTCTTCTGATTGTGGCGGCGACGCTGGTTTCCGCGGATGATGATCCGCCGGGACGAGTCGCGCGCCTACAGTACATTTCGGGATCCGTTTCAGTTCAATCACACGGAACCGATGAATGGGTCGCCGGATCACTTAACAGGCCGCTGACAACTTTTGACAATATCTGGGTTGATAAAAACTCCCGCATTGAATTAGGCGTCGGGACGGGTTTGGTTCGCGCGGATGACGAAACCAGCCTGACGTTGACCAACGTCAGCGACAGTGCTGTTCAAATCCAACTGAACCAGGGAACGCTGAACCTGCGAGTTCGCAAGCTTTATGGGTCGGAGATCTACGAGATCGATACTCCGAACCTCGCCTTCACAGTGCAGAAATCCGGCGAGTATCGCTTTGACGTGGCACCAGACGGCGACGTCACACTGGTAACGGTGCGCAAGGGTGAAGGTGATGCGACCGGAAATGGACCCTCGGTGCGCGTGAAATCGCATCAGCGGGCACGCTTCACATCTGGCACGACAATGGCGCACGAAATTTATGAGGCGCCTCCGTTCGACAGCTTCGATGACTGGTGCCGCGTTCGCAATGAACGCGCTGATCATGCGGTGTCGGCACAGTATGTAGCTCCCGGCACGATTGGGTACGAGGACCTCGATGACTACGGATACTGGCAGACCGTTCCGGCGTACGGAAGCATCTGGGTACCGAGGGCGGTCAGTGCAGGTTGGGCGCCTTATCGCTACGGCCACTGGGTATGGGTCGCACCGTGGGGATGGACTTGGGTCGACGATGCACCGTGGGGGTTCGCTCCCTTCCACTATGGTCGATGGGTTTACTACAGCGGTTATTGGGGTTGGGCCCCAGGACCGGTTTATGTACGCCCGGTCTATGCGCCCGCTTTAGTGGCATGGTTTGGTGGTGGCGGATTCAGTTTCGGTGTTTCGTTCGGCGGCGGCTACGGGTGGTGTCCGCTTGGCTACGGCGAACCGTACATTCCGTGGTACAGGGGTAGCCGCGGATACTTCCGCCAAGTGAACGTAACGAATACGCACATTACCAACATCACGTACGTCACGAACAACTACTACAACTACGGCAACGGAGATCCTGGACGGAAACACGTGAAGGCGTTCAACTACGCGAACCTTAAGGCTCCCGGCGGCGTGACCGCAGTAGAGTCGCGCACGATCGTGGATTCAAGGCCAGTAGCCAAGTCATTGCTTCCTGTAAATGCCAAGGATGTTGCCAATCTGAATAGCTCACATCTCGAAGGACGGCTCGCGGAACCGACTCGCGAGAGCCGGCTCGGAAACAATGCCGAAGGTCGAGCGATTGTCCCACCGACAAGGGCAGTTGCACGTCCCGTGGTAACCCGTAATCCGGTTCCAGCCGTTGGTCGAACGGATAATCGTCAAGATGTCAACGGACGAGCTATGCCCACGCCTCCAACTGCGGATCGAACGGTGGCGGTTGACCCACACAATCCGGGACGAGTCGTCCCAAGACCGCCCACTGTCAAGAACAGAGGCGACGAACCTGTGGCCCGAACGGATGGCAACGGAACGCGAAATATGAGCCCTGGTGAGCCGACCGAAGCCCGAGAGGTCGAGCCTACGATCGGACGCGCTGTGCCACGGCCTCCAACTGGCCATCGCGACGATGCAGGTCCGACAACACCGTCTCAGCCAACGCGGAACGATGCGACGCCGAGTGATGATCGCAAGCCGGTCTACAGTGCTTCACCAGCAACACGACCGATTCCGCGGCCAACCGCTCCAGTCGAGAGCCAACCCAACGTGGAGCAGCATTCGACTCCGAGCAGGCCAGAAAATACAGTGCCGCGTCCGTCCGGGCCGGTCTCGACTCCTCACGTAGATCGAGGAGTGGAGGATCGGACTCCACGGTACGCTCCGGCGCCGCCACCGTCGGCAACGCCGCACCAAGCGGAGCCTCCGCGTCAGAGCACGCCGTCGATGGCACCGGCGCCATCACGACCGCCGATGGATGCTCCTCGACAGAGCGCACCGGCATCGAATCCGACGCCACATGTGAGCCCGACACCGTCAACCCCGGCGGGTCGATCGACGCCACCGGCACAAAATGCACCCTCAGCCCCGCCAAGAAACAATTGGCGAGGGTGAGAAGGGACAAAACAAACGCCGCCCGAAAGGGCGGCGTTTCATTTTTCAATTCGTAATCGGCTTTAGCCTACTTCCTCCGCCACGCTCCCAGAGTCAGGTTTCGCCTTCACCCGAACCACCGTGATCTTGGCGAATCCCTCTTCAAATGTGGGGGGCTTGAGCTTGCTGGCAAGACGTCGCAGCACATCCTCTCCGACAGTTCGCGGTCGCTTCTTGTTCCTCTCCAGACAGACTTCAAGTGGAACGTCGAAAAAGACGGCATGTACTTCGTAGCCAAAGTCCTTGGCCAGCTTGATCCAGCTATGACGATCATGGGAAGTCAAATTGGTGGCGTCCACATAATTCATCGGGCGTCGAGCGATCAGCCTGGCTTTCAACATTGAACGAAGGTTGGAAAACACCAAATCCTGGAAGCGCTGCTCCGCGGGATCATCGAACAGAATCGAGCGCAGCAAATCACTAGAGAGAGGCGTAATGTTATGCCGTTTGAACCAGGAGCTCTTGCCTGATCCTGGTAATCCGATAGCCAGGACAACAATGCCCTTTGGCGCTCGGGCTGGAGCAGCATTCGCTGGCTGTAAGTGAGCAGGCTGTGCTACTGCTTGAGGGTGAGCGGCCGGCACAGGTGCGCTGTTGTCGGACGAACCAGATCTTTCCGTAACGGCTGCCACGGGTGCCTTGGCACCTCCCCGGCCACCACGTCCGCGACGGCGACGGCGCTTCGGTGCTTTTGGCTGAGCACCCGATGGTGCTTCGGAGGCTTTCTCGGCGGGCTGCTCGATTTCAGATTCGACATCCTTGGGCGATGGCGCGGGCTCCTTTTCCGCCTTGGTTGGGGCTGAAGACGCTTCCGTATCGAAGTATGCCGGCTGTAAGGGGGCCTGCGTCGGCTCGGATTTAGTCGTTGCCGATGACTTTTTGCGCCCTTTTATGCGATCTCGCATCCATTTCCGCATGTTTGGCTTGTAACACATTGTTGCGCTTACGGGCAATCTGACGAACCAAGGCAGGTAGCCCGTTCGAGAACAAAACGATTCGGAGAACTGGCTCATGACGATCCCACCGGCAATCCACGGTCAAAAGTACGTAAGCTTGGGAACATATAGGAAGTCAGGCGAATTGGTCAGAACTCCTGTGTGGTTTGGAGAAGAAGGCGACAAATTGTACGTCATGAGCAACGGTGGCTCGGGCAAGGCAAAGCGAATCCGGAATAATCAGAATGCCCGAATCGCACCATGCACGATACGTGGAAAGATTAGCGGTCCGGATTTTACTGCTAAGGTCCGAGTCCTCCCGCAAGGGGAATTTCAACGAGCGCGGCAGACGATCGACCGCAAGTACTGGGCGGCGCGTCTTCCATGGATATGGCGGAACACGAGCCTTTACCTTGAGATCTCGTTTGCGTAACGAATCGTCATTGTTTGTGCCTGGATCTAAATGCCCAAAATGGTCCGTAAATCGCGATTTGCGTTTCATTTCAGAACTCGAATGACGCGGGGAATTTGCCGCTAACCTTTGCCGCCTGTTAACATTTTCTGTTTCCGGCCCAATTGCATTCTTATCAGTGTTTTCATTCTCGCGCGGAGGCGAAATGGCAATCAAAGTTGGCATTAATGGTTTTGGACGAATCGGACGTAATGTGATGCGGGCATCGCTGAACGACCCGAACATCGAGTTCGTTGCAGTCAATGATCTGACCGATCCGAAAACGTTAGCCCATTTGCTGAAGTACGACTCTATTCTTGGAAACCTGTCTCACAAGATCACGGCGGGCGCCGACAGCATTACGGTCGACAATCGCACGTTCAAAGTGTTCGCAGAAAAAGACCCTGCGAAGCTGCCATGGGAATCGGTCGGCGCGCAGATCGTGTTGGAATCCACGGGCCGATTTACGAACGCCGAAGATGCGAAGAAGCACATGCGCGGGACGGTGAAGAAGGTCATCATTTCGGCTCCAGCGAAGAATGAAGACGTAACGTTAGTTCTTGGAGTGAACGAGCAGGTCTACGATCCGGCCAAGCACCACATCATTTCGAATGCGTCTTGCACCACCAATTGCCTGGCGCCGATCGCGAAAGTGGTGAACGACACGTTCAAGATCGTGAGCGGGTCAATGACAACGATCCATTCCTACACCAATGATCAAGTTATTTTGGACTTCCCTCACAAGGACCTGCGTCGTGCCCGAGCTGCGGCCATCAGCATGATCCCTACGTCTACCGGCGCGGCCAAGGCGCTGAAACTGGTGATCCCTGACCTGGCCGGTAAGCTCGACGGATTTGCAATGCGCGTACCGACTCCCAACGTTTCGGTAGTTGATTTGGTAGCGACGGTAGAGAAGAAGACCACGAAAGAAGAGGTAAATGAGGCACTCAAAAAGGCCTCGGAAAGCGGTCCGTTGAAAGGCTACCTGGGGTATGAGGAGAATGAACTTGTGTCGTCGGACTTCAAAGGGGACTCACGTTCGTCGATCGTGGACTCAAAAATGACGCTGGTAGTCGCAGGAACGCTGGTCAAGGTGATCTCCTGGTATGACAATGAATGGGGATACTCCTGCCGCGTTCGCGATCTGTTCAACTACATCGGCAGCAAGGGCCTGTAAGTCATTCCGCAATGCGAGCGGCGAGGGCAGCCATTGCCCTCGCTCGCGACGGAAAGATGCCTCTCTCCACGGGAACAGCAATAACGCCACCTAGTGAGGACTTGCGATGTCCAAGCTTTCGATACGAGACCTTCCCTTGAACGACCACCGCGTCTTCATGCGCGTCGACTTTAATGTGCCGCTGGATGAAGCTGGCCGCGTATTGGACGACACGCGGATCCGTGAGACTCTGCCGACGATTGAGTACGCCCTGCGGCATGGCGCACGATTGATTCTCGCCTCTCACCTCGGAAGACCGAAGGGGAAACCGAATCCGCGGATGAGCCTGAAGCCGGTGGCCGAACGGCTGCGGATGCTGCTCGACCGGGAGCTGGCCCGCGGAGAGAATGTCGGGTTCTCGCCCGAGTGCGTAGGCCCCGAAGCCGAAGAGGTAGCGGGCAAACTGGAAAAGGGTCAGACACTCTTGTTAGAAAATCTCCGTTTTCATGCTGAGGAAGAAGCCAATGACGAAAAGTTCGCGAAGCAATTGGCGACGCTGGCCGATTTTTATGTCAACGACGCTTTTGGCACGGCGCACCGCGCGCATGCTTCGACGGTAGGAATGA
Source organism: Terriglobales bacterium (assembly GCA_036558645.1). GTDB lineage: Bacteria > Acidobacteriota > Terriglobia > Terriglobales > Acidobacteriaceae > DATBFG01. Next base: position 17,475 of record DATBFG010000110.1, read on the forward strand.
CGAAGTTTGTACAGAAATCAGCAGCCGGCCTCTTGATGCAGAAAGAACTCGAGTATCTGGGAAAGGCACTCCAACATCCCGAGAAGCCGTTTGTTGCGATTCTCGGAGGAGCCAAGGTTGGCGACAAGATCGGGGTCATTCAAAACCTCATTAATAAGGTGGATGCCCTGATTGTCGGCGGCGGAATGGCGTATACCTTTCTCAAAGCCCAAGGCCAGCAGGTTGGTAAGTCTTTGGTGGAAGAAGACAAAGTTGACTTGGCAAAGAATCTGCTCCAGCAAGCCAAAGATCACAATGTGAAAATGTTGTTACCGATCGATCATGTGACGGCGGAAAAAATTGACGTGAACTCGGTCATTCACCGCGTTGGCCAGGGCCAGCCGATCCCTCCGAACCTGATGGCTCTGGACATCGGGCCAGAGACAGCGGAGATCTTCGCGGAGGAAATTTCTCGCGCTCGAACGATCGTGTGGAATGGACCCATGGGAGTTTTCGAGGTGAGTCCATTTTCCAAAGGAACGTTCAAGATTGCTCGAGCAATTGCAGATAATCCGGGCGCCATCTCCATTGTGGGGGGAGGAGATTCGGTTGCCGCGGTTCATGCGGCCGGCGTCGCCGAGAATATGACTCACATCTCCACGGGAGGTGGGGCGTCACTGGAGTTCCTCGAAGGCAAAAAGCTGCCAGGAGTGGAAGCACTCACCAATAAGTAACTTCGGATCCCCATGGAATTACCGCACGATGGAAACTATTTCGTCGATGTGCATCTGGACGATCCCTTACTCGTTCGAATATTGCGCGGCGACATTACAAAAAGTTCAACTGACGCCATCGTGAATGCTGCGAACTCGATGTTGCTGGCCGGCGGTGGCGTGTGTGGTGCGATCCATCGCGCCGCCGGTCCGGCGATTGCTGATGAGTGCCGCCGGATTTCCAACGAACATGGGCCGATATCTCCCGGACATGCAGTCGCTACGAGGGCCGGATTGCTTCCCGCGGAATATGTGATCCATGCGGTGGGCCCGATCTGGCGTGGCGGGGATGGCGATGAAGCGGAAACCCTGGCCAGTTGCTACCGGGAATCTATGCGTATCGCCGACGAACTAAAGCTCAAACGCATCGCTTTCCCTGCGATCTCGACGGGAGTTTTTGGATATCCTGTGAAAGAGGCCGCGGCCGTGGCGATTCCAACTATAGTCAAGAGCCTGGTAGCAGCGAAGCACCTTGTGTTGGTGGAGATGGTCCTCTTCGACAAACCAACTCTAGATTCTTTCGCCGCGCTGGCACTTGAACAACCGGATGCATACCCTAGCAAGTCTTACTACTGTTCCATAGGACAAATGCCATCATGAGAAAGAAACTGATCGCCGGCAACTGGAAGATGTACAAGACACCCGATGAAACCCGTGACTTCCTCGGCAAGTTTCTGCCGTTGGTCGCCGATCATACACGCGATGAAATCGCGATCTGCCCACCCTTTGTTTGCCTTCCTACAGCCGTCGACGCTGCTAAGGGATCGCACGTAGCCATAGGTGCTCAGAACGTGCATTGGGAAAAAGAAGGCGCGTTCACCGGAGAAGTATCGAGCGGAATGCTGCTGGGTGTTGGATGCTCCCATGCAATTATTGGGCATTCGGAACGGCGGCAGTTTTTCTGCGAGACGGATGATACGGTCAACATGCGTGTAAAGGCAGCGCTTGAGGCAGGACTGACTCCTATCGTCTGTGTGGGCGAGGTACTGGAGGAGCGAGAAGCAAATCTTACTGAGGACGTGCTGCGAAGGCAGTGCTTGCGCGCTTTCCACGCAATTTCTGCGAAAAAGGCTGCCAAGTTGGTAGTGGCCTACGAGCCGGTCTGGGCGATCGGGACGGGAAAGACCGCAACACCGCAGATGGCCAGTGAGGCGCATCAGTTGATCCGCGGTGAAGCGGAGAAAGCGTTTGGCGGGGAGTTCGCCAGCAATCTACGAATACTGTACGGTGGATCGGTCAAGCCGGAGAATGCCAAGGCGCTTATGAGCGAAGACGAAATCGACGGAGCGCTAGTCGGCGGAGCGAGTCTGGATCCGAAGTCGTTTACGGCGATCGTCAAATATTGAAGAGATTTCAGATTTGCGGATTCTAGATTGCAGATTTAGGCTGTCCGATTTTGGTGAACTCCAGACCTAAGAGCGGTTACTAATCTGCAATCCTAAGTCTCAGAATCTGAAATTAACCCGAAACCCAAAATCTGAAATCTATAATCTACTTCGCTGGGGTCAGCACGATTTTCCTATAGAGGATGTGTCCGTCCTCACTTCCCTGCAGATAAATGGGCCCGGGTTCGGCTTCGCGGCTATCGAGTGCGCCACCGGTGATTCCCGGAATTTCCTGATGGTCGATTATGGTGATTCCGTTCTGCACCACTGTGATGGTCCGTCCCACGAGGGTGATGTCAAAGGTCTGCCAAACATTCGCCTTGCGGGGCTGCTCGGGCGTCGGTGCAAGAAAGCCGTAGATCCCACCGGTGTGGTGGCTGGGCGGCTCTTCTGCTGAATTGGTTTCAACTTGGACTTCGTAGCGGCCGCGAAGATAGATGCCGCTATTGGCATTATCCCCGCAGTTAAATTCCACGTGGAGCTTGAAGTCCTTGTATTTGCCTTCGGAGATCAGTTCGGGGCCGCGACCTGGGCTCACGAGCGTTTCATTTTCAACCTTCCACAAAGCATTGGGATTCGATTTGTCCTGGGTCCAACCGGTGAGATCGCGCCCGTTAAACAGCTCAATAGGCTTGGTCCACTTTGGATTCGAATTTGCTTTGAGTTCAGGGGCGCGCACTCCCGTCCATGTCCACGGTGTGCCGTCCTGTCCAGAAGTCGTTCCGCTGAGCATCTTGTCGGTGAGCTTGCCTTCAAAGACCATGTCATCCTTGCGGTCTTCTTCTTCCTTGGGGGAAACAAACGTAAGAATGCCGTTCGTGAGTTCGACCTTGGGGAGCATGCGGGCGTGGCCCCATCGGCTGACCATACGCGCTTGCAATTGATCCCCGTTCATAGTGAACTCCAACCAGGAAGGGTATTCTTTGTTCGGGGCTTTCAGAGTGAGGTCCCAGCGCCCTAGGAATGGCTTCGCGTCGGCTGCTGCGTTAAAGGCGAAACAGGTGCCAGCTAAAAGGAATGCAATTGTGACGACGGCAGAAAACAGAATTCCATGACGCCTCATGACAAGTACCTCCTGCGATGGATTCCGAACCTGTTTGCATCAAGAAGTTGGTCGCTAGTCCCGGGTTGGTATTTGCCAAGGCCCAACGACTAACGACCAATGACTGGTTTAGACGATCTTCCCTGCCGATGCGTCCCACGTAACGGGCGCTTTTCGGTAATAAGATTCATTTGCCATGTGACACCCTAGCGCAGTGTTATGACCAAAGACCGCATCCTGCACGACGGGCTTACGCGAACGAACCGCTTCGAAGAAGTTGTACAGATGCGGTTTCAAATCGTCGTAATCATTGCCCTTGTAACTGGTTGTTTCGTACATGGGTTCCTGACCCGGTTTCGGATCATTCTCCTCATGCCATTGGTCAAAGTAGGCATTCTTTAGCCTGCTGGGAAGACCGTAGCAATAGTAGCTGGGAGCGAGGTCGATCCCCGGTTGCGGCGTGTAGCTGAGACCAAACTCGGTGAGTTCGATAATTCCCTTCGAGCCCATAAAGCGCGTCACTTCGGAGGTCTCAGTCCCGAGCGTGAGTCGCATGTAGACAGGGACTCCGGCGTATTCAAGGAGAATGGGGTGCACGTCGGGAGTGTTACGGCCATCTTTCCATCGGTATATGCCGCCGAACGCAGAAACGCGCTTGGGAATTTCATTGGTTCCGATGACGAATTGCATTCCGCTAAGCAAGTGAACCAGCAAGTCACCTGCCAGTCCGGTGCCGTATTCCCTCCAGCAGCGCCAGCGCGCGAAGACCTTGGGATCGAAGGGAATCTTTGGGGCGGTTCCGAGCCAGGTATCCCAATCGAGATTCTGTGGCGAAAGATCGGCCGGTGGCGGATATTCCCAGGCGCCAGTGGGATCATTGCGTCCCAGGCTGCCCTCGATGAGGCTCAACTCTCCAATGGCACCGCTCTTGAACAATTCATGTGCTTTAGCGCAAAGGGTCGAACTCGTGCGCTGTGCACCTACCTGAACGATGCGCCCGGTCTTTTTTGCTGCAGCGACCATGGCGAGACCATCCGTAGGATTGTGGGAGAAGGGTTTTTCGCAGTAGACGTCCTTCCCCGCCGAAACTGAGTCAACGACGACCTGCTTATGCCAATGGTCTGGCGTTGCGACGATGATGGCGTCGATCGACTTATCATCCAGAAGATCCTGGTATCGGCGCGTTGTCTTGATCGGTTTGCCAACGATCTCCTTTGCTAACTCGTGGCGGCCATCGTACAAGTCCGCGGCTCCCACACATTCGATTCCAGGGAGCGTAATGGCAGTGGTCAAGAGAGGCGTGCCCTCCATGCCTACCCCCACGATTCCTATTCGAATGCGGTCGCTCGCGGGAACTGGACGATAAGACGCGAATGCCGGTCCAGGGTCGAGCATAACTGCATTTACGGCCATCGCAGCACCGGCTACGCCGGTTGTTGTCTGTAGAAATTCACGCCGTGAGAAGTTGTTCTTACTCATGAAGGCATGCTCCTTTGTTTCGAGGAATCAAATCAACGCCGAAAATCGCATACGTTAGCGCTGGCTCTTTGTGGCTGGCGGTCGCCAACAGAATGTAGCCGCGAAGCCCGGTTCGAGAGTATAGACAAAAGATCGCTCGGACCAGCGCACATGGAACGACAACGTTTTACTACTGCTGTTCAAGACGAGCAAGACGATTGAGCCGTCAGGATTGCGAAATGCGACATTTTGCAGTTCATTCTGGTTTGAAGGACCGGATTCGATACGCCAAGCTCCGGGTACAACGAATTTGCTGGCGTGCCCCAGCGCAACATAATCCACGGTGGTGGTGAATCCCGACGGAGATGAACCGGAGTTCACGGTAACGACGCCACGGCAATTGCCACATCCGCCTAAGTGCGGACCGTGATCCTGATCGAGCGCAAGATTCCAGAGAACAACACTTTTCGACCAATTTCTGGTTGTACCGATGACGAGTCCGAGTTGCTCCTGGAGTAAATCCTTCGTCTGCCAATCCCCTCCCGAGCATTCGGTTTGCCAGATGTCTTTTTCAGGAAATCGGACGTGCAATTGATCCTGCGCATCAACCGAACCGCCGTAGCAATGCAGCGCCGTGCCGGCAACAAAGGCAGAGACAGCTGAATCCTTCAGGACAGAGTATGCAAAGTCGATCAGATCCCAATTGTGATCGAAGATCATGATCTTCGTATCCAATTGGTTTTGCTTGAATGTCGGACCAAGATCATCGCGCACAAACTTGGCCTGCTGTTCTGCGCTAACGCTCATGCCGGGATAGTCGTCGGGATTATACAGTGGCTCATTCTGCATAGTGACCGCGTAAATCGGAACACCCTCAGCGGCATAGCTCTTTACGAACTGAACGAAGTACCGGGCAAGAGTCGCGTATGCCGTCGGAAGCAGTTCTCCCTTGCGCAACGAGCCAGAAGTCTTCATCCATCCCGGCGGACTCCAAGGACTAGCCATTACCCTTAGCTGCGGATTCAAGGCCCGCGCCTGGCGCAGAAGGGGCAAAATGTATTTCCGATCATGGTCAATCGAGAAGTGAACTAAGTCGGGATCTGATTGGCGGTTAGGAAGGTCATCATAGCTGTAATGCGTCAGGGCGAAGTCGCTAGCTCCCATTGGCTGTCGCAAGAAACTGAGTCCGATTCCCTTGATAGGATCGAAGAGTTTCTCCATGACGTCAGTTCGCTGTGACGCAGAGAGCTTGTTGAAGATGAGCCATGCAGAAGAATCCGTGAATGAGGCCCCGAAGCCATCCATCTGCTGGAAGGTATGGGTGTCGTCTACGGTGATGGTGGGCGATGAAGATTCTGGAGCCACGAATTTCAGCGCCGGTTGGAGCTGCAAGCGCTCTTTGAGGTCTGCACTCGAACGGAAGACCTCTACGCTGATCTCAGGCGCAGGTGGAGGCACCCGTGCAACACATTCGTAACGAAGGAGTGCGACAGCAAGGATGAAGATTCGTGATCGGAGAAGGCGCGCCAAAGAGTCTCCGGAGATGCAGGTCATGGAAGAAGGCCCGCGGCCGAGGCCGCGGGCAAGAGGATAGCGACGGTTTAGAAATAAATCTTGGCACCAAGCTGGATCACGCGGAAGCCGCCGGGGCCTGTTCCATAGGTATCCGTGAATTGTCCCCAATCATTGACCTTCGTGACGGTTAGGGGATCGGTGGGGCTGGCATATGCCCAGGGCCCTGTCGAATTGAAGCTAAAGTTGCGGTCAAGGAAATTGGGATGGTTGAAAGCGTTGAACGCTTCGAGACGAAGTTGGATGTAACGCGCCTCATTACCCAGCGGGATGTTCTTGAATAAAGACATATCCCAGGTCTGCATTCCGCCATTGCGGAAAAAGTCGCGCGACCCGCGGCCCGGGAACCCGATTCGTGGAACTATCGGATTGCCCTCTCCATCGACCGCTACATATATGGGCAGTGCGCCGTACTGGTCGGAACCAGTAATACTTCCGGGAGGAAAACCAAAGGCATTATTCAGATCGACGGGGGTGCCTGTCATGAATTGCGTCACACCACTGAGTTGGAAGTTATCCGTGATGTAGGACAACCACTTCGGTCCACCAAAATGTTTCGTCACGCTTGGAATGTCGTATACGTAGCTTGCGGCAAAGACGTGAGTGCGATCCCAGCCCGCGGCTCGGTAACCCAGCAGGGCGTCAAATGTGTCCTGGGTATCCTGATCGGAGTTAGCTGTGGTTAGAGATTTGGACCAGGTATACGATGCCCCGAATGTGAGTCCCTTGCCGAAGCGACGATCAATAGACGCTTGCAGCGAGTTGTAGTTCGAGGTTCCGTTGAACTCCAAGTAGGAGATCTGCCCATAGCCCTTGTAAGGCACGATGTAGGCGGACGAGAAATTGTGGAATCCGAACGTGCAGAAGCCGTTAAAGTTGAAGCCTGCAGCGGCATACTCCGGCTGAAGCCCAGGCTGAACAGCGGGCACAACCCCGCCTGGGAATACCGGTTGAGCCGGATCCTGATTGTCCACACAGTTCGGATCCTGGTTTATGCGCGCAAACGCAGAACCATAGGGAGCGGCATTGATATCGCGTGATGTAACTAAGTGGCGCGATAACGTTCCGACATAGGCGACATCGATGGTTGTGTCCTTAGAAAGCTCATGCTGGATGCCAAAGCTGAAGCTGTAGACCGTGGGCACCTTCCCGTCTCGAGCCGCCCCAAGAATATTGGTTAAGACACCGTTTCCGAAGGAGCTCTGTTGCGTCGGCAGTGTGGCGATAGTGCCCGAACCGACAGATGCCGTCTGCACGATAGCCGGGTTGTTGAATACCGTGTTAAAGATCAAGTTTCCCTGGGTGCGGTCGTGCATCATGCCCGCACCGCCACGAAGAACCGTTTTGTGGGTACCAAATAGGTCGTACGCGAAACCTACGCGCGGCTCAGGCATAATGCCGCGGCTATCCCAGCCCCCCGATGGAATTTGCCCTTGATTGCTAAACCTCATTCCATTCAGAGGGTCTCCTCCCGCCGCCGTATTGATACTACCGTCCGGGTTGATGGTCACTGCATTCGCCGGATTGTAGGAGAAAGGATCGAACAGTGCGACCTGATTAGCGTCGTCGTATTGCGGAGGAATCCAGGCAAACCGCATGCCATAATCCAGAGTTAGGCGGGGCGTGACTTTCCACGTGTCTTGTACATAAAACTCCAATTGGTTGTAACGAAACTTGCCCAATGGGCGGGCCGTGGACTGACTGAAACTGTCAAAATCCCCGACCAGAGCGCTGGCAATGGGATCGCCGAGTTTGCAGGTTCCCGCTCCTCCGGGACACGTTCCCCCGCCGGTGGGGCCAGTGCCAAAGCTGAATTGGCCGTTAATGTTTCCCCATGCCGGCTGATCCTTGCGGCTGCGCTGATAGAACATGCCAAATTTGAAGGTGTGAGCCTGTCGAACCCACGTGAGGTTATCGTTAACGTTGATTGTGGTGTTGGCTTGCTTCCATGGCGTACCACCCAGGTAGCTTCCCGCAAAATTCGTGTTGTCCAGCTGATTGAAGCTGAAGTCAGGAATTGACTGATCCTGCGACACGGGATAGAGCAACTGCATGTCAATGCCGTTGACGCCCCGGGAGACATTCCCGTTGACGCTCTCGGCAATCGAAAGGGTATGACTGGGTCCGACCGAGAACTCGTTCAGCAATGTCGGCGTAATTGTGCTTATCAGGTTTATGGAGAGATTCCAGCCCGGATGCTCCTGCACGCAGCCACCCTCGAAGTTAATAGCCGAGGAACAGGCAAAGATTCCAAAGGGTCCGGGGAAATTCTCATACGGGGCAGTGCTTGTATCCGCGTTATGAATCCAGCGACCGTACAAGCGATTGTTGCTGTTGAGCTGGAAGTCGACGCGCAGAATATCCTCACGGCGAGGATTCTCCGCTGAAAATGCGTTGGAGTAATTGTAATTCTGATTGGGGCCATAGCCGCTCACGTTGGGAAGCGGAAAAAGATTGAGAATCTTCTGGACCTGATTGAAGACCGCCTGATCAGCGGCAGACAGCAGTGTTGGATCAATCTTGTTGTTCACAACAGCGGGGCCACTGATCACGATCGGCAGCCCATCGCCATTGATCGACTGCGAAAAGTCGCCCTGCCGCTCCAATGCAGTAGGAGTGTAGAACTGGGTAGTCCCTCCACTCGGAACAAGCTGGCGATAGAACTCCTGGCTCCAAAAAACAAACAACTTGTTCTTCATGACTGGACCGCCAACCTGGTAACCAACGTAGTTATAGCGGTACAGTGGCGGGTCGTTGTGAGGAGTTGAAGATGCCAACTGGTCTTTCTTGTTGAACCACTCGTTGGCGTTCAAACCTTCGTGGCGGTGGAAGAAGCGCCCGTTTCCGTGCCAGCTATTGGTGCCGCTCTTGGTAGTTAGGGCAATCTGACCTCCGGCAGCCTTACCATACTCGGCCTGGTAGTTTGAGGTCAGGACCTTGACTTCTTCGATGGCGTCCGTGTTCAGCGTCACGTGAGTGCCACCGTTATTGCCTGTATCCACGTTCGAGGCGCCATCGATCGTGAACTCGTGCTGGTTGGCACGAGTGCCATTGATGTTGTATGAATCGTTGCCCCCGGTACCCGACGCATGGCCATCGAAGGTGCCACTGAAACCAGGAATGAGTTTGAGGTAGTCGAGGACGTTTCGTCCGTTTATGGCGACATCGTTCAGTTGCTTGCTGGTCACCACGTCAGATCGTTCCCCGGAACTGGCTTGCAATTGAATCTGCCCAGCATCGGCAGTAACGGTCACAGATTCACTGGCGGTCCCGACGTCCAGGGCAAATTGGCCGGCATTCAGCTTATCGGCGGCGTTGAGAACGAAGCCTGTCTTCTCGAGCTTCTTGAATCCCTGGGCTTCCACTGTGATGACGTAGGTTCCTGGCAGGAGGTTAGGCGCAGAGAATTCGCCACTCCCCCCACTGGTGATTTTTCTGTCTAGACCAGTCGCGGGATTAGCGACGGTGACGGTGGCGCCGCTGACAACCGCGCCGCTCGCATCAGTCACTACGCCAAAAATTGTTCCTGAAGTGACCTGGGCGATCAACGAGGAGCAACCAATTAGCAGCACTACTACCATAAAAGCGACGGTGTGATTGGTGGCGGGACGAAGATGAAACACAGATTTCCTCGACATACCTTCTCTCCTGGTATTCAAGCCTGATGGCGCGGCGCCTTCACAAACCTCACTCTGATCCCGAGACTTGGAAAACAGGGCATTCTAGGGTAATGCTAGGTAAAAAAGCTGTCATGCAATGGAATATCAGTCCCCTTATACTTTCGTACAGGTCGAAAGATCTCTATTCGAGCGCGATGATGCCACGCTGTAAAGCAACGGTGGCAGCTTGTGTGCGGTCGTTGACATTCAATTTTTCGAGAACGTGGCTGACATGAAGCTTGACGGTAACTTCAGCGATATTCAGTGCAGCCGCAATTTCCTTGTTACCCAAGCCCTTTGCGACCATGCGTAAGACTTCGATCTCGCGATTCGTCAATGTGCGATGGGACATGCGCTCGGCTAAAAGCAGGGCCACAGCCGGTTCCAGGTAACGCCGCCCGCCATGGACTTCACGTATGGCACGGAGGAGTTCTTCCCGCATCACGCTCTTCACTACGTAACCGCGAGCTCCCGCCTGGAGCGAGCGATAGACTTCTTCTTCGCCTGAATGAGTCGAGAGAATCAAGATCTGAGCATCGGGAAACTCGCGGACGATAGCGGCAGTGCAATCCGTCCCGCTTACGCCGGGCAGGCGGAGATCCATCATCACGAGCGTGGGGTGATGCTTACGATAGGCGGCGATGGCCGCATCAGCACTATCCGCTTCTGCGACAACCTGCATGTCAGCTTCAACGTTAAGAGAAGCAGATAGCCCCATCCGTACCATGAAGTGATCGTCAACGACTAGAATACGAATCGGCTTTGAGCTCGGTATCGAAGGTTGGTTGTGCATCGATTGGTACTTCCACCGAAATTGTAGTGCCCACGTTTGCGAGAGACTCCACCTGCAAATCGCAACCCAGGCAACGTGCGCGTTCGCGCATGTCGAGCAGTCCAAAGTGGCCGGTGGGCGTATTCGCCGCCGGATCGAAACCTCGCCCGTTATCGCGGACCGTGAGCCGCACCCTACCCGGCATGTAAGAAAGTGAAATTTCAATATTTTCGGCTTGTCCATGCTTTGCGGCATTGCCGACTGCCTCCTGACCTATCCGAAGCAGATTCATTTCCATCGCAGGAGCAAGGCGCACAGGAGTTCCTTCCACCACGACCTCCACTCTCAAATTACTCGGGAGGTTCAACGAGTTGACAACACTTTTGAGGGCAGAGGTGAGATTTCCATTCTCAAGAAAGTGGCAGCGCAGATCCCACACCGAACGTCTCGCATCAACCATGCTATGGCGGCTCATTTTACGGGCGGTCTCCAGTGCCTGCAAGGCGATCGGGGGAGCATGATTGAAACAGTCAACTGCCAGGTCGAGCTGCATAGTGATGCCGGCGAGTTCCTGTTCCACCGTATCGTGGAGTTCGCGAGCAATACGATTACGTTCTTCAAGGACAGCGCTACTCCGCAGCTTTTGGCGGATAATAGCCATTTGTTCCCGCAGGCGGCGTCCCAAGACGACCACCCACGCGATCATTGCCAGCAAGACAATACCGGCAACGCCTAACAACCACAGAACATGGCGCAGATTCCACCACGAGGGAGTCTGTAAGACGACGACGTCTGAAGAGGACCGGAGCAGAACTCGGAAGGACTCCGGAACCCGCCACAGACCGCCGCTTCGCACCAGGCATACGCCAGTGACCTTGATCTCACTGCTTAGAGGTATGGACTTGAGATTGTCGATTGAATCATCAGGTCGCAGCGTGGCCTCGAAAAGAACCTCTCCGCTTTGCAGTAGAAGGATAAGGCCATCCGGTTGAGTTTGACGGTGGAGCAATTTCGCGGTGAGGGTAACCAGGCTGCCGTCGAATTGCTCCCATGGCTGGATTGGATCAAACTTTACAGGTGTCGGTATCGCGGCACGTCCCACACGATGGAAAACAGCGTTTTCGAGAACCGGCGCTGATTCTCCCATGGCTGGAAATCCGATCGCATCAACGATGTCACCGACTTCAAGCTTCGTTTCCTGCTGGGTGAGTACACGCAGGCCTCGTCCCTGATTTTGCAAAAAGATGGCGTTTCCAGCCTGTTGGTATCCAAGCACTCCTCGAACGCGAACCCTGTGAGAACCGTTAGCGCCTGGGGAGAATCGTAAGAGCGCAGTAAAAGGCACTTCATTGGCTGCGTTCTCTACATGTATCAGACTTACTCGCGGGACGTAGAACAGCAATCCGACAAGCTGTCGCTCTCCGTTGAATAGGCTGCCGCAAACGCCTTCGATCAATACTTCACTGTCGACGAAGGAGGAAAAGTCCTCCTCGCGCGTGATAGGCGTTCGCACTTTGAATTGACCTCCGCCTGATGCGACGGTCAGTGCTAGTGTGGTCTCGTGCCAGGAGTCTCGATCGATTGCAGCAGAGCGTACGATTCCACGCACTTTCACCCACTGGCTATCCTGTTGTCCATCTGCCAGTTCGCTGTATTGATACAAACGCGCGGCCGGTAATGCACCGACACCGACAATGTGAAATTGCTGCTCGCGGATTACCGGTGCAAACCGTCCCGGCCCGGTCACGCCTTGGACCTCTACTAGTTCACCAAATCTATGCGCGAACACAGGTGAATGACTACCTTCGACGTAGATTCCGGCCGTTTGGTCCTGAATGAAGAAATCGGGGGCAGGGACATCATCTGTGAGAACGCCCCTTATACGGACGGGGTATCCCCGAGCTGCCTCTTCGGGAGTGAGATGTCGAATTTGTTCGACACGAGTGAGGATCGGCAGCGGCGTGGCATTCTCCACCTGCTGGGCAACAAGTGGAGCAGACCACACTAGCAATGGCACCAGCCACGTGGTTGCCCGCGTAATTCGGGTAACGCCGCAAACCTGCGCCGACATTTTGGGATGGATCATCGGGGACACGTTTTTCGCCACCTGCAGTTACTTTTTGAATGCCCGAGCAAAGCGGCAGCCGACTTGAAAGCAGTTTACTCGCTCTTCGAGCGGTACGCCCTCACATAGTCCACCAACATAACCTGCGGGAAGGAGGTCGAGCGATCAGGACTTCCCGGCCAATCGCCCCCGACAGCAACGTTCAAGATCATGTAGAAGGGGTGATCGAAGGCCCAGACCTGGTTCGGTTTGAGATCGGCTCGGGTTCGCGTGACGTAGAGAGTCTTGTCGATGTAAAAGCGAATCGCGTTCGGCTCCCATTCGACCGCATAAACGTGGAAGTCATCCGCCAACCCCTGCCCGCCCGGAAGCGTGTAATGCGCCTCGATATCCGTGGTATAACCGGGGCCATGAATAGAGCCGTGGACAACAGATGGTTCTTTCCCAATGTTCTCCATCATGTCGATCTCGCCACACTCGGGCCAACCGACCTTATCGAAGTCATCCCCCAGCATCCAGAACGCCGGCCATAGACCTTGACCGTAAGGAATGCGGATGCTTGCTTCGAAGCGTCCGTACTTTTGTGCAAACTTGCCCTTCGTCTTCAGGCGAGCAGACGTATACTCGCGAGTGGTTCCGTCTTTTCCCGTGTATTTCTCTGCGAGTGCACGAATCATCAGTTTTCCGTCTTCAATACGTGCATTCTGCGGGCGATCGGTGTAATACTCCAGTTCGTTGTTGCCCCAGCCTCCTCCACCAATCTCGAAAACCCACTTTGAAGGGTCGGGGGATGAACCACTTGGAGTGTTGAATTCATCACTCCAGCTCGGGGTCCACGAAATTTTGCTGGAGGACTGGCTTCTCTGCCCGAGGGAACATACGGACAGCAAAACCAAACAAAGCGTCATTGCCAGGCAGTGTTTGAAGAACAAGAGGAGGCGCCTCCGATCCGAGCGCTCGATCGGACACAAGTATACCCGCCATCGAGGCGGCGGATCATAGGGCTAGCCCATTGATTTCAGTACTTCTGATCGCAGATTGCATGTGAGTGATATAGTTTTTCGCAACAAAACATTTTTCGCGAGGTGTGGGCCATCAGCAGCGAATCGAGCCGACGCACTTTTCTCAAGCAATCAGGACTTGGCATTGCGACAGCAGCTGCAACCAGGCTGGCCGGAGCATTCGAACTTCCGCAGTCCGAATCCGGTGCGGGGAATATCCAAGTGTGGATCACCGATCAAGAACGACGCTGCGCCGCGGCACCATCGATTCCATGGAGAAAAGCGAGCAGCACACTGAATGGGCCAACGATAATGTTGGATCCGGACAAGAAGTTCCAGTCCATTCTTGGTTTCGGTGGTGCGTTCACCGATGCGGCGTGCTACATGTTCAATCAGCTCGAGCCCACCGCTCGCGAGAAGTTGTTCCATGAAATGTTTTCTCCCTCAGAACTCGGGTTAAATGTCTGCCGCACTTGCATCGGAGCCAGCGACTACTCGACCGAGGCGTACACGTACGATGAGGGAGATGCAGATCCTGAATTGAAGCGCTTCTCGATAGAACGTGATCGCAAGTACATTTTGCCCATCCTGCGGCAGGCGAGGGCAGTGAATCCTGACTTGTTCTTGTTCTCATCGCCGTGGACCCCTCCGGGATGGATGAAGTCTGGGGGATCGATGTTGGGTGGATCCATGCGAAGGCGATATCTGGGAGTGTACGCGGAGTACTTCGTGAGATTCCTGCAGGCATATACAGCCGACGGCGTTCCTGTTCAAGCCGTAACCCCGCAAAATGAAGTCGATACTGACCAGGACGGAAAAATGCCCGCCTGCATCTGGCCGCAAGAGTATGAAATAGAGTTTGTGCGGAAACTGGGTCCATTGCTAAAGCAGAATGGACTGCAGACCAAGATCTGGATTCTCGATCACAACTACAACCTGTGGGGGCGTGCTATTGGCGAATTGGAAGATCGAGAGCTGCGGCAACACTGCAACGCCGTAGCGTGGCATGGATATGTGGGTCAGCCAGCCATGATGACTCGGGTGCACGATGAATATCCCGATGTTTCGATGTATTGGACCGAAGGTGGCCCAGACTATACCAGCCCCGACTATCTGAGCGATTGGACCAAGTGGGTGAGTAACTTCAACAGTATTTTGAGAAATTGGTGTCAATCGATCACCGCATGGAATCTTGCCCTGGATGAAGTCGGTAAACCAAATATCGGTCCCTTTCCTTGCGGAGGAGTTGTCGCGATTCATTCCAAAACCAAAGAGATCACGCGCAGCGGGCAGTTCTGGGCGTTAGCCCACTTCTCTCGATTTATTCGCCAGGGCGCTCTTCGTTTCGATTCGCAGGGAACGATCGCAGGCCTGGATCATGTGGCTTTCCAAAACCCAGATGGAAAGCGATCGCTTGTGGTAAGTAACTCCGCAGGTGATCAAAGTGTGCTGGTGCAGCACGGAGGAATGCAAGCTGAGCTCTCGCTGAAGAAAGACTCTGTCGCCACCCTGGTGTGGAGCTAACAACATGCGGAATTGCTGACCAAACTGTCGTAAGTCTCCGCGCTCAGTTTGAAGTACTCGAATGATCAATGACAACCTTTATGTTGTGACCGGCGGGCCGGGTGCCGGAAAGACCACCGTCTTGAAGGAACTCGAGTCCCTGGGGTTCCATCATGCACCCGAGGTTGCCCGGCAAATTATTCAGGAGCAGGTTCGGTCCGGAGGACGCGCACTTCCCTGGGATGACAAGCATCAATACACATCGCTTATGCTGCAAGAATCCATAAAGTCCTACCAGGACCACACGCCCGCGGCGGAACCGCTGTTTAGTGATCGCGGGATTCCAGACACGCTTTGCTACGCTCGCCTGATCGGCTTACTGGACCAGCAGAACATTCTTCACGCGTGTATGGAATATCGTTACGCCGATCCGGTGTTTGCCGCTCCCCCGTGGGAAGAGATTTACGCGACCGACAGCGAGCGTAAGCAAGATTTCACTGAAGCCAAACGAACCTACGAACTCTTGATTGCGACTTACCACGAGTGTGGGTATGGGATCGTGGAGCTACCCAAGATCTCTCCGACAGCGCGAGCTCAGTATATCGTGGAGTGCCTGCCACGACGGCCCGCCTGAGGAGTTGTCAGACTCAGCCCATCCCAGCGGCCGAAGAACGTGCTCGCACGGTAGAAACCTGTGGGCCTCGGTTCGCCGCTCGGGCAGCAAATATGCGACGGTGGGCTTCACGTAACACGGCTTCAGGGGTCTCTCCATCGGCGGGGCAGGAAGCATGGCTGATACTGGGCGTGAGTTGCGCCTCGGCAAAGCTGCCTCGTACACACTCGTCTACTATGTTCGCAATCCTGGACGGCAAATCGCCGACTGCCTTCACGTCACATTCGGGTGAGATTAGAACGAATTCGCCAGTACCTACAGCTCCAATGAAACCTGGTGAATTGGCAACTCTGCGCAAACCTTCAGCGAGAGCTCGCATTAACGCATCGCTCTTGAGCGATCCGAAACGGGCACTGACTTCAGGAAAGCCGTTGATCTGGCAAAGAGTGAGCGTCAACGGAACATCCTCTTGCCGGCACCGCTCAATCTCGCGATCTAAGGTGCTCAAGATGGAGCCGGTATTCGGCAAGCCCGTAACTGGATCAACTGTGTCAGTGGCACTCTTCTGCGTACTGGCACTGTTTTCGATGATGAAACCGAGCTTCCCACAAAGTATGGTAAGCAAGCGAAGGTGTTGCTTGGTGAAGGCATCGGCCTGGGAGCGATACAACGCCAGGACCGCTACGACTCCCGAAACTGCTTCGATGGGCACTGCAATGGCGGAGCGCAAAGTGCTGTACTTCGTCGGATCGTTGAGATAGCCCGGCTCTACAGAGGGATTACCATTTAGAATTGGCTTGCTGTTCTGTGCTACCCATCCGGACAGACCTTGCCCGATAGGAATTCTGAGGCTCGCGAACAAGCGGAAGTTGTCGCCGGAAACAAATTCTGGAATGAGTTCGTCCTGTCGCCGGAGATAAACTGCCATCGCATCGTGTGGCACAAGCTCTCTCAGCCGCAAGGAAAGCATGCCAAGGGTATCATCCAGTGTCACCCGCGAACTCAAGTCGAATAATTCCTGTGCGCGGTGACTAGCGATGATGATGCAAGATGCACCATTGTCCATGGAGTCGCGGGGCGTCGGAGGAGCTTTCTCCGTGCCGGCAAAACCGGCCGCTGGGGCCAATCCCCGCTCTACTTTGATATCAGTTGATAGCTTCGCCGGAGCTTTGGCAGGCTCTGCGTGTGCCTTTCGTTCAAGCTCGATATAGCGTCGCTGAAGAATGGCGACAACTTTCGGGTCAAAGCTTGTACCGGCTTCTGAAGCGACCCGCGCCATGGCTTCATCCAGCGGCAAAGCGCGCCGATACTGACGGTCTGAGGCAAGCGCGTCTAAACAGTCCACCGCAGCCAGAATACGTGCTCCGATTGGAATAGCCTCGCCTTGGAGACCCTGCGGATATCCACTGCCATCCCATTTCTCGTGGTGAGCACGCACGATGGGTACCACAGGATAAGGGAAATCCACCTGCTCGAGAATCTCTGCGCCGACGATGGGGTGAATCTTCATCTTTTCAAATTCTTCCGGGGTAAGCTTCCCCGGCTTGGAGATGATGTGTTCTGGCACAGCGAGCTTACCAATATCGTGCAAGACTGAGGCAGCGCGTAGTGCCTCCACGTCGCCTTCGGAGAGGCCTAGTTCGCGGGCAACTTCCATGGCATACACTCGCACGCGTTGCAAATGTTCGTGTGTGGTCTGATCTTTGGCCTCAATCGCCAGGGCTAATGCCTCGATGGTCTGTAAGTGCAGCGCTGAAACCTGCTCAACGTGGCGTTTTTCATCTTCGAGCTTGCTCAGGTAGAGGCGATAGGATCGATAAATCAGGTAGACGGGGGGCAGAACCACGAGTGCGGACTGCCATCCGATGTGGCGATTCAAAAAACTCACGACAATGACAATGGCTGCCCCGCCCATGTAATACGGCAGCGACCAAAAATAGTTGTCTTTCCACACTCGGAGGATCGGTTTTTCTTCCGTCAGCCAGATGATGGCCGACATCACCAGTGTGTTGAAGCCGAAATATGCGACCGCCGTTAGAACCAGGGCCAAGGGCCCAGGGCCTGGAAATGCCCAACTAGTAGCCAACCGATATGCACCGTACGCCACGGCCGTCCCAACCGGCATTTGCGACACATTGAAAACCACATGGACCGGTTTTAGACGTTTGGAGGATTTCCAGTATGACTGCACCAGCGCAGCTGCAGTGCCGATCACCAACGTCTCAGCAAAGCTCAGTTCCAGCACGCCCACGAGAATGAAGAGAAAGTTGACTGACATCGTGCCGTTGACGCCAGGCAACTTGATCTTCAGTGAGGATGTAAGCAGAGCCACAACCAGATAGCACGAAAACTTGGCTAAGTCCCCGGATTGCCAATGTCCCAGGCCTACACCAAAGCATGCCAAAGCAGCGATTGCCATGCAGGCGATAAATAGGTGGGCAATGAATTGGCGGCCGCGGGACACGTTACGATTTTTTCTTAACCTGTCGTCGATGTCCCCGCAAAACTGCAGTCGGTGCGTTACCTTGGTGTCCGGCTCAAGCGGACACAATGCCGCCGATCGGAAGGCCATAGTTGTTTGTTTTCTTCGTCATGCGGTAGTGGCCGGAGGCCAGCTTAGGCAAGCATCGGACAAGTTGTCCTATTCCCATCTTGGGAGAGCGACATTTTGGCAGGTACACCCTCAGCCATATTGGCGTAAGGCATTGATTTTTAAGCACAACTCCATTTCGGTACCAAATCTGCAATTACAGTCGGCGTCGCTCCCCCCGAGGTGAGTTGTCTCTTGCCGAGGAGAGGATTGGGTATGCGGAAGCTGTTCATACTGGGGTTGATTGCAGCGGTAACGTTAGCTCACGCCGACGACACACGATTGTCGCCGGACCTCAAGAAGTATTCCGCGTCGAAGGCTACGGTCATCGTCCAGTACAATCAGCCGCCGAGCCTCCTTGATCTGCAGCTGATTACCACACTGACCGGCACGATCCTAGGAAAGCTGCCGTTGGTAAATGCGATTGTCGCCAGCCTGCCGCTCAACAAGATTGTCAACCTTTCTAATCAGCAGAATGTTAGGTACGTATCATTGGATCGTTCGTTACGCCCGAGCCTGAGCAATGCAGCTCCCGCGGTGAACGCTTTTTCCGCTTGGCAGTCCGGATACACCGGATCAGGCGTTGGGGTTGCGCTCATAGATAGCGGGGTGACAAACCACCCGGACTTGAAGGGCGGATTGCTGGGCCTATCTCGCGTGGTCTGGAATCAGAACTTTGTTCCAGGGACTCTGAGCGCTAGCGACGAATATGGTCATGGAACACACATAGCCGGACTGATTGCCGGCAATGGAGCCAGTTCGACCGGGTCAAAGTACACCAAGACTTTCAAGGGCATCGCACCGGACGCGAAGCTGATCAATCTGCGCGTGCTCGATAAGAATGGCGTCGGAACGGACAGCGCGGTCATCTCAGCGATCAACACAGCCATCACCTTGAAGCTTCTGTACAACATTCGGGTAATCAACCTGTCTTTGAGTCGCCCAGTATTCGAAAGCTACAAGCTCGACCCTGTGTGCCAGGCCGTGGAAGCAGCCTGGAAGAACGGCATCGTGGTGGTCGTAGCAGCTGGAAACAACGGGCGTTACCTAGACACGAATGGCTACGCGACGGTTACTTCTCCGGGCAACGATCCTTACGTAATCACCGTTGGTGCAATGAAGCCGATGGGAACGCCGGGCCGCAATGACGATCTGATCGCCAGCTACAGTTCAAAAGGGCCAAGCGCAATCGACCATATCGCAAAGCCCGATGTGGTTGCACCTGGCAATCTCTTGGTCTCATTGGAAGCTCCTGGAACTCTCTACAACACGTATCCAGGAAACCGTGTCCCTTACAGCTATTACATGGTGGGTGGAAGCAAGGCACCATCGAGCACATATTTCACCCTCAGCGGAACCAGCATGGCGACAGGAGTTGTCAGTGGAATCGTAGCCGACCTCCTGGAGAAGAGTCCGCGCTTAACACCCGACCAAGTGAAAGCACGGCTGATGAAGACGGCATGGAAATCTTTCCCTGCTTCCAGCAGCACAACTGATCCAGAGACCGGAATCACCTACACGTCGCAGTACGATGTGTTCACGGTAGGCGCGGGCTACGTCGACGTCGATAGCGCGTTGGCGAGCACTGACACCGCGACAAAAAACGCCTTGTCACCGGCTGTAGCGTTCGACGCCAAGTCGGGCAAGGTATACATGCTTTCCGATCCATCCGCGGTCTGGAATAGCTCGGCAATGTGGGGCAGCACAACCGTTTGGGGATCGTCGCAGTTCGTAGGTGGGAGTTCAGCGATGTGGGGCTCGAGCGCGTTGTGGGGATCCTCTGCGATGTGGGGTTCAAGCACGGAAGATGGGTTCGATACTGTCTGGGCAAACAGCGCGATGTGGGGAAGCAGCGCTATGTGGGGTAGTAGCGCGATGTGGGGTAGCAGCGTAGAAGACGGCGAACAAAACTAGATCGTCGAAGAACACAAATCCGTTGTCGTCTCACTGCCCGCAGCGAGCGACAACGGATTTTCTCGTTTGTAGCTTCTCGATAAGACTTAGGCGGCAGTTCTCGACGCTACGGTTGTAAGCGCCTTGTCGAGGCTTTTCTTCAGTTCTTGTGCCACGATTGTTACGTTTGGAGGCAACAGCACGTGCTTGTGGTCGCCGGGAACTTCGAAGACGTCAACCCCTCCGACGGCAATCTGCTTCCAGCCCAAGTCCGAATCATCATAGCGGCCCATGGGTCTCTCTGCCGGTCGGAATAATGCTACGTGACCGGGATATGGAATCACCTCACGATCCGTAATTGCGGCTCGTGCAGTCAGGCGAAATTGCTGACGCAGAAAACCGGGTAATGGACGTCCCATCCAGCGGAATAATGCGTTTCCACTCCACCACACGCGGTTGATCATGTGCCAGCGCATTTCTACGAAGAAGGCCTTCTTTTGTTGGCGGTCACCGTGGACGAAACGTTGCAGGTGCCACTTGATATGGCCGGCTTTCAACCATACTTTTTCTGTGGTCGATTGCGGGGCGTAGCCCGGCGCAGCCGAATCGAAGATGGCGAGCAAGGCTACTTCTTCACCGAGACGGTACAACTCACGGGCAATGGCGTAAGCGACTCGTCCCGCCAGGCAGACGCCACCCAGAAAATAAGGACCTTTGGGTTGAACTGTTCGGATCTTGTCGACCAGTTCCAATGCGATGTCCTGCATCGTCCGTTCAGTTTGGTTTTCGAAGAGATTGTCGTAAGGCACCGCGTAGACAGTATGTTCGGAACCGAGTTCAGCCGCGAGAGCGCGATATCCCATTCGGGCGTGCACGAAGAATAGCGGCGGCTTGGAGGACGTTCCCGCCTGTACTTGCACCAGCCATGGCGATGACCATCCCTGCAGCTTCAAGATCGCTGCCAACCTCTCCACGGTCGGCGCCTGGAACAATGTAGCGAGGGTTAAACGCTTGCCAAATTCTTTTTCAATCCTCGTAAGGAGCGTCGCCCCAAGAACAGAGTGGCCGCCGAGATCGAAGAAATTATCGTTGATGCCGACGGGATGAGTATTCAGACATTCTTCCCAGATTCCGGTGAGCTGTTCTTCCAACTCATCCCTGGGGGCGACGAATCCCGCCTCGGTTCGCATATCATCCGGAACAGGTAGTGCCTTCAGATCAATCTTCCCGCTGGAGGTCAATGGCAGGGACTCCAGGAAGACGAAGGCTGAAGGGACCATATACTCCGGCAACGTCTCGCGAAGAGACGCACGAATGCGAGACGCAACCGTTTCCGTGCACTCGTTGTTTACAGCATCTTGCGAGCAGGATTTGGGAACGATGTAAGCGACAAGTCGTTTGCCCGTGGAGGCATCCTCGCGGGCGGCAATCGTTGCCTGGTGGACCAATGGGTGTTGGTTGAGAGCAGATTCTACTTCGCCCAACTCGATGCGATGGCCTCGGACCTTCACTTGACGATCGACGCGCGAGAGGTACTCAAAGGCTCCGTCTGGCCGCTGCCTGACCAGATCGCCGGAGCGATACATTCTCGCTCCCTCGTCGCCCACAAAGGGTTCCCTGATAAATCTTTCCCGGGTTACATCTTCAGCATTGAGATAGCCACGGGACAGGCCATCCCCACCGATATAGAGCTCGCCTGGAACACCCATGGGCACAGGATTAAGTCGAGCGTCGAGCGCATAAAACCGATTGTTAGCGATCGGGTGTCCGATGGAAACAGAGCGTACATCGTTGCGCTCGACCTCGTGCATGGACGACCAGATGCCAGTCTCGGTAAGGCCGTACATGTTGTGGAGGGAGTCGCAACGATCAAGGATCTCATCCGCCAAACCGCGTGATAACGGCTCGCCACCGGAAAAGGCGTGCAGCCGCCTTGTGCCCTTCCAGCCGGCAGCAATCAACATTCGCCAACTCGTGGGAGTCGCCTGTACGACGGTAGCGTGTGACCGATGCAGAGCTTCGATCAGCAATCGGCCATCCGTAACCTCCTCGCGACTCGCAACCACGACTCGTGAGCCAATAGTCAACGGATAAAGCAATTCAAGTACCGCGATGTCGAAAGTGGGTGTCGATATTGCGAGAACAACATCCTCGGCGGAAATCGCGCCAGCCTGATTCAATGCGGCAAAGAAATTCACCACTGCCCGGTGTTCGATCTGCACCGCCTTCGGCTTTCCAGTGGAACCTGATGTGAAGATCACGTATGCAAGGTTGCGACTACTTGCCGGGCTTTCTATCTGAGTTGCCGCATCTTCGGTTCCCTGCCCAGAAGTATGCTCGAGCGAAATCATGCGGACTGCGGGTGTAAGCTCGTTTGTATCGAAGGCCGCCTTGAACGTAAGCAGGAACTGTAAGCCAGAGTCGCGAATAAGGCCGATGCGTCGCTGCATGGGATGCGCAGGATCAAAGGGGACATAAGCGCCTCCGGCCTTTAGTACAGCGATCATGGCGACGACCATTTCGATAGAGCGCTCTGCGCAAATTCCTACAAGGGTTTCGCGCGTGATGCCAGCACGACAGAGAACCCATGCCAAATGGTTTACGTGATTCATGAGCTGCTTGTAGGTAAGAGATCGCTCGCCGAACTCCAGAGCTACGGCTTCCGGGGTGCGTTCTGCCTGGGCTTCAATCTGCTCGTGAATCGTGGCGTTCTGTGGGAAATCAAGTTTTGTTTGATTCCAGCGGGTGACCACTTCCCTTCGCTCGGCCTCTGTCAGCAACGGCAGGTCTGACACACGAATGTTCGCATCAACGACTGCCGATTCCATCATCGTCTCGAGACTAGCCAGCATCCGGCGAGCCATCTGCGCATCCATCAGCGCTGAGTTGTACTCCAAGGAGAGATGGAAACCCTTTACGCAGTCGACTATGCACAGACTCAAGTCGAACTTCGCGGTGCCATTGTGTACCGGAACTTCAACTGACTTTGTTCCGCTGAGGTTGAGTTCGTGCCAGGTAGCGTCTTCGTAATTGATGAGGGCCTGGAACAGTGGATTACGACCCGGGGCGCGCTCTGGGCGCAAGGCTGCGACAACCGCCTCAAATGGAACATCCTGATTGGCATAGGCACCAAGGGAAACTCCACGCACACGCTTCAACAATTCACGGAAAGTAAGGTCCTCGTGGAATTGGGTACGGAGTGCCATCATGTTGGAAAAGAATCCGATTGACTTCGAAGTCTCCTCCCGAGTGCGATGGGTCATTGCGGAGCCGACGACTATGTCAGACTGGCCGGAGTAGCGGGACAGTAGAGCCTGATATGCGGCCAACAAGCCCATGAATGTGGTTACGCCGCTTCGCCTGGACAATGTTTTGAACGCGTTACTTAGCTCGGGAGATAACGACCGATACTCAATGCCACCTTCGAATCCGCTCGTTGTCCTCAGGTGAGTGTCCGATGGCAGCTCGAGTACGGCAGGAACACCCTTCAGTTGTTCTGACCAATAGGCTAGCTGTTTCTGCTTTATCTCATCAGTAAGGGCCTCGCGCTGCCAACGGGTGAAATCACGGCACTGCATGACCGGAGGAGGAAGCGTGGGAGAAACACCAGTCACGGCCGCCGAATAAAAATGAGCCAACTCCTGGAGTAGTACACCCATCGCCGGACCATCTGCCGCGATGTGATGTACGGTAAGTACCAGGGTGCCTTCCGTGTCAGTTGTGCGGAAGGCTGCTGCGTGCAGCATCAGATCGCGTGACAAGTCAAAGGGTCTGCGGACTTCATCGAGAATGCATTTTTCGAGTTGGAAGCATCGATCGTTATCGGGAACGGTACGCAGATCAGTGGTGACAACAACTAGCTGATCGTTGATCACGCAGGGGAGTACTTCGCCTTGGGCTTCGCGATAACAAGTGCGCAACGCCTCATGGCGCTCGACGATCCGGTTCAGACTCCAGCTTAGGGCCTCCAGATCGAGCGGACCAGTGACTCGCCATGCAAGCGGGACGTTATAGGCAATAGCGCCAGAGTCGGCACTGGAGATCACCCAAATGCGCTGCTCCCCAAAGGAAAGTCCTACGGAGGGGCCCTCTTGCGCAACGATCGGAGAGTACTTCGGAAATTCGCGGAGATGGCGCTTCCAGTCCCAGGCGGCAGAGGCTGGTGAAGGCGCAAGAGGAGACACGTCTCCTCCGCGCACTAACCCGTTACTGACTGCTTCGGCCATGACGAAGAGCCAATGATCAGACGGTGGTCATTTCGACTGATTGCGCTGATTGCGGTACAGCCACTGGTTCGTCGCAACCAACCTTTCGACTTACAAACGCCGTGATCAGATCGATCGTTTCGAAGTTTTCCGGGAGAATATCTGTATCGTCAATGGTGAGGGGGAAGGCTTCTTCTAGGAAAGCAATCAACCGGAATACACCGAGAGAATCCACGACATTTCGTTTCATCAACGATTCGTCGTCAGCGATTCCGGTGACTCCTTTGTTGTTGCCATACTCTGCGATGAAATCTCGAACTTGGGCCCGAATGGAATTAGCGTCAAGGCTCATAACACCCCCAAGTGTTTCGGGATTGTATGTCGGTTCAGGTGAAAATAACAAGCATGTAATTTAAAAAATACCGATAAGTAAAACTGTGAAAATTTTTGCATGTTGACAACGCACTATCTAGAGGCTAATACTTTCCACCGCTCGGGACCTTCCCCCTTTTCATTCGGCACTTAAGCCACTCGAAGCAGGTGAATATGAAAATGCCAGTTGGCATTCTGGCTGCGGCCCTGCGGCTGCCGTCGAATCATCGTTCGGCTGAAGAACTCTTCCGCGAAGAAGGCGTTCCCTTTTCTTCGGAACTCGCGACACGTTTGGGTATTAAAAAGGTTCCCATTCGAAATGGAGAAAGTGGTTCCGATATGGCGGTGGAGGCGGCGCGGGAAGCATTGAAACTTGCCGGCGTAGAGCCCGCGCAAGTAGACGTTATCGTTGAGTATTCGATCCTGCCGCAAGAATATCTGGTCCCTGTGTGGAATATGAGCAACAAAGTGCAGGGAGATATTGGCGCAACCAAGTCATTTGTTGTGGGATTCAGCGGTGGGGGCGCTACGAACTTTCTGGTTGCTCTAAACTCCGCAGCAGCGCTCTTGCAAGAAAATGACGCCCTCAAAACAGCAGTGTTGGTTACGGCTGATATTACGATACCAGGTAACCGGATCTTGAATCCCAGGCACCCGGTAACTGTGCTAGGAGACTCCGCAAGCGCAGTTGTTCTACAACGTGGCGCAACAAGCGGCACAATTCTCGGCACAGAACTCTGGTCCGATGGAACCAACCATGACATCTGCTATATACCTGGTGGTTCTCTGATTCATCCCGACAATGCCGATTTATACCGCCTGGAGCTGGATCAACAACGCTACGAGGCATTTCCCAAGAAGGATGTTCTACACAAACTAAGTCATTCGTTGTTGGGCCGCATGAATCTCAGTTTTAGCGATGTATCTACGGTCATCTACTCAAATGTTTCTTCCGAAGATCAGAGTCTGTGCCAACAAGTGTTCGACGGAAAGATGTCACCTGTTTGCTCGTCGAATCTCACAACCCATGGACACCTGCAAGGCAGCGATTTCGTAGCAAATTATCTCTCCCTGATGGCAAACGGTGGAACCAAGAAGGGCGATTACGTCTTGATGGCCTCTCACGGTATGGGAGCTCTGGCAGGCACTTCGTTGCTCCAGTGCTAAACAAAATCAGGAAGGCGAGCTTGATGCAATGAATACGAATATCGGCATACATGCCGCGAACTACTACTTGCCCCCACAAAAGAAGGCATTGGCGGATATCTTTAACGATGAAGAAATGCCCAGCGAGGCTCTGGCTGCAGCGGTCGACTTCAAGACGGATATTGGGATTGAAGCTGTCCACGTAGCCGGGCAGGAAACGGCTGCGAGCCTGGCAATTAACGCCGCCAAGAAAGTGATGCAGAGCTCAGGTGTTGATCCCCTGGAAATTGATTTGATTATCGACTTCACCAGCATCCCGGAGGACTACGTCGCCCCGACATGGTCAGCCGCAGGACAGGTCCAGAAAGAAGTTGGTGCCAAGCGGGCTTTCGCAACAGCGATCAATACCGGCGGATGTGCCAGCTATCAAACTACCTTGAAGGTGGCGTGCTCATTGATGTCCGCTAACGACCACTACAAGACTGCACTGCTGATTGCCGGCGATAAGACTCCCGAGTTCAATCATAACTACTATCCGATCACGGTGGTCTCCGATGGCGGAAGCGCGGTCATCCTCAAGAAGGGTGTCGAGAAGCGGCGCATCCTAGGCGTGGAGGTAGCGACCCTGGGGAAGCTGCACGACATCTGGGTGATTCCCGGTATCCACAATCGCAAGGCGGAAGACATTGGCGGAAAGTATCCGCGGTGGCTCCACGTTTGCGGCGACATTGCCAGGTTCAACAAGGAATTGATTCCCATGAACCTGTTCATGTTCCGGAAAGTCATGCAGGGTGTTCTCAAGCAGGTCGGCAAGAAAATGGCTGACGTCTCCTACTTTATTTACCCGACGTTCTCTGCCTGGGATCTCAAAGCATTTCAAGAAGCGTTTAACGTACCAAAAGAAAAAATCTTCTTGGACGGCTTGCACCATGGCCACCTGCAAGAGACAGATATGGTGCTGGATTACGTTGATGCCATTGATGCCGGGCGCATTAAGGATGGTGACCTGGTGATGTTGACCACGAACGGCGCTGGATTTTCCTGGGGCGCAACCCTAGTTCAGCATTAAGGCGGGAGGCTGTATGTTCCTTCAAGAGTCTGTGCATACCTTCGATGTGGCTGTTTTAGGTACCGGCTTCTCCGGATCAATGTTAGCTGCCGTGCTCGCGAAGCAGGGCGCCAGCGTAGTGCTCATTGATGCTGAGGTTCATCCGCGCTTTGCCGTGGGAGAATCGACGATCCCGCATACCTCGCTTCTAATTTCGCTAATTGCTGATAAGTACGGTGTGCCGGAACTCGATAATCTTGTGTACTCCGACAAGCTGGCCGATCACGTGTGCACGACTTGTGGAATCAAGCGCTCTTTCGGATTCGTCTATCACCGGGAAGGACAAGTTTACGATCCTCGCGAAGGCCTGCAATTCGGCACGAGCGCCAAGGACGAAAACCACTGGTTCCGACAGGATATCGACGCCTACTTGTTCAATCTCGCGGTTCACTATGGTGCGGTGCCTCGGCAAAAAACGAAAGTGACAGCGATCGAGATCAGTGAAAGCGGTGTTCGAATTCAAACCGCAGCCGGGGAAGAGATCAAGGCGCGTTATGTAGTGGACGGAACGGGCTATAAGAGCATCGTGGCTGATCGCTTCGGACTTCGCGAGAATCCAACTCGACTGAAGCATCATTCGCGCACGCTGTTTACGCACATGGTCGATGTCCCTGGGTTTGACGATTCCCACAACCCACTGCTGCTTTCTTACCACAAGGGAACCTTGCATCATTGTTTTGAGCGGGGCTGGTTCTGGGTCATCCCATTCAACAATCACGAGCGCTCCACGAATCCTCTTATTAGCATTGGATTGACCATTGATCCTCGGCGCTATCCGAAGCCGGAAATGTCTGGGGAAGAAGAATTCCAGAAGTTTCTGGAGCTTTACCCCAGCGTCGCCGCACAATTCGTGGACGCAAAATCTGTTAGACCCTGGGTGAGTACGGGGCGGCTGCAGTATTCGTCGAAGAAGACCAGCGGTTACCGGTACTGCCTGATGTCGCATGCGGCGGGGTTTGTCGATCCTCTGTTTTCGCGGGGCATGGTGAATACGGTTGAAGTCACATACTCCTTGTTGGACCCGCTCCTGAATGCGTTGGCTACCGACAATTTCGATGAAACGGCCTTCGCCGGCATTAACGAACTACAACAACGAGTTCTTGACTACAACGACCGGCTGGTGAATTGCGCCTTCATTTCCTGGGAAAACTTTGACTTGTGGAATGCGTGGCTGCGGGTCTTCGGTATTGGTACATTCCTGGCGGAGTTCCGATTGATGAACGGCCTGCACGATTACAGTGCAAGCCGGGATGTGCAATGCCTGGCAGGCGATACGCGCAACCCTATATTCACGGAATTCGAAGATCCCGACTATCGGGCATTCTTCGACTATTCCGTCGAACAGGTGGAGGCGGTCGAAGCGCGCACGCTTTCCGCACCCGATGCGGCAAAGCGAATCTTTGACGCAACTGCGAAATACGAGTTCCCGGTTATGATTCGCCGAGATTCTTTGGTTCGCGCGGGGTGGATCCGCGGGCAGGATACTCTCACAGAGCGGGATTTGAAGTATGTTCGCAGTGGATTCCGATGGGCGCTCACTTCACCAGATACTCGTGACGTGGTTTCGAGTTCGGATACGTTCTTCCGATGGTGCGCGCGGAGACCAGATCCACACCTAGTTTCTGCGGCGAAGTAGTTGTACCGCTACTTAGTGATCTTGATTTTGTTTTTGGCGCGTTGAATCAGTTCTGTCTCAATGGTTGGCCAACGATCGTGCGCTCGGCCGCCTTCTTTGAGATCATCTGCGCTAAATCCACTGGGACGAATGTCCTCTCCATAGATGATCATCAGCTCCTTTCGTTTTTGTTCATCCAGCAAGTGCACCATCCGAACGTACATCATCCCGTCCGGCATGTGGTAGCCCTTGCTTCGAATCAGCGCCTCAATGTGTTCGCGGTCGGAACCTGGTTTCGTCTCCTCACCTTGCTTTCGTACCCAGGTGTCGACATAGAAATCCATGCCACCAAGTTCGGTGTGGCGCGGCGAATCGTAGGTGTGGTGAAGATCGGGTTTCGTGGGCAAGTAGCCTTCGAACTGTATCCAGTAAAGGCGCTGAACCTGCTTCTTTTCATTTGCTTCGACGAAGGCGTGCAACTCGGCGTCGGCGATGTCGTATAGAATCCAGCGATCGGCGCCCAGATAATGCACTCCCCTGGGCAATTCGATACTTACCTTCGGATCATGGTCTGAGATTAGACGGTGGCCCTCCACCTTCCGTTCGGGAGCCATGGCCTGCGCAATCAGGCAGGTGCAAAGAAGTGCGATTGTACAAATTTGTGTTGCGAAATCACGGAGAATGTCCACCATCAATCTGACCTCGTTGTCGTCTAACGGTTACATGATCATCTGACCGGTTCAGCGTCGGTCTGGGGAAGCAGAAATCTCAGAACCCAACTCTGCGTTAAAATATAGAGTAGGTTTCTGAAATTAGAGCGGTTGAAGCCCCGTCCTGTCCATTCCTCATGAGATCTCGCACCGGTGAACAAGAACATTCTCGGTGTCGATTCTGCTACGGTCCGTTCGACTAATTGTCAGGCGGGTGAAGGCGAGTGCCAAGTCCCGAGGTTCGGTGGATGTTTTGTTGAGCTTTTGGGGGACTTAGGACCCTAGCTGCTAACTTTCGAGCGCATCTAAAGGTCTGAATCTTTTTGAGGAATGATGAAATCAGATAACGAAAACCAGTGTTGTGCTGGTCTAGGGGCGGTCTCACTCGTAAGTCATTGTCAACAAAAGACAGCGCGGCGTTGTGATCCGAGGAACGAAGGGTAACTATGGCAAAACGGATGTTGCTGATGCTGGCCGTCGTCATCGTAGTCGTGGCCGGCCTGGGATTCGTGAAGTATCGACAGATTGAAACGGCAGTCGCGCAAGGAGCAAGCTTCCAGCCGCCGCCGACGGCTGTTACCACTGTTGTCGCCCACAAGGAGACATGGCCTTCGAATTTGGCGGTGATTGGGACGGCCATGGCGATCCAGGGAGTGACGGTGAGCGCGGACCTTCCTGGTACGGTGGACAAGATTTATTTCGACTCGGGCAAGTGGGTTAAGGAAGGTGATGTCTTGGTCGAACTAGATACGCGCCAGGAACGCGCCCAGTTGGCCGCCATGGAAGCGAATCGCGACTTGGCGAAGATTAATTACGATCGCATGCGCCAACTGGTGGAACAGGGCGTTCTTGCGCGATCTGAATATGACAACGCTACTGCTCAACAAAAGGCGACCGAGGCACAAGTCGGGGAGATTCGAGCGACGATAGCCCGTAAGACCATCCGAGCGCCCTTTTCAGGATTGCTTGGTATCCGACAAATCAGCCTCGGGCAATACCTCGCCGCCGGACAGGCAATCGTGCCATTGCAGTCCTTGAGTCCGATCTATGTCAATTTCGGAATCCCTCAACAGCAAACCGCGCAGGTGAAAGTGGGAAGAAAGCTACGGGTCACGAGCGATGACCTCCCCGGAGTTGCGTTCAGCGGACCGGTTACGGCGATTGACTCTGTTGTCGATGAGTCGACTCGTAACGTTCAGGTTCAGGCGACGCTAAACAATCCAGGGGGCAAGTTGCGCCCGGGGATGTTTGTACAAGTGCAGGTCGGCCTGGGAGAGAACCGCGAGATAGTGCCACTGCCAGCGTCAGCAATTAACTACGCGCCCTACGGAGATTCGGTCTACATAGTGGCCGACCTCAAAGATCCGAGAGGAAACTCCTATCGCGGTGTGCGTCAGCAGTTCGTCAAGGTTGAAGGATCGCAAGGTGATCAGGTGGCGGTCGTTTCTGGTTTGCAACCCGGAGATGAAGTCGTGACTTCTGGAGTGTTTAAGCTGCGAAATGGAGCTGCCGTACAGGTGAACAACAAAGTGCAACCTGAAAATAGCAAGAGCCCCAAGCCCGAGGATAGTTAATGAAGTTCACGGACCTATTTGTAAAGCGCCCAGTTCTGGCGATCGTGGTCAATCTGGTGATCCTGATCGCCGGCCTGCAGGCCATACGTTCGCTCAGCGTTCGGCAATATCCGCGCAGTGATATCGCGGTGGTCTCGGTGACGACGATCTACGTCGGCGCGAATGCAGACCTGGTGCGTGGATTCATCACGACGCCATTAGAAAGGGTCATCGCCAGCGCAGACGGAATCGACTATATGGAGTCGACGAGCGCGCAAGGACTCAGCACCATTCAGGTCCACCTGAAGCTCAACTACGACACCAATGCTGCATTAACGCAGATTCAAGCCAAGGTTGCACAAGTACGTAACGATCTGCCTCCCGAAGCCGAAGCCCCGGTGATCGAACTGCAAACGGCGGATACGCAGTTTGCGGCGATGTACCTGGGATTCTCTTCTGCTGACCTGGATCAGAACCAAATTACTGACTACCTGACGCGTGTCGTTCAACCAAAACTGAGTGCAGTGAGTGGCGTGCAGCGGGCAGACATTCTCGGAAACCGCACCTTCGCGATGCGTGTTTGGCTCAAGCCAGAGCAGATGGCCGCTCGCGGCGTCTCACCTTCGGATGTGCGGGACGCACTCGCAAAGAACAACTACCTTTCCGCTGTCGGGAGCACCAAGGGCTCTATGGTGTCCGTGAACCTGGTGGCGAATACCGACCTACGGACTGCTGATGAATTCCGTCAGTTGGTGGTGAAGCAGCAGAATGGCGTCGTCGTACGGCTCGGGGAAATTGCAGACGTTGTTTTAGGCGCCGAAAACTATGACCAGGATGTGCGTTTCAATGGTGAAACGGCCACCTTCATGGGTGTTTGGGTTCTACCCACGGCAAACTCGCTTGAAGTGATCAAGCAGGTTCGGGCGACCTTGCCGCAAATCAGAGAGCAGTTGCCAACCGGCATGAAGCTCGGCGTGCCCTATGACTCGACCGAATACATTCAAGATGCAATCAATGAAGTCCTTCACACCTTGGTCGAGACACTGCTGATTGTCGTGGTAGTGATCTTCTTATTCCTGGGGTCGTTCCGTTCGGTGCTTATACCGGTCGTCGCAATTCCGATCTCGCTGATTGGCGCGGTTTTCCTGATGTTGCTGGCAGGTTTCACAATCAACCTGCTGACATTGCTTGCAATTGTACTTTCGGTCGGACTGGTCGTCGATGATGCCATCGTAATGGTGGAAAACGTGGAACGGCACTTGCACCTGGGCAAGTCTCCATTGCGAGCGGCCAAAGATGCTGCTCGTGAACTCGTTGGCCCAATCATCGCGATGACGATCACTCTGGCAGCTGTCTATGCCCCTATCGGCATCCAGGGAGGTCTGACTGGCGCACTGTTCCGGGAATTTGCTTTTACGCTAGCTGGAGCCGTGATCGTATCCGGCATTGTGGCGCTGACGTTATCTCCCATGATGGGGTCGCAGTTGCTGCGTGAAGGCGCGTCCGAGCGCGGGCTGGCGGGTTTCATCAACCGGCGCTTTGAGACTGTGCGGAATCTTTACATCCGCATGTTATCTGGAACCTTGCGTTATCGGCCGGTCGTCCTAACGCTGTGGTTGATCGTCGCTGTTTTGATGGTGCCTTTTTACATGTTTTCCCAACATGAACTGGCACCTGCGGAAGATCAAGGTGTCGTCTTTGGCGTTATCCAGTCGTCCGCGAACTCTACGATCGACCAGACCAACCTTTTTACAACTCAGGTGTACGACGTTTACAAGTCGTTTCCCGAAAGTGGCAGCGTTTTCCAGATCACAAACCCGAGTGGCGGCTTTGGTGGAATGGTTACCAAGCCATGGAGCCAAAGGAAGAAGACTGCGCAACAGTTGTTGCTGGAGTCTACCGGTCCGCTCTCGAAAATTCCGGGCATACGCGTAATTCCGCTAACACCTCCACCATTACCTGGCGGTGGAAATTTTCCGGTCGATTTCGTGATTGCGTCAGCGGCCGAACCGCGGCAATTGACTGACTTCGCCAATCAACTTGTTCAAAAGGCGATGGCCAGCGGCATATTTATCTATGCCGATACGGATGTGAAGTTTGACCAACCGCAGGCAGAGGTTGTGTTCGACCGCGATAAGTTGCGCTCGCAGGGAGTCGATCTCAGTCAGGCCGGGCAGGATCTCTCTACTATGCTCGGCGGAAACTATATCAATCGCTTCAGTATTCAGGGAAGAAGCTACAAGGTCATCCCGCAAGTGAAGCGTGCCGAGCGTCTGACACCCGACCAACTTTCCCAGATTTACGTGAAGGGATCGAGCGACAAACTGGTACCGCTCTCTACATTCGCTACCCTGCGTACGACGACGGAACCACGTTCGCTGAACAAATTTCAGCAATTAAATGCGGTCCGCATCCAGGGGGTTGTTCCTCCATCAGTTCCGCTGGACCAGGCTCTGACTCTGCTTGAGACAGAAGCCAAGAAGATTCTTCCGCAAGGTTTCACCGTTGACTACGCCGGGGAATCGCGGCAGCTCCGTGTAGAAGGAAGCAAGTTCCTTGGCACTTTCTTCCTGTCCGCCATTCTTATTTACCTGGTACTCGCTGCACAGTTCGAGAGCTTCCGAGATCCGTTCATCGTATTGGCCGGATCTGTCCCACTTGCTCTCTCCGGTGCGCTGATGTTCTCGTTCTTGGGCCTGACGACGCTTAACATCTACAGTCAGGTGGGTTTGATTACGCTTGTGGGACTTATTGCGAAGAACGGAATTCTGATCGTAGAATTCGCGAACCACTTGCAGGAAACAGGTCGAACGAAGCTTGAGGCCATCATCGAAGCTGCCGGTACTCGCTTGCGCCCAATTCTGATGACGACTGCGGCCACAGTTTTCGGACACTTCCCTCTCGTGCTCGCCACGGGACCTGGTGCCGGAGCGCGAAATAGCATTGGTATTATGCTCGTCAGCGGGATGATCATTGGCACCGCATTCACGTTATTTGTAGTGCCCTCCATCTACATGCTGGTGGCACGTAGACACGTCGGCGAAGCTCAAGAACCAGAAGTGGATGCGGACGAATTCGCCGAACCAGTCGAGGCGGCCTCTTAACAATCTCGCCATTCAGGGTGGGATGTGCGGATTCGACGCGCATCCCTCCTTCCTCGAAATCACCGCCCCCGCTTCCTCTGACGATTGCAACCACTAGCCGCGACTGATCATCCGAAGTGTTCGTGGCAACACTACAGAATGTCCGTCCTCTACCAAAGGTCGCCGTGGGCCGACACCTCTGTTCTGAGTCCATTCACCTGGAGAATTACCGGGCTTGGGTCGGGGATAACCTCGTAGACGAGATACAGGAACTAAGCCGGGATCTTCGTGGGTTGCGTGTGTGCAATGTGAATGCAACCGCGACGGGAGGTGGTGTCGCCGAACTGCTGAGCCGCATGATTCCGATTCACCTCGCTCTTGGCCTGAACGTTGACTGGCGCCTCATTTACGGGGACAAAGAATTCTTCACCATCACGAAGAGTTTCCATAACGCGCTGCAGGGGGAAAATCTCACACTCACACCAGAAATGTCGGACATTTATCTGGAGCATAACCGTGCCAGTGCCGACCTACTGCCGGATGACTACGACGTCTTCATCGTGCACGATCCACAGCCTGCCGCGCTACGACACTTCAAGAAGCGCACGGCCTCTTCGAAGTGGATCTGGCGATGTCATATCGATAGCTCCGAGCCGAATTCCGAGGTTTGGCAGTTCCTGCGGCCATATATCGAGGATTACGACGCGGCCGTATTCACGATGGAGGCATTTCGGCCGTCGGACTTGAACATGGCCAGGATTGCATTTATTCCCCCTGCTATCGATCCGGTGTCGACCAAGAATATGGAACTCCCGGATAGCGTTTGTCAGCGGGCGGTCGCAGAAATGGGGGTTGACCTTCATCGTCCGGTGCTGGCTCAGATCTCTCGCTTTGA
Organism: Terriglobales bacterium; assembly: GCA_036558645.1. GTDB lineage: Bacteria > Acidobacteriota > Terriglobia > Terriglobales > Acidobacteriaceae > DATBFG01. The sequence continues at coordinate 52,467 of DATBFG010000110.1, forward strand.
TCCATGGAAGGACCCGCTGGGCGTTATTCGTGCCTATCGAATTGTGAAAAAAAACATTCCGCAGGTTCAACTTGCCATGATCGGGGCCATGGCCGGTGACGACCCTCAGGGCTGGGAAATACTCGACAAGATCAATTCTGAGGCAACGGACGACCCAGACCTGTTCGTGTTCACCAACCTCACTGGTGTGGGAAATATGGAAGTAAATGCATTTCAGCGCTCAGCGAACGTGGTACTCCAAAAATCCATTCGAGAAGGGTTCGGATTGGTTGTTGCAGAGGCGTTCTGGAAGGGAAAACCCGTAGTGGCTGGTCACGCGGGTGGCATCCCGATGCAATATCCGAAGGGGTATGAACAGTATCTTGTGGGAAGCGTGGAAGAGTGCGCCGAAAAAGTCCTGTTCTTATTGAATCATCCAAAAGAAGCAGAGGAGTTCGGGAATGCCGGGAAGGAAAGAATTCGTGCGGAGTTTTTGGTTCCAAGACTTATTCGCGACGAACTTCGCCTCATCAGGGACGTCATTCGGTAGTAGACCGGAAGCTCTTCTCTCTATCCCTGACGCTTGAAGTATTGAACCGCGCGTTCGCGTGCTTCAGCGGCCTTGCGCGTCGCAAATGTGCCCAGGTTACGACGCCTCCCGGTTTTCGGGTTTCTCTTGCGTGAATACAAACGAAACCGGCCCGACGACAGTTTGCGAATCATGAATCACACTCCCTAACGAAATCCATCGTCTTGGATGCAGCGTCGCAACGTCGCGAAGGTAAATGCAGCTCTGGAAGTGCAGCAATCGCCACTGCGGTATCGGGTAATCGATGTATGGCGAGAGATGGCTTGTCGGCCCACAATGAAATGAGTTCGCGAGGTGAGAAACGCATGCAAGCTGTGACTGGAATATTTCTGTCGCAGGACCAAGCAAAGAAGGCAGTTGATCGACTACGTTCGTCGGGTCTATCAAACGATGCGGTTACGCTGCTCACTCCTGGGAAGAGATCGGAACAGGAATTGAAGACCGTTCCGGTGGATACGACCGAACAGCCGGGAATGGGAAAAGCAATTGGGGCAGTCATCGGCGGGGCTGCGGGGTTATCCAGTGCCGCAGTGGCAGCCATTATTCCGGGAGTCGGCCTGGTAACAGCCGTCGGGCTTTTGGGCGCAGCCGTTCTGACTGCAGCTGGAGCGGGCGTGGGAGCCGCCGCGGGAAAATCTCTGGAGAATTCCATGTCTCATGGATTGCCGGAGGACGAGATTTTCGTCTACGAAGATGCGCTCCGCAAAGGGCGAAGCGTCGTTGTGGCATTGGTGGAAGACGAATCGAAAGCAGCCGACTGTCGAAAATTGCTAAAAGAGGAAGGGGCCGAAGCGGTGGACGCCGCTCGCAATGAATGGTGGATCGGCTTGCGCAGCGCAGAGCAGGAACACTACTTGAAGTCAGGTCCAGGTCCGCGAATCCCACGAAACTTCGATGAGGCGGAGAGATATTACCGCATGGGTTTTGAAGCGGCGTTACACGCCAGGGCACGCTGTAAGGAGTTCGATCAAGTATCCCAAGAGATGGCAAACAGGGTCGAGGAGCTGGAACAACAAAACCCAGGCGTCGAGCTTGCCGAATCCTTCACACGGGGGTATCAGCGGGGTCGCGAGTATTACCAGCATCTATGTGATCAATCAAAGGCTGCTTAAGGAGGAAATCGCATGCCGGAAAAAGAGACGATTGAACGCGCCCAGGAAGATGCTCGCGAAGGGAAATCTCCTAGTACCCAAGCAGGAGAATTTGTCCGGGAAGAAATGCATCACATCAGGGAAGGAAAACATGGAGCCCGGTCTACGAAGCAGGCGATTGCGATTGGCCTCTCCAAGGCGCGACGGTCTGGAGTAAAGCTTCGAGCACCACGGAAAGGGAAAGCATCAACCGGTACGCGACGGCAAGCGAGCCGCGACCTCGCCAAAGGACGAAGCAGTCGTCGTAAGAAGCCCTCTGCCCGACGTTCGCGCGCAACGCTTCGTGCTCTCAAAAGAGAAGGCAGGACCGCAGCCTCGCGTGGATCCTTGGCACGACAGGCGCGGCGCACGGCTCGCACCCGAGGAAGAAATGCTCGTCATCGCTCTGCAATGAGAGCTGTCCGAACAAAGGGTTCGACGGGTCGTTCGCAAGCAGCACGCAAAGCAGCTCGAACGCGAGCGAGACGTCGGAGTTGAGCCCTCTCGCATTGACCGCATACCGTCCCCCTGCAGCAGGACAGTACGCGAGTTAACAACCACACAATTTGCATTGCAGTTCCGAACCCTTCGTACGTCGTGGTAAGATAAATGCGATCCGCAAGGCGCGCTTGCCAGAAGACACGTGCGTGCCGACGCAATACCGCGTTAAGTTCCAGGCGAACATTTCGGTCTAACAAGCTGAATACATAAGTTTTATGTGCGGAAGTGGTGGAACTGGCAGACACACCATCTTGAGGGGGTGGCGCCGAAAGGCGTGGGGGTTCAAATCCCCCCTTCCGCACCATCTAGATCTTAGGAAGGTTCATCAGCTCTGACGAAAGACACCCGCTGATATTAGAAACAGAACATGATCATTACACTGGTTACGATTGTTCACGTTATCGTTTGCTTCTTCATTATTGTCGTAGTGCTGCTGCAAAGCGGAAAAAGCGGCGACATAGCGGCTGCTTTTGGTGGCATGGGTAGCCAAACAGCTTTTGGACCACGTGGGGCAGCGAGTGCGCTCTCAAAAGCCACAACCTGGTCGGCGGTCTTGTTCATGGTGACCTCTATTACGCTTTCGATTTTCGCGTCGAGGCATACTGGACCGAAGTCGATACTTCAAGGAATGCCGAACCAAACCACATCGAAGCCGGCGGCGCCCAGTCAATCCACCCCCGCTACACCGACAAGTCCTGCACCACAGCAGAAGTAAGACATCGATTTCTCACCTAGAGCTCCCCGTCCGTGGGAGCTCTTGGTTTAAGTACCTTTTATAATTGGGTAGCTTGGGGATTACTGACAAGTCATGATCCACGAAATCTTTCCCGTCGGACCACTCCAATGCAATTGCTCCGTCATTGGTGACGAGGGAACTCGTGAAGCGATTGTCATCGACCCTGGTGATGAAATCGAAGAAGTGCTGGCGATCCTTCACAAGAACAATCTGAGCGTAAAGCAGATTGTGATCACGCATGCCCACATCGATCATGTAGGTGGGGCGATGAAACTACGAGCGGCAACCGGCGCGCCGATTCTACTGAACCAGAACGACTACGAACTTCTTAAGATCCTCGATGAACAGGCGAACTGGGTTGGGATGGCATCTCCTGGGAAAGTTGAAATTGATCAGAGTATCGGTCAGGCGGATACAGTTACGGCGGGGACGCTGAACGCCAGCGTGCTACATACTCCAGGTCACACCGAAGGTAGTATTTGCCTCTATTTTCCCAGTGAGAACAAGCTGATCGCCGGCGATACGTTATTTGCGGGAAGCATCGGGCGCACCGACCTGCCCGGAGGATCGATGCGAAAGATCCTGAATTCTCTGCATGAAAAGCTGATGGCCTTACCCGACGACACCATCGTTGTTCCCGGCCATGGTCCGCTCACCACGATAGGCGAAGAGCGCGAGAATAATCCCTTCATTATTGCGAATCGTTAGCGAGCTCCCGCTTTTAAACGGCGCGCGAGGCTACCCAAGACTTTCTGCGTCTCTTCCGACCACCATTTCGCGATTACGTCTTCCAGTTCAGAGGATAAGTCTTTCTCGAAGATTGCAACCATATCTGAGCGAGCTTCGCGCCGCGTTGTCAGCATCGCAACTGGAGGAAGCGATGATCCTTCCTTGCACCATTCCACAGCGCGGCTGATGACTTGCTCTGCCGGCGTAATCTCGTCGACCAAGCCGCACACCAGCGCTTGCTCTGGTGATACTAATGAACCGCGAGCGGCCATCTGATCAGCCACTCGAGGTCCTACGAGGCGACGTAGTCCAGCCAGGAGGACGGGGGGCAGAGGTATTCCTACCTGCACCTCGTTCAACCCCAGCTTCCACTTCCCTTCCGCCACAACTCTCCAATCGCAGAAGAGTGAGATGACTGTGCCTCCTGCTGGGGCATGACCAGTAATCGCGGCAACAATGGGAATACTGGAACACGCAATCGCACGCATCATGGCATAGAGTTCGCGCCATGCCTCGGCGATACCGGATTGTCCGAGCGTTAGCAGATGGGGAACATCGAGACCACCGGAAAACATGCCCGGCGACCCGGAGATGACAAGACCACGAACGCCAGCGGTGGGAGCCGCGTCTATCGCACTCCGAAGGCCTTGCATCAACTCCGCCGAGAGAGCGTTTGCTGGCGGACGATTCAGGCGAAGCTCGCGGATTGCGCCGTGCTCGATGCTCGTTATCATGTCACTAGGTCCGCGGCATCGGCTGGAACAGCGCAAACACCGCGCCCTGTGGGTCTGCGATTACGGACATGCGTCCGACCTTCTCTACCGTCATGGGTTCGACAAACGTGTTGGCACCGAGCACCTTGGACTTTGCCGATGACTCGTCGCAACTGCCGACCTGGAAGTAAAGCAACCAGTGCGCTGGCATGCTCGGCTGGCGATGCTTGGCAGGCGGCATACCGCCGATGAAGTCCGCTCCATTCTTGATGTGCAGATATCCTGATTCATCGTGTTCTTCTTTGGTTATCTGCCACCCGAATAAGCCGGAATAGAAGTTCGCCGCGCCTGCGGGATCCGGGCTGCTTAGATCGGCCCAGCACAATGCACCGTTTTCGCCAACCGTCTTGATTCCGGGCCCCGTTTTCGCCTGCCACACAGCAAATGCGGCGCCCGTTGGGTCTTGCAGAACTGCCATACGTCCCATCTCACCAACGTCGAATGCCGGGGCGCAGACTTTCCCACCCAACTCGCTGGCGCGTTTCGTGGCTGCATCAGCGCTTGCCACGGCCACGTAGAGCAGCCAGTTCGGAGGAATTCCCTGCGCGCGTTGCTCCTCGCGCATGGTGTAGCCTGCGGCAACATCGCGTCCCTGTAGTTGGAAGATGGAGTAGACACCTTCAGGCCCCATAGGGAAATCGTTTACTGTCCACCCGAAAAGGGTTGTGTAGAAGTTCTTGGCTGCGCTTTGATCACTGGTTGCCAGTTCAATCCAGCAGAAGGAACCAGGGGAGTGTTTTTCCACGATAGGCATAGAGCGAAAGTATAAATCCCTTTTGGGTTCGGCGGGGAACCCGGGGCAGATTTGATAAGCACATGACTCCTTAACGGCAGAGTAACGTGCACAGAAACGTGTTTTGGGTGTTATGGCTGAATCGAGCGAAGGTTATTTGCAGCAAGATTCATCTCTCTAAAAGCCCGAAGCAGCCCTGTCCCGACCTTCTGTTATCTTCTATTCATGAGATCAGGGTTCGTCGGCGTCATCCTCTCTGCAGGCGAATCCTCGCGGATGGGTCAAGAGAAAGCACTTTTGGCGTGGCCGCCCGTGGTCACCAAAGGAGAAGCTACTCAGCAGCAAACGTTCCTTTCCGCCGCGATAGGGGCGTTGTATCCGTTCTGCGACATGGTCCTTGTCGTTGTCGGCAAGAACGAGGAGAACCTGGCCAGAATTGTGCATGCGAACTCAGCCACCATGGTGAGAAACCCATCTCCAGAACGAGGACAATTCAGCTCTCTGCAGATTGGATTGCAGGAGGTTCTAAATCGCGGGCGAGACACCGCGATTATTACCCTAGTAGATCGTCCACCTGCTAGTGTGGCCACACTAGAACAATTGCTTGCCGTATTCAAAGCGCGTAGTCGCAAATGCTGGGCGGTGGTGCCGGAATATCAGGGCAAGCATGGGCATCCGATTATTGTGGCTCGAGAGCTGATCGAAGCCTTCTTGAAGGCAGCTGCCGGGGCGACTGCGCGCGACGTCGAACATCATCACGTGCAGCATATCGAATACGTGCAGATCGCAGATCCCTTTGTTACGATGAATCTGAACACTCCTGAGGACTATGCAGCACTAGTCTCGTCATCGTTTCACAAGTAAATCAGAGCACGCGGACAATAAGATTGAGCGAAGAACTGTCTCACAAAGCCAATGAGTTTCTCGAAGAAGTTCTCCAACTAGAACCACGGCTCGCCGTTTTTGATTGTGACGGCACGCTGTGGGCGGGTGACGCGGGAGAGCGCTTCTTTGATTGGGAACTGCGCCAGGGTGTTGTGTCGGAAGACATAAAGCGCTGGGCGCGGCCCAGATATCTGGAGTACCAGGCCGGGCGCGTCAGTGAAGATGACATGTGCGGGGAAATGGTCACTATGCACCGCGGCTTGACGGAGGCTGAGGTGATGGAGGCAGCCAAGCGGTTTTTCGACGAAAACTTCGCTTCGCAGATTTTTCCCGAGATGCGCGAGCTCGTTAAGAACCTGCAGCACTCGAGTTGCGAGGTTTGGGCCGTGTCGTCAACGAATGAATGGGTCATTCAAGCCGCCATGCAGTGGGTGGGGATTCCGGCAAATCGTACACTTGCCTCGTCTGTGGAGATCGAAAATGGCCGCGTAACCGATCGTCTGATCCGGGTACCGTCCGGCTTGGGAAAACCGAGAGCCATCCGCGAGGTCATTCGGCGCGAGCCGGACGCCGCATTTGGGAACTCTCGCTGGGACCAGGAGATGCTGAAGATCGCACGGCATGCTTTCGCGGTAAATCCAAATCCTGATCTAGAAGGAGTGGCCATCGATCGCGGTTGGAGGGTTTATTGGCCAGACTCCATACGAGTTTGAGAAGTCCTCGTCGCGTTTACTTTATTGCGTGCTGGAATCTGCTTCTATGCCTTGAGTCTTTTTAAGGCAGCCTGCAATGTATCGAACGCGAGATGGCTGGCATGTACCGAAGATTCTGGCAGGCCACCGATCGCCCGAACGAGCTCTTCCCGGGTTAATGCCCGTATTTGCTTGACTGGCTTGCCCACGATCAACTCGGTGAGGAGTGATGCACAGGCAATAGCTGGCACACACCCCTTGGCAAGGAATCGGGCTTCGATGAGCTCATCACCGCTAACCTTAATGCTCAACTTTAGGACGTCACCGCAGCCAGGATTTTCAAGCTGTACGGTGACATCGGCGTCTTTCACTTCCCCCGGATTTCTTGGATGTTCAAAGTGATCCAAGACTTGCGCAGAGAACATAGAATCATTGTAGCCAAAGCAGTAGTGCATGAGTGAAACCGACCACACGCCACGACGAATCGTTTCCCTGCAGCCGAGCGCTACGGTCATCCTTCACGCTGTCGGCCGACTGGAGCGGGTGGTTGCATGCACAAGGTATTGCAGGGAGCTTTGTCCCGAGGTGGAGGGACGGGCCATCGTCCAAGATTCTTGGACAGCACAAACTGAGCAGATCGTCGCTCGTAATCCGGACCTCGTAATCGCCGCCGTGCCTTACCAGGAAAAGGCAGTTGCCGAGATTCTGAAATCTGGAGCGCGCTTCCTCGGTCTTGCTCCGAAGACGATGAAGGATGTCTATGCCGACATTGCCAGCATCGCTGGGCTAGTGGGTCGAAGCGCTGCCGGTGAAATGACCATCGCAAAGATGAAGGTTGAAATTGACGCAATCCGAGAGCAAGTCATGGACCGGCCACGAGTGCGAGTTTACTGCGAGGAATGGGGAAAACCGTTGATTGCGTCCCAGCCCTGGGTGGCAGAGTTGGTAAGCGCTGCAGGCGGAGAATTTGTCGGCTCGCCGGGATCCCACCAGATCGTAGACGCTATCGCGAAGGAAGATCCTGATGTCGTGATCGCCGCCTGGTGTGGTGCCGGTGATCGCGTGCCGCTGACAAGAGTGGTGGCGGAGCGTGGCTGGCAGAACATACGCGCAGTGCGAACAGAACGCGTGTACTGTATCCGCGATGACTACCTCAACACACCAGCTCCGACGCTTCTGCACGGATTGCATGCACTCGCGGGTGCGATTCATCCGGATCTTTTTCCACAAGTTCCTGGCCTAAAATGTATAAAGGATTTGTAACGACCTAGTTTCTCCAAGGAATAGAATGCCTAGCACGTCTAAGGCGGAGACGCTGAAAAAAGAAATCGACGATCTTGCCTCGACCTCGCAATCCGCAAAAGATCTTATGGCAGAGTTGGTAAAGCTTCTACATGAACGCATGCTGAAGTACAACTGGGTTGGCTTCTACATGATGGACGATTCCGGCAGTCAGCCCTGCCTTGTGCTCGGAGAGTTCCAAGGGGCGATGACCCCGCACACGAAGATTCCGTTAAATCAGGGCATCTGTGGGGCGGCCGCGTCGAGTGGCAAGACGGTCATCGTCGACGACGTTTTACAGGATGCGCGCTATCTTGCCTGTTCAATCGAGACCAAATCGGAAATTGTTGTGCCGATTTTTGCACGAGGTAAAGTCGTCGGCGAATTGGACATTGATAGCCACTTCCCTGCCGCATTTAACCAGGAAGACCGTGAGCTGATCGAACATTGCGCCACAGTCGTTGGAAAGCACCTGGAATCATCATCGCAATGAAAATTGAAAAAGGCCAAGTACGAGCCCCGGAGATAGGGCGCGTATGGTTCAATTCGGCTCCATTAAGCTTTCGTCAATTGCGCGGGCGCGCGGTGCTGGTCGATTTCTGGGATTATACCTGCGTGAACTGTATACGGACTCTGCCCTATGTACAGGCATGGCACGAGCGCTATCGGAATAAAGGCCTAACTGTAATAGGGGTACACACTCCCGAATTCACGTTTGCTCAATACGAATCCAATGTCGAGCGCGGAATCCGTGAGTTCGGGCTTACCTATCCGATTGTTCTCGACAGCAACATGGAAATTTGGAAATTATTTGCTAACCGTTGCTGGCCGACCAAGTATCTGCTCGATAAGAATGGCTACCTGCGTTATGCGCATTTCGGCGAGGGACAATACCAGGGGACTGAGGAATGCATCCAGGAACTGCTGCGAGAGATCGATCTGGCCATTGCATTACCGGAAATCATGAAGCCATTGCGCTCAGAAGACTCGCCGGGAGTTGCGTGCTATCAGGCAAGCCCTGAGCTGTATCTTGGACATCAGCGCGGCCGCATCGGCAACAGTAGTGGATTTGTCGAGGATCAAATCGCAGACTACAGCTTCACAACAAATCTCGAAACGAACCAATTCTATGCGAGTGGCAAGTGGGCGGCGACGGCTGAATACTTCGAGGCTGTCGAAGGCGGGCCTCATTGCCTAACGCTGCGATACGCAGCCGCAGGGGTCAACCTGGTCATGGCCTCGCCTCGCGGCCCTCAGTGTGAAGTGGTCGTGCATCAGGATGGCAAGCCTTTGTCCCACAATCAGGCAACCGCAGACGTGAGGTTCCGACAAGTAAGTGGAACTGAAGAAAGCTACATCATTGTTCAAAGTGCCCGCATGTATGCCCTGGTCGACAATCATGATTTCGGCGAGCATGTGCTGGAATTGATCTGTCCGTCGGGTCTGGCAGCTTTTGCTTTCACCTTTACGAGTTGTGTTGATCCCAGCCGTGTCCTGACTCCCATGGTGACGAGCTAACATGAAGAGAGTCGTGGCGGCACTCATCGTTCAGCAAGGAAAAATACTCGTATGCCAGCGCACGCGTCACCAGGTGATGCCGCTTAAGTGGGAGTTCCCCGGCGGAAAAATCGAAGAAGGTGAACAGCCGCGCGATGCTTTACACCGCGAACTCGATGAAGAACTCGGCATTCAGGCCAAGATCGGCGAAGAGGTTCTGCGCATGCAGCACGAATACAAGAATGGTGGCTCTGTCGAGTTGAGGTTTTTCTTTGTGAGTGAATACACCGGAGAGTTGATTAACAAAATATTCCGTGATATTCGCTGGGCGACACGGGCCGAGTTGCCTAGCATCGATTTCCTTGAGGCCGATTTAGAGCTAGTGCAAAGCCTAGCGGCTGGGAAACTCCTAGGCAACACTCTTGTGGCGTATTAGGAAGACGTCTCAGCGTGGCTAAGGCTGACTGTCGCCACTGGTACGACGCTTGAGGGTAGGCCGATCATCATCGCTCGATGGCTTATCGGTGGAATCATCTTGCGAGGACGTTCTGCGCCTGAGCGTTGGACGGTCGCCCCCACTGGTGTCGACCAGAGCGTGACGATTCTGAATCTCCAGCAGTCTGGCCTTCACTTCCTCAAACTCCGACGTGTCGACCTTGTACATTTCTTTGTCAGGCAGGAGTGTGTTGATTTCATTTTGAGATTTGGCGATGCGGTCGGGCGTCTGGGGATGAGTCTCAAACGCCTTGGCTACGAAGCCGGGCTTCTTCTTTTCCAGACTGTTCACCTTTTCAAAGAATGCCGTGAATGCCTGGGGATCGTATCCCGCCTTGTACATGTACTGCAGACCGAGGAAGTCAGCCTCTCGCTCAAATCCACGGCTGAACTTCAGGTAGCTGAGAGGAAGCACCAGGCCGGCGATATTCTGAATTGCGTACCCCACACCTCCCCCAACGAAAATAAGTGGCAACGAGGCCAAGTTTAGCAACTGACCCCGGGTATTCTGCCGCGCGGCATGGCAGGCTGCAACATGCGCAATCTCGTGCGACATGACACCTGCGAGTTCGGCTTCATTCTCGGCCGCGAGAATCAGTCCCGAATCCACGTAAAAGAATCCTCCGGGAAGCGCGAAGGCGTTCACATCGTCACTGTCGAGGACCTTGATCGTGAAAGGAACTTCGGAATCTGAATTTCTGACCAGGTTCTGCCCAATCCTATTAATGTATTCCGTAACGATGGGATCACTGATCAAGCTGGCAGTTGCTTCTACCTGATGGGCGTAATCTTTGCCCATCGCGATCTGTTTCTCGATCGTGAACCAGTTGCCCATTCCCCGGCCACATCCGACATTTCGGCTGCCGATTGCCTCGAGATCACGAATGCTGCCATCGTGGTACTGCCTGACAGGAGCACGATCCTTCGAATTGACGGGCGCAGTTTGGGCTACGGTGTGTCGAGCAGAAACAACGAGAAGACAGGCGGCGAGAACAGGAATCGCAAGCCGGAGACGCATTACCCCACCATCCAGAAGCCTTACCAACGATTATAGTTAGACTCGGATCGAGTGCAAAATTATCTTTGAGATAGTTCGGCCTAGGCAAGTTGCATCTTCGGTGCCCCAAATGGCCGTGGCAGCGCGAGTCTTAATGCAAACAAACTAGGAACGCTGGGCGGTTCAATCTCCGACCAGCGCTCCTTGTCCATCTATGTTCCTTATTCCAAATCTGTTGGGTTATTGAATAGGCCTGAAAGTTTGATGCTTCCGTGGCCGTACTGAGGAAAGTTGGGTTGGGTGGGATCGGCGGGATCGAGATTGGAAGCAGTATCGTCAGGTGGAAACAGGACCAACGAATTCAGAAATGCCAGCAAG
>DATBFG010000111.1:0-41303 GCA_036558645.1 Terriglobales bacterium
TTGCTGGAAGCTCGGATGATAGTCACACCCTATAATCATCATGTTCGGCTCCTTTCCTCCGAGCCCTTTGGTGGTTTGCGCTTCCAAAGTCTACTCGGCCGACGGGAGCCGACATTGTTATGGAATCATTTCACTCATTGATTTCCCGTCGATCAAAGCTGCCAAGAACGTTTACCCTGGACAACAGCCTGTTAATATCAATTATCCAGGGGCTAATTATGCCTAAGCATGTCGTTGTCTTCGCGATTTTTCTCTTTGCCGTGGCGGACTCTCTCGCTCAAAGAAGTCAGCTCAGCGGAACGGTGGTTGACCCTGCGGGCGCGGGGATCGGAAAGGCCTATGTGCTAATCCACTCAGACGCTGTAGATCGAGAGCACAGAAAGCCGTATTGCCTTGAACTGCGAACGAATAAAGAGGGGCAATTTACCGCTATTTTGCCGGAGGGTTTTTTCGACGTTTTCATTGGAGCCACGGGATTCACGCCATACAGTAAGAAGATTAGAACTCGTGCTGCAGCTCAAGAATTCCAAGCAGTCCTGGAACTGGATTTGTTGTACTTGGCTGAGCATGGAGACGAGTTCTTTGAGATGGCTCCGGACGTTCAGACCGAACCGTCATCACTCCCGGATTCTCTGCAAGACGGACCTCAATAGCCTCGACCGACTCTTATAGTACAGTCCTGATTTAGTACAGTCCTGATTGGCATAATATCCCGATTTCACTCATCGACCAGGGTTTTGAGTCCCAACGCCTGTTTTCGTTAGTTAGGGAACGCTTTCTGATTTATGGCGTATTTATCTCTATGGAACAGCGCAATGGGTGGGGCCGTGTTAAGTGGATGATAGCTTGTTTGGCAGGCGCATTTTCCGTTGCCGCTGCTCTTGCTTATTTGGAGTACATGGGAAACGGCATTGCGGCTGGAGCAATCATTGGGCTGCCTGGACGAGAAGCGGATGTAGCGGTCATGCAACACCACGCTGTTGCTTGGTTGGGGGTATGCGCTCTGTTTCAGTTTGGTGTTGTCATCGCACTTTTTTCGCTATTTCGGTTCGGAGCGGAGGCAGATCGCCTGGTCCGTTATGTGTCTCGTGCTGCTGTTGCGACAGTTCTTTCAATCCCGACAACACTTATGGTCGGCGTGATTATTTACCGGACCCTGATCCTGCTGAGAGGGTATTCGCGTTGAATGGCGATAAATCGCGATTTCACTCAGAACCCCTGGCCGAGGGCAATTACGCTATTGCCGATAAGAACAGTTAGCTCTCTAAGAACGAGTTCCTTCGCGCTCTGCGGCAAATGTGCTAACCTCAACCGCTCTTTCCATGACGGAGGGCTGCATGGTGAAGGCGTGCTCTGCATTGTTTCTTGCGACTACTCTCTGCGTAGCGCTGTGGGGACAAGACAAGCAGTTTATGGACGACTGGACCAAGGGCGCAAACTCTCCCGGTAGCACTCTCACAGCAAAGGAAACGGGCCGAATCTCCGCAGGCGGGCACACCGTTGTTTCGTACAGACTGTTTGCGTCGGGATTGCCCAAAGGCCAGCACTTCACACTGTGGACGTGGACTCTGGGAGAGCAGCCTCAGGCTGCCGCGGATGCATTTATCAATCCTGACGGTTTGATCGTGAATCGTCTGGCAGATGCAGCACGCAAGGTTACAGAAGATCCGATCGACGTGAGGGCGTTCGCTGGCCTTGGCGAACCGAAGCGATTTGCAATTACGTCAGATGACTGGAACCTGCAAGCGTTCGCTGCAGTCGTACCTTTTCCCATAGAGCAGAGTGTCAATGGATGTCGGTTATCGGTCGAAATGTCGGCTCCAAACTATGCAGGGGTAATCGCTCGAGGTTCGGGCTTTCAACCAGGCGAGTCTCTTGTCATCGATATGACATCCGACAGTGAGGGTGGTAAAGGACAGGCCATTGCCACACGGGAAGGCACATACACTGCTGTGATTTTGCCTGCGGTCAAGGGACAGAAGTCGGGAACGGGCAGCGTGAGAATGACTAGCCCGAAGTGCAGCGTGGCGGTGCAATTTCCCTGGGGCGACGGCAGTTATCGGCTTCAATAGCCGCTTAGCCGACGTAACGTCGCATAACTCTCATTGAACCAGTTTTGTCGTGATTTGCTAAAATCCCGCGGTTCCGCATGGACCCCGGTCATGATTGTGACGTGGTACTCGTCACAGCAACGGCGATCAGGTATACCCACCACAACTGGCGCAAAATTCCGATTTCGCTCATTGACGTTCAGTGAGTTTTCTTCGCAAATCTTATCTGCTAATCAAACCGCTAAAGAATATTCACAGCTCTAGCGGCGAGCAAGGCAAGCACGGCCAGCGAAATCGTTGCCTGTATCATCATCAGAACCTTCGCCCATCGGGAAAGCGCAGGAGTATCTGTGGGCGATAGAGCTGTGCTTGTGTTGAAGGCTAAGAACAAATAATCCACAAAATTGGGTGACCAGCGCGAATGGGAGCCCGCTTCGTGACTCATCTGCGGAAACAGGAAAGCTCCTGTTTTGTGTCCCGATACCTTCTCGCGCTCATGCGGACCACCGGCATCCAGGCGCCAGTACCACAGGGCAAAGACCAGAATATTCGTTATCCAGAGCGCGACCGCGGAGCGGAGCAAGATGTTCGGCTCTATCTCGTGCTTCGGGATGGCAACCACCAACAGGCCAAGGGACCAGACCAATGCGAGGGTCAATATCCCACTGGCTGCGTACCCGAGTATCTTGTCGATTCGATGATGGCCAACTCGATGCGAGATGAATGTGGAGAGAATCAAAGCAGCCACGACTGCGAGGAGCAGCCAATCCGGACCGACTGAAAGACTGCTGGGAAGTGCAGCATAGAGCAGCCCACTCGCAAGCATCGCTATCAAAGCGAGCCAGCGTGGCTCTTTGACTCCGTCCGCCTTCTTGTCGAAGTTCGTAGCTTGTTCGTGCTCGGCCCGCAACGCTGCCGCCATTGCACATTATGGTAGGTGATTTCGAAGGTGAATCCAAGCAAGCCGGGATAGCGCCCGCCAACAGTCATGCTGCGCAACAGAAATGCTAGATATAGGAGCGAAAGACAGCAGAGATCAAGGTGTAACCATGAACTGCTTGTCGCTTTTCAGTGTTCCCGTCGGAGTCGTCACCGTGATGTAGCCGGTGGTTGCACCCGCGGGCACGGTGGCGACCATATACGTGTCGTAGATCAAGCCGAAACTAGCCGGCACTCCGTTGAACGAAACCTGCGTAGTGCCGAACAAGCCCTGGCCCAGAATGTCCACTTTCGATCCAACATATCCGCTGGCGGGAAGGAATTTTATGAAGGGTGCGAGTTTCAGATCCAAGCTGTAGAAAACGCCTAATCCACCGCTTCCGCCGACTTCTGCGGTTCCATACAAAATTCCGTTGGTGTGTTGCACCATGGTGGTCTGCGCGCCCCATTCTGTAGTCGGGCTGAAGTTGTGGAGCACCTTGAAGACTCCGGTGGAGCTTACGCGGAACATCACGCCGTAATCGATGTACTGTCCGCCCTCGTTCGTGGTCCCGTAGAAGTTTCCGTCAGTTGCTTGCACCAGTCCGGCAATCGGAACAGCTCCATCGGAGCCGCCGGTGAAGTTATGCAGAACAATGACATTGCCGTGCGGCTTCAGCTTGAATGCGACTCCTTTTCCCGCGGTGCCCCCTCCTTGCGTTACACCATAGAAGTTGCCATCGGCGCCCTGCACGAGCGGAGCACTAGGGGATGCGCCGTGATTGCTATCGAAATGGTAAAGAACCGTGAAGTCGCCCCAACGGCTGATGCGGAAGATAGTCCCCAAGCCATAGGCGCCACCCTGAAGCGTGGTTCCGTAAAAATCGCCGTCGGTGGCTTGCATGAGCGGCGCGTATGGGAACGAACCGTCCGTACCCTTAAAAACGTGCAACAAGGTAAATACGCCTGACGAAGAAATCTTATAGATGGAGCCAAATGGGTTGTTGTCGCTGGTTCCAACCGTGGTGCCAAAGAAATCTCCGCCAATGCTTTGGACGGGAGCGGCGTAGGGATAGGCGCCATCATCGCCGCCACTGAAGCTGTATAACGTGCCGATGCCACCGTTGTCTGCCCTCATATTGAAAACTGTCCCAAAGCCAGCATTCCCGCCGAACGCCGTGGCGCCATAGTAATAACCGTCCTTGCCGAGCGTGAGGCCACCGATGGGGGCTTGGCCGTCGGTGACGTTGAACTGGTGCATCACCGTCAATTGTCCATTCGTGGTCAGGTAAAACGCACTACCGATCGCGTCGGTGTAGAAATCGTCCGCCGCTGTATACAGGTAGCCGTGTCGCCCCTGACTGATGGCGTTATGGTACGGATTGCCTGGGTCTCCAGGGTGTGCGCCGAAGTTGTATAGGACTTTGTAAGTTTGTGCGGGCAGGGTTACCGTGCAGAGAAGCAATTCGAGCGCTAGCCGAGAAAGCGTTGAGACCTTCATAAAGCTCCTATCAGTTGCAGCGGGTGAGATGCCGGCGTGGAGTGCTACGGCTACTCGGTCGGTCTGGCATCCGAGGCCCGGCCCAAAACTAGTCCGGTCTGTCGCGGAACAAGCGAGCAGCCGTTGGCGACGGGTCTGGTGCACAATTCCTGTTCTCTCCAGGAAACAAACTCTAGTCTGCTGCTTGCATCCACTGCCATACACGTCGGGGCTCTCGGAGAATTGACGGAGAGTACACGCGACGCTGCGGGAAATATATATGGAACGACTGCCACGGGCGGAACTGGTGCCGGTTGCGCGGGCGGCTGTGGGTTGATCTACAAGCTCGATCCACTCGGAAACCAGACCATCCTTTATACATTCAGTGGCGGAAGCGATGGAGATATTCCGCTGGCAAGCCTGGTCCGCGACGGCGCTGGAAACCTGTACAGCACGACCTTCGCAGGCGGCGCCAGTGGATTCGGGACGGTATTCAAGCTGGATGCGTCAGGCAATTTGACGACGCTCTACAGCTTTCAAGGGGCGAGTGACGGCGGGAATCCCAGCACCAGTTTGATACGAGACGAGGCAGGAAATCTGTATGGGACGGCAGAGATTGGCGGAACGGGGTCTTGTTTCGGAGGGTGCGGAGTCATCTTCCGAGTGGATTCTGCTGGGAATGAAGTTGTGCTGCACAGCTTCATGGGGTCGCCGCGAGATGGAAAGTCGCCATTTGCGGGCTTGGTCGCGGATTCCAATGGTGTTTTGTATAGCACTACAGATAAGGGCGGCCGAGCGGACCAAGGGATTGTGTACAGGATAGGAAGATAGAGTGTGGTTGTATCCGCCCGGACGGGTCCCACTATTGGAAACCTGCGCTACGTCGCGCGAGTAAAGCAGGTCCTTCGGGCGCTCGGTTGACACCTCGCATCCTCAGGATGACAACTCTCTGAAAGTTATGAAAAACTCCATAGCTGTTTTCACCGGGTTGAGCCCGCAATTTCCCGTGTGTTAGCATCCTTGGTTTTAGCAGGCTGATCCGTTTTTGGCCTTATCTAGTCCTCTTGAATCTTCCGGCCACGGGAGCCCCTGGCGGTCCCATTCGGGGAACGCCGACCCTCGGTAACTGGAACAGCCATGGACAGAGTTTCGCCGAGCTGCGCTCGGCTGGACAGCTGAGGGCGGCTGTCCCTGCGTAAGCCCGGCGGCGAGACGTCCGTCGGCACATGATTTGTGGAGGAGCGAACCTGTGAAAGTCTACGAAGGCGCAAATATCCGAAACGTAGCCGTCATCGGGCACGGCCATGCGGGCAAAACGTCCCTGATTTCATCGATGCTGTACACAGCGGGGTCGACCCAGCGGTTGGGCCGCGTTGACGACGGCTCCGCCACGACGGACTACGACGAAGAAGAGATCTCCCGCAAGATGTCGATCTCGTGCGGGCTTGCCTTCGTGGAATGGGAGAAAACCAAGATCAACCTGGTGGATACGCCCGGCTTCAACATGTTTGTTCATGAAGCCAAGATGGTATTACCCGTTATTGATGCTGCGATTGTGGTTGTCGACGGAGTGGCCGGCGTCGAAGTCGTCACACAGCGTGTCTGGTCGTATTGCGAGGAATACAACACACCTCGCCTGATTGTCGCGAGCCGCATGGATCGTGAACGCGCCGATGCCGATCGCGTCCTTGACTCGCTGCAGAAGGCGTTTGGGCGGAACGTGATTCCCATCGAACTGCCGATCGGCAGCGAGAAGAATTTGAGCGGCGTTATCGACCTGGTCCGGATGAAAGCCTACACCTACGAGCTGGGTGGGAACGGTAAGGGCAAGGAAACGGATATCCCAGCCAATCTTAAGGAACGTGCGCAGAAGGCGCATGAGGCGCTGGTAGAGCTGATCGCAGAAGGCAACGACGAGTTAATGGAGGAGTTCTTCGAGAAGGGCACCATTCCGGAAGAACATCTCATTCCGGCGCTGCACAATGCCATCCGCGAGGACAAGATCTTTCCTGTCATTTTTGCTTCCGGGCTGGGCAATGTTGGTGCGGATCGAGTCCTGGACTTCATTGTCGACTATACGCCGGCCCCATCCGAACACGAGTGGGTGCAAGGCGAACCGGCCGCCTCTGGGAATGGAGATGCTCCGAAGCGGCATGAGGCGGATGGGGATCCATTGTCGCTATATGTATTCAAGACCGTGTCGGACCCGTTTTCCGGACGAATCTCCTATTTCAAGGTGTTCTCGGGAGTGCTGAAGAATGACGCGACAGTGCAGAATTTCACTCGAGGATCGAGTGAGAAGCTCGCGCACATTTCAGGGATGCAGGGCAAGACTGCGGTTCCAGTGACTGAACTTCATGCCGGAGACATTGGCGCAGTTGCCAAGCTGAAGGACACAGTCACCGGCGACACGCTGGGTGACAAATCGGCCCCGATCCAGTATCCAAGGGTGAAGTTGCCGGAGCCGGTCATCACGTTTGCTATCGAGCCGAAGAGCCGTGCCGATGAAGACAAACTGGGCGTTGGCATCCACAAGATGATGGAAGAGGACGCAATGCTGCGATTCTTCCGCGATCCGCAGACCAAAGAGTTCCTGATCGCGGGGACAGGCCAGCAGCATATTGAGGTGGTCGTCTCGAAGATGAAGAAGCGCTATCACACGGAAGTTGTACTGAAGGCGCCAAAGGTGCCCTATCGTGAGACGATTCGCGGCAAAGCCGATGTGCAGGGACGCCACAAGAAGCAGACCGGCGGCCACGGCCAATATGGAGACTGCAAGATCAAGATGGAGCCACTGCCGCGCGGCGAACAGTTCGAGTTCGTCAACGACATCTTCGGCGGCGCGATCCCAAAGAACTTTATTCCAGCGGTAGAAAAAGGAATTAAGGATGCGGCGGCGCGCGGGTATCTGGCGGGCTACCCGGTAGTCGACTTCAGGGTCATTCTCTACGACGGTTCGTATCACGACGTGGATTCGAACGACTTGTCATTCCAAATGGCGGGCCGAATCGCGTTCAAGAAAGCCATGGAAGTGGCCAAGCCGACGCTGCTCGAGCCAATCATGGCGGCGGAGATTACCGTGCCTGACGAGTTCGCTGGCACCATCATGGGCGACCTCAACAGCCGCCGAGGTCGTATCCAGGGTATGGACAACAAGGCTGGAAACACCGTGGTGAAAGCGGAGATTCCCATGGCGGAAATGCTGTCTTATGGAGCGGATCTTACCTCGATGACGCAGGGCCGCGGCAGCTTCAACATGGAGATGCACCACTACGACACGGTTCCGGCAATGATTCAGGAAAAGATCGTCGAGAAGGCCAAGGCAGAACGCGGCGAAGTGAAGGATGAGGAAGAATAGGGCGATTCTGACAACGGGAAGAAAGCTTTAACCACAAAGGACACAAAGGGCCACGAAAGATTGAGTGTGAGCCTACTCCTTCACATTGACGAGTTCGAGATCGGTCTGCTGAAAATCGCTGCCTTTCGCCAAGAGCGCCTGGTCGAGAGACTTGGCTAATGCGTAGGCAAAGCAATCTCCGAAATTGAGGGCGGCGGGATGGCGGCCCTTTCCATATCTTCGCCAAGACGAACGCGCGATCTCAATCTGTTCGCCGTCAACGGGAACGATCTCAAGACCGACACGAACCAAAAAGAGATCGAACTCGCGTCCGGCGGACTCACCGCGGCGGGCTTCGAGCACAATCCCGGTTTCAAGAACTGTGGCAGCTGAGATGTTCCGTGTGTCTGATTTGAGCAGGGTATTTAGAAACGACGCGCGTTCCGGTTCGCCCAGAAAAATCGCAAGCAACGCGGAAGTATCGATGACCATTAACGTGGCAACCCGTGCTCATCGTAGCCGAGAATCTCGTCCGCCGAGCGCGTGTCGAGATCAGGGAGTAGATCAACGCGGCGCAACAGATCCTCCACCTGTGAACTGACGGTTCGGTTGCGTCGGCGCGCCTTTAGTCGTTGCCAACGCTCCTCAAGCGAGCGTTGGATTGCCTCTGTCAGAGACTCTCCTGTCTCTTCAGCCACTTGGCGTGCCAGTCGCTCGGTCAATTCATTCTTGATGCTGAGGGGCATATAAATAATTATATACTAATTAGAATAGTTATATAACAAGAGCTGTTAACCCTTATCATACAATCAGTTCCCAGTGCTAAGTCCCAACCGATCGTTCGGCTCTCGAGTGAATTTTGCACGCCAGCGCTTTCATTCCGCTACGCGCTTTCATTGGGCAAATTCAGAGTGCTTGCAGCCTTGCTAATGATCCATGAATATCAAATCCACTTCGCTCCCGGAGGGCACCGTGAACGCGTCACGATATTTTGCCGTCGCCTTGATCTTTATTAGCCTTGCTTTTGCTACTGCATTTTCCGCTGACGATTTTTCTCAACTGAAGGAACTTGAGCGCCAGACTTGGGAGGTTTACGCCAAGAAAGATCTTGCCGGCCTTAAAGCGCTTCTTGCTCCCGACTACTTATTCTCCGACGGCGAATCGATTCAGAACTGGCAACAAGTCGTCGACAGCTTCGCAGCCGAAAACATCACTTCATACAAGCTGAGTGACATGCAGGCGCTCAAGGTCAGCCCGGATGTGGTTGTTCTTACCTACACGGCGGAACAGAAGGGGACATTTGAGGGAAAAGACATATCGGGTCCGCTGTCGGTGGCGAGTGTGTGGGCAAAACGCGGTGGGAAGTGGCTTAGCGTTTACGTCCATGAGGTTCCGCTCGCAAACAAAGAAGCTGCGACTACTCCTGCTGAGTCTAAGGATCCAATGCAACTCAAGGTGGATCATGTCGGCATCTGCGCCTATGAGCTGAGACCCATGCAAGATGCTTTTGCGGCGGTCGGCTTGTCGACAGAATACGGCGGCGTCCATGCGACGGGCGGAACCCACAACGCCTTGCTTGGATTTAACGACGGCTCCTACCTGGAATTGATTGCTCCCCAGCATCCGGAAACCCTGAGCGGCGATGAAGCGAAGGAATGGGATCCGCTGAAACCAGATCGAGGTGCAACCTGCTTCTGGGCGATCGGCACTTCTGACATTGCCGCGAGGGTAGCAGGCGTCCGCCAGGCAGGTTTCAAGATCTCCGATGTCCAGGCAGGGAGCCGCACTAAGCCTGACGGGACCCTACTGAAATGGCAGACTGCGGCTGTGCCTGGAAATGAAGGAGGCGACATCCTGCCATTCCTGATTCAAGATGTAACCTCACGTAGCGACCGCATTCAGCCCTCGCCGAGTGTGAAAGACAGTGAACTGCGCGGAGTTGAGGTCGTGATTCTCGGGGTCAATGACCTCGATGCCAGTGTGGCGCTTTACCGTCGTGTGTTTGGATTGCAGGCACCTGCGGTGACAACGGATTCTGCACTGCGCGTCAAGATGGCGCACTTCACCGATACTCCGGTCATGCTGGCGTCTCCCCTCGATGCCAATTCATGGATCGCGCAGGCAATATCGAAATATGGGCAATCACCCGTTGCGATTCTGCTCGGGACAAAGGATTTTGCGAAGTCGACACAGCGGTTCAAATTGTCCGGGGAGACTTCATTGTTCGGGAAGAAGATCGCGTGGTTCGACGCAGGCAAGCTGCACGGTGCACGGATAGGAGTTGTCGAGTAGACCTGAACCTACCTCTTACTAATTTTCCAGAACACCACGGACGTCACTCTGTAACCACGAAGGGCACGAAGAAATAGCGAGTTTAGGGATTAAAGTGGAGTGGTCACTATGCGTAACGCTCCACGTGGTCTCAAAGTTTCTTGCATTGTGGTTGCCCTCGTTTCTCTGATCGCGTGCCAGAAGAGTTCGGCACCCAAAGAGAAGTCAACCGGGAGTGCAGGCCGGAAAGTCGAACCGTATGTGGCGACAGCGGGCGCGGTGGGGTTCGATCTTTTGCCACTGGCGTCATCGGACGGTACTAGTCGCTGGACGGCGACATATGCCACCGCTAGTGGAGCCAGCACGAAGTTTCGAATCGAATTGGGACAGGCATCTCAAGTCGAGGATAACTCCGCTGTCGCAGTCGGAACTGGCAAGCTCCTACGGGAGCCGGGATCGGATCCTCTACCCATGTTGGAGGCCTTACGATCCGCACTTCACGCCAAGTCGCGTCCTGGTCACGTGGAAGCAACGGACGAACTTGCGTTCGACTACGCAATTGTCAGTGAGACTCAAACTCGGTTGCCCGACGGCAAATTCAGCAGCAACCCGGCGGGGAACTGGTTGGTCCTCAAGCTTTCTATCGGCAGCCGCCACGCCGAAGTTTTTCTTAACCTGGACGCGCCGGACCACCAGGGAGAATTCTCGACGGCGGATCCGAAGTATGGAGAACCGGTCCTGGCGGAATTCGCCAAGGTGATGTAAGACGCCCGGGAATCACAAATTGCATCTGCTCCGCTTTCGCTTTACTATCGCCTTACGATGGCCAGTATCAAGAACAGTCCCGATCTGAAAGAGCGACTGGTCTCAGCCGCTCGCGTGGATGATGACTCGTCATTTGAATTAAAGCTGCGGCCGCAGCGGCTGGGAGAGTTTATTGGCCAATCCAAAGTGAAAGAGAACTTGGCGGTCGCCATCGAAGCTGCCCGGTCGCGAGGGGAAGCGCTCGACCATGTGCTTTTGTACGGTCCTCCGGGACTAGGAAAGACCACGCTGGCAACGATCATTGCCAATGAGCTGGGAGTGGCGTTCCAGCAGACTTCTGGACCGACGCTGCAGATCAAGGGGGAACTGACAGCGATCCTCACCAATGTTCGTGAGAAGCAGGTGATGTTCATTGATGAAGTGCACAGGCTTCAAGCGGCACTGGAAGAAATCCTGTACTCGGCCCTCGAGGATTACAAGCTGGACATCATGATCGGGCAGGGGCCCTCGGCGCGTACCCACACGATCGATGTGAAGCCCTTCACATTCATTGCGGCGACGACTCGCGCAGGGCTGCTGTCTTCGCCCCTGCGGTCGCGGTTCGGGATCGTGATGCGGCTGGACTTTTACGGTCACGAGGAGTTGCGCATCATCGTGGAGCGATCGGCGGATATTCTCGGAGTTCAAGTCGATAAAGCAGGTGCGCTCGAGATCGCCAGTCGATCGCGAGGAACACCGCGCATCGCCAACCGTCTGCTGAGACGCGTGCGTGACTATGCGCAGGTTCGTGGCGGTGGGAAGATCGATCTGCAGACGGCCCAGGCAGCGCTGCAGATGCTGGAAGTTGATAAGTATGGCTTCGATGAAATCGACCGAAAGCTGCTTCTAACGATTATCGAAAAATACCAAGGCGGGCCGGTCGGAGTGAATACGCTCGCGGCGGCGCTGGCAGAAGAGCCGGACGCTATTGAAGAGATTTACGAACCCTTCCTGATGCAGATTGGATTCTTGAACCGCACGCCACGCGGGCGAGTGGCGACGCAACTTGCGTACGAGCACTTTGGCATCACGCCGACGAGAAGGCAAAGCTCGTTGTTCTGAAGATTTCAGATTGTAGATTTGAGATTGAAGATTGAGCGGAGTGCAGCGTGAGTAGTTGGAATTTACAATTAGTGCAGCTTCATTTCTGAGTTTTCTTTCACTTTATTTTAACCTTCCAGAATCTACAATCTCGAATCTGAAATCTGCAATGAAAACTTCACAGCGGACAGCCGACTAAAATTCAAGCATGCTCGACCACAGGCTTCTGCAATCCATTGCCGAGCAGATGAAGACGCAGAAAGCGATTTCGCTAGATGGCGAAAGTGCCCCCGTGAAACGCACCAGCGTGCAGCGCCTGAAAACTCTGAAGTTCGAGATGAACGGGCGTGAATATCATGCGATCGAGCAGAATCCTGACAAGCCGAGCCGCTGGGGAAGGCTGGCTCGAGAGGGCCACTTTGTCGTGCAGTTCAAAGATGCGGCCACTAACAAGTTTGTGGCAGCGGCCGTAGATGGAAAGGTTTTCGAGTACGGAGGCAAGCGCTAAACTTCAGAATCAGTGCGCCTTGCAGGTCACCGCTTGTACAGTGCCTTTGGTCACATGAGCCAACCAGTCCCCACCCCATACCATGAGATGACTGCCGGAGGTATGGGATGAAGAAGTGGAAACTTGACCGCATTATCAGCTTGGCGACGCTGGCCACGTCGTTGATCGCGCTGTATCTCGTTCTGAAAAAGCCCGCGCCGGTTGCGACTCCCCAGGCACCGGCTCAGGCGGCAGAAAACGCGAAGTCGTTTGAGGAGAAGCTCCAGCAACTCGACGCGCCGAGGGAAAATGGGACCGCGCCCACCGAAGTGCGCCTAACATCAGACGAGGTGAGTGCAGCGCTGGCACAAGCGGCAGGGGCTCTTCCGATTTCTGCTCAAGCGATAAATCTTGCCTCGCCCGACGCCGCTATCGGCTCGGGAAGCCCAGAGATCAAGGACTATCAGGTCAACTTTGACGGAGATGTTGCTCACGGACAATTCCTTACGCAAATTGGTGGAAAAGATGTCTGGGTGACTCTGTCTGCGCACCTCGGATCGAAAGATGGCTATGCGACGATCGATCCGACGGAATTCAAGGTGGGAGATCTTAACGTGCCGGTGTCGCTGGTGAATGACGCCTTGCAGAAGAAACTGGCGGAGCAGCGTGGACAGCTAAAGCTTCCTGAGTCGGTGTCGGATATTCGCGTGGAGAATGGGGAGTTGGTGATGACGAAGAAGTAGCATTCGGATTGTAGATTTCGAGATTCGAGAGCGCAGATTGAAAATTGCAGATCTTGAGATTCGAGATTGCGGATTTTAGGAGCTAGCGCCCTTAGATCAATCTACAATTGAAGTCCACTCTAAAGTCTTTAATCTAGAAATCTTCAGTTGTGTTTAATGAACTCGCCGGTCTTGTTTCCCGTCACGTCGTTGTAGAGCGTAACAATCCACTGATCGCTGGTGATGAAGTCCCCGGACCACTTTTTCCACGGCGCCAACACATCTTCTTTCTTCATCTGATCGAGCGACTTGCCTTGCTTGATGCCTGCTTCGACTACCGCACGCGTGTCTTTCAGCATGGCGAGATATCGGCGAACATCATCGAGATTCGAAATTGGACCGTGGCCCGGAATGACCTTTACGTCCGGCGGCACCTTGGGAAGGATCTGCTCAAGCGCCGAGATCATGCCTATGACGCTGCCACCACCGCCGAGATCGACAAAAGGGAATCCGTACGTTACAAAATCGTCGCCCATATGCACGACATTGGACTTGGGAAAGAAGATGACACTGTCGCCGTCGGTGTGGCCGCTAGGAAAATGTAGCGCGCGAATATCCTCACCGTTCAGGTGCACGGTGATGTCGTGATCGAAGGTGATGATGGGCAGAATATCCTTCGCCGCTGGGGCAAACTTAAAAGATACCCCACCGTTGTTGCCGCTTGTGCCGCCCTCTTCGAGGCGCTTGCGTACATTGTCGTGGGCGAGGACAGGCGCTTCCTTCTGAAAGATTCCGTTTGCACCGGTGTGGTCTTCGTGAAAATGCGTATTGATAACGAATCGTATGGGTTTGTCGGTAATCCCCTTCAGGGCTGCGCGAATCTTGTCAGCAAGCGGCGCAAACTGGTCGTCAACGATCACAATTCCGTCGTCGCCGACCGAGGCGGCAATGTTCCCGCCCGCGCCTTCGAGCATGTAAACGTTGCCGGAAACCTTTGTGACCTTAATCTGAACTTTGCTGAAGTCTTCGTCCTGCGCGTGCAGGAAGAGAGACACGGAGAGTAGTGCGAGCAAGAACAATCTGCGCATTGTTATCCTCGATAAGCAGAGGATTGTACACAGAGTTTCAGAGGTGGTTCAAAGGTGTCGCTTTACTTTCAAGCCGTAGAATCGCGAAATTTGCGCCTACAACTTGCCTTCGAACAGGGCGAATAACTGGTTACCGATCACCCGGTAAATGGAATAAGCGCTACCGTTGTCGGAGAAGCGCCGGAAAAAGAGTTCGCCGACTCCATCCCCGTCAGCATCGACGCAATCGATTACTTCCATCCGTGGCAAAACATCGAGGTGATTGGAGTCTGTCACATTCGAGAAGGCTTTATGGAGTTCTCCATAGATGTCGTCATGGCTGACCAGAGTCACGAAGAACGGCATATCCGGCGAACCAGTCGTTGCTTTCGGATGTGCCGTGGCTGTTAGCACCAGAACTGGCTCGTTGCTGCTGGTAAGATCGAAAACCCGGAGAGAGACGTCGTCGAACGCAGGTGGGGCAGGCTTGCCGGCAGACTTTCCACGCGGGGTGCGGGAAGCACTCGTCGCCACGGGGGTCCCGTTGAGCGTCTTCAGTCGTGCGTTGACTTCGTCCGCAGCCATAGCCAGCATCTTTTTGCGGAACTGTTCCTCTTCTTCGGGCTTCATTCTGTATTCGAAAGATCGAAACTCCTGCGGGTTCGCGTCTGAGATGGCCGGGATGGATTTCACAGGCGCCACCTCTTTGGCTGGTTGGGAGGTTGGGATTGGCTTGGCAGGGGTGGCCTCCAACTTGTGCGAATCCGGAGCGGACGGCTCGGGTTTGCCGCGGCGAAGCACGGGCCGATTGGGATCCTCCGGGGCAGCCGGAGGTTCATTGGAGGTCGGGGGACTCGATTGATTGGAGGTAGTAGCGGACGGTTCAGGTGAAGCCCCCGCTGGAGCTCCGTTTCCACCCGACGCGGGCTCCGAGGGCTTGTTCTGTGCCGGTGCTTGCTCGGCAGGCGGCTTCGATGCAGTCTGAGCTCCCGGGCGGCGTAGCTTTGGTGGCTCGTCTGTATCGTCATCAGGCCGTTTGTGCTTCGGCGGCTCTTTCTTGGGAGGCGCGCTTCCAGCAGGCTGGTAGCTGCCTACGCCAGTCCAGAAATTGTTTGCCTGGAGGGCGCTGGAAACCGTGAAGAGTCCTTGAGAAACGCCGGTGCTGATGGCCTCGTAGACGGTGCCGGACTCAAGCGCCATAGGAACTGGGGTGGCTTTGTAGGCCTCGGCATCATAGAAGTTGCCGTCGATCATCATGGCAACCGGTACCAGGCGAGCCGTGCCGTTCGGCGAGAGCTGCAAAAGACCGATCGCACGAGGCCCCCTGCTAATCTTGCGGCGGGAACCCTGGGCCCACGCGGGTGGTATCAGCATCGAAGCCAGCGTGATCAAGATGACGAGGCCCCAAGCCCTGCGATATAACGTTGGAGCCGAAGGAGAATCTTGCATGGACGTTAATGATAAAGCTCCCGAGTTCACTTTGCCCGATCAGAACGGAAAAGACATCTCCCTGAAAGAGTTCCGGGGGAAGAACGTGGTGCTCTACTTCTATCCCCGGGCGGATACCCCAGGATGCACGATCGAAGCCTGCAAATTTCGGGACTCATATAAAAAGATTCAGAAGACGGGCGCAGTGTTGCTAGGCATTTCGCCCGACACCCCAAAGGCACAGAAGAAATTCGAAGAAAAATTTGATCTGCCTTTTACCCTGCTGGGCGATGCCGAGAAGAAGGTCGCAAACCTATACGGCGTGATGAAAGAGAAGAACATGTACGGCAAGAAGGTGATGGGAGTGGCACGTACGACCTTCCTCATCGGTCCAGACGGAAAGATCAAGCACGTATTTGAGAAGGTAAAGCCGGAGGGGCACGCAGAAGAGGTGCTGACAGAACTTAAGAAGGCAAGTTGAAGGCGGCGGGAGCACCGCCTTCAAAATTAGAAAAGTCTCTACTTTACGGTCGCGGTGCCCGTCGTGGTGAAGGTCACCGCAGTTTCGGCCGGAATGACAGCTTCCTGTTTGCCGGTCGCTGCCGCGACGCCAGTTCCAGCCGCGCCGCCAACCGCCGCGCCAATCAGTGCACCTTTGCCGCCGCCGGCGATTGCGCCGATGAGAGCTCCAGCACCTGCACCGCCACCAATCTTGGTTACGTTGCTCTTGGTGTGGCTTTTTCCCTTGGCGCGGTAGGCGGAAGTGGAGATCGGCACCATCTTCCCATGTATCTCAACCGCGGTAAGCCGTACGGTGAGTTCTCCAGGGGCATGCAGACGGCCGCTCGACTTGGCATAAGTAACTTTGCCGCTGACAGGCGCGCCGGATTTTGCGAGAGTCTTTCCATCGACAACCAAGTCGGAGGTTAGACTGCCGCCGAATTTATGACCTACGCTGGCACTGCCGGAGCTGAGGCTCTGATCGATACGGACGGTGAGTTTCGTTCCGTACGGAACGGTCTCGGCGACCGATACGGCGACGAGAAGCAGCGTCAGGGCAGCGGTCTTCACAATTTTCCCAAGCATAGTTTCTCCTCAAATAGGCTGTGGCGTGATTCAGTCGTGGAGGACTAAGGATGAAAATAGCAGAGTAGCCGGATGCTTCCCTATGAAGATGATCCCGGAGTGGATAACGAAAGTTCAGCGTCCTTTGACACGAAAATTCTTTGACCGCGATCCTCGTGTGGTCAGCCGGGAATTGCTGGGCAAGGTCTTGGTGAGAAGGGAGAGGAAAAAGTTCATTGTGGGGCGCGTGGTAGAGGTGGAAGCTTACTTGGGCGCAGAGGACGCGGCTGCCCACGCCTACGTGGGCAAGACTGCCCGGAACGCTGTGTTATTTGGTCCTCCGGGATACGCGTATGTGTACTTCATCTACGGTAACCATTACTGTCTGAATGTCTCCTGCCTGCCGGACGGAGTGCCTGGAGGAATTCTGTTTCGTGCGCTCGAACCAGTGGCCGGAGTTGAGGAGATGGCAAAAAATCGCGAAGTCGTTATCGAGAGTTCACGAGATCTGCGAAGGCTGACGAGCGGTCCTGGCAGGATGGCAGAAGCTTTTGGCATTACGCGCACACGTGACAACGGCAAGGACTTGACCAGCCGAAGTTCCGACTTGTGGCTCGCGGACGATGGTTTCGTGCCACCCCACATCGTAGCCACCAGGCGGATCGGCATTACCAAGGCCGCAGAGATGCCTCTGCGCTATGTCATCGCCGGTAGCGAGTTTGTGTCCGGCCCGAAGAATCTTTTTTCTTCGTCCAACCGGCGCGGTAGGTTATCTTCTTCTCGCGATGCAAGCTAACTATGGGATCGATGCTCCAGGAGTCATACGAAATCTGATTCTTGTAGGAGTCGTGCTGCTTGTTCTGGCATGGTTCATCCCGTTTGTGCACATTGGCCCGGTACGAATTGCAATGTGGCCCACAGCGCTGACCACCTGCTCGTTCCTTTTCCTCGAGGCGATTCTGATGTTGGTCTATGCGAAATTCGGCAAATTTCGCCATCGCGACCGCATGTTGAATCTGATCGCCTGGCGAGGCGATGAGAAGGTCTTGGACGTCGGCACAGGCCGAGGGCTTCTGGCGATTGGCGCAGCAAAGCGGCTAACGTCGGGGCGATCAACCGGAATTGATATATGGAGCAAGGAAGACCTTTCGGGAAACGCCATAGGAAATACTTTGCGAAACGCCGATCTGGAGGGTGTGCGAGAAAAGGTGCACATCCAGGATGGTGATGCCACGAAAATGAGTTTCCCTGATGGCAGCTTCAATGTCGTTCTATCGAATCTTTGCCTGCACAACATTCCAAAGCGTGAAGCTCGTGACCGCGCGTGTCGCGAGATTGTGCGCGTGCTGAAGTCCGGAGGCAAGGCCGTGATCTCCGATTACAAAAACACGGCTGATTACATGAAAGTATTTAACGAAGCAGGAGCACGGGCAACACGGAGCGGAATCAATCTGCTCGATACATTTCCTCCCTTGCGGATCGTGGAAGTGACCAAACCTTGAAATTTTCCAGGAGCTCAGAATGCGATTGCTGAAACTACAGGTGCTGTGTCTTGCGATGTGCATGAGCGCGAAAGCATGGGCACAAGCATCTCCTGCGCTCGAACAGCTGAAGAGTGAAGCCCTGCAGAATATCGACGGAAAGCAGACGTTCACGCAGCAGATGGTGGACGAGATCTTCAGCTACTCGGAGCTTGGCTTTCAAGAGTTCGAGACCTCCCGCTACGTGACCGGCATTCTGGAGAAAAATGGTTTCAAAGTTGAACAAGGTGTAGCGGGTATTCCAACAGCCTGGGTAGCGACGTACGGAAGCGGCAAGCCGGTGATCGGATTCATCGCGGATATTGATTGCATCCCGCGCGCGTCACAGAAGCCCGGGGTTGCGTATCACGATCCTATCGTCGAAGGCGCTCCGGGCCATGGTGAAGGACACAATGCCGGGCAGGCAGTGAATGTCACGGCTGCACTGGCTGTACGAGAGCTCATGGAGAAGTACAAGCTGCGAGGAACTCTGAAAGTCTATCCAGGAGTAGCGGAGGAGCTTCTTGGCACGAAAGCATTCTTTGTACGCGCTGGTCTGTTTAAGGGTGTCGACATCATGCTCGGTGCGCATGTGTTCGAGGACTTCGGCACCGAGTACGGACAAAGCTTCGCCCCGCAAGGGCTGGTATCGGTGCAGTACTTTTTCCATGGCAAGGCAGCACACGCCGCCGGAGCGCCCTGGGACGGGCGCAGTGCACTGGATGCTGTGGAGTTAATGGATACAGGCTGGAACTTCCGCCGCGAACACTTGCGGCTGCAACAACGCTCGCATTACGTGATTATCAATGGCGGCGACCAGCCAAACGTCGTGCCCTCTGAGGCCGGCGTTTGGTACTACTTCCGTGAGCTTGATTATCCGCGGATCAAGGATCTGTATGAGCTAGGCAACACCATGGCGCAGGCCGCGACCATGATGACAGGCACGACTGTCACACGACGACTCGTGGGAGCGGCTTGGCCGCCGCACTTCAGCAGAGTGATAGCTGAGGCGCAGCAGAAGAACATTGAGCGTGTAGGCATGCCGGAATGGAGTGACGCAGATCAGGCACTGGCAAAGGCTCTTCAAAAAGAAATCGGGACACGACCCGATGGCTTATACACAAAAGTCGCGCCGTTGAGGCCACCGGCTCCTGCGGGAGAGCAGGGTGCATCGGACGACATAGGCGATATCTCATGGGTTGTGCCGACGGTCTATCTGCGCTTTCCCGCGAACATTCCGTACACACCCGGCCACAGCTGGGTGGATGGTGTTGCCATGGCGACTCCGATCGCACACAAGGGATCGACTGCCGGAGCCAAGGCGCAGGCTTTGACTGCGCTTGATTTTTTGTTATCACCCGACTTGGTGAAACAAGCTTGGGACTACTTCAATAATGTTCAGACGAAGGACATGAAATACAGTCCCCTCATTGCGGCGGAAGACAAGCCTGCCATCGAACTGAACAAGGAGAAGATGGAAAAGTTTCTGCCGGAACTCCGGAAGTATTATTACGATCCCACAAAGTACAAGACGTACATGGAACAATTGGGGATTCAGTATCCAACGGTGAAGAAATAAGGCGGTATGCGATGCAGTACCGCGCTTTGACATTCAGGCGACTGACTGAAAAGCGGTCTATTTCTGCTTGACTTTCGGCGGTTTCAGGGCAGAATACGCGCACGGCCCTGTTGTACGACCTCGCAACGACGATAAGTTTGGAGTGATCGGCAGTTCCCCCGAAGGATCTCTCCTGAACCTCTAGCACCTGATCACTTGCAGGAGCCAGCCATGTCTAGATGCCGACATTTCTCCTTCGTCCTATACGTCACGACTCTGTTTCTCTTGGTCGGATCAGCCGAAGCCCAGGCTCCCAATCTGTTTTTTGAAGCGCCGAGCTGGAGCACCGCACCAGCGCCAGAGCAGATGACTCTGGCGGACTTGAATCACGATGGCAAGATCGACATTGCGACAGCGAATTTCTGTTCGGTCCGGGACTGTAATTTGGGGACAATCTCGATTTTGCTGGGCAACGGCGATGGAACCTTCAAGAAACATGTGGACTACGTGGTGGGGCCAACTCCGGAGGCCATCGTATCTGCCGATTTCAATGGCGATGGAAATCTCGACCTGGCGGTGGTGTCACAACACGGATTGAGCATCTTCATCGGCAATGGGAATGGCTCGTTTCAAACTCCAGTGAGCTACCAGTTGGGTGATATCTCACTCGGAGTTGTGGCAGCTGACCTTAACGGCGACCACCAACTCGATCTGGCAGTAGCGTGCTCTTTGGGCCACGAAATGGAGATTTTCCTGGGCAACGGCGATGGGAGCTTTCAGCCGTACCTGCCATTCCCAGCCGGCTTTTATCCATTGCATGCAGCAATCGGAGACTTCAATCGTGACCACAAGCCGGACATTGCGGTGACAGATTTCACCGAGTCCAAGGTCAATATCCTGATCGGCAACGGTGACGGGACTTTCCAGCCATTTGTTTCTTATGCAACCGGCGGTTTTGCTACCTATGTGGCGGTCAACGATTTCAACGGCGATGGTGTACCAGACCTGGCGGTTGCAGTTACATTCCCGTTCGCAGGAGGGGTGAGCGTTCTTCTCGGAAGGGCCACTGGAGTATTCCATGACAAAAAGGACTATGCAGCGGCCACGTCTCCAGAAGCGCTCGCAGTTGCCGACATGAATGGAGATCAGAACCCCGACATCGCGATTATCGATCGATTCGGCGGATCGGTAACGATTCTTTTCGATGACGCGAACGGCGTTTTCCACGTGGGAAACACGTTTGGAGTGGGCAATCAGCCATTCGATGGCGCCGCCGCGGACATCAACGGCGACGGGAAGGTGGACCTGCTGGTTTCGAATTTCAATAGCAACTCCGTCAGCGTTCTACTCGGCAACGGACGCGGTGTGTTCCGGGCGCGCAACGAGTTTCGGACGGGCAACACGCCTCAGTCTCTCGCGTTAGCCGATTTCGACGGGGACGGCAATGATGATGTCGTTGTTGCGAACACAGAGGACAACACGGTTAGCGTTCTGCGCGGCAAGGGCAATGGCCTGTTCTCGCGACGCGTCGATTACCCTGCTGGCTCTAGCCCATATTTTTTAGCAGTTGCAGACTTCAACAACGACGGCTTGGCTGACGTTGCGGTGACGGATCTACTTTGGAAGGCGGTTGGCATACTGCCGGGCAACGGGGATGGAACCCTCGCACCGGCGAAGCAGGTAGCGGTAGGCAGGGTTCCGCAGTCGCTCGCGGTGGCAGACTTCAATGGCGATGGCAACGCCGACTTGGCTGCTGGCAATCTTACCGATAACACCGTCAGTATTCTGCTCGGCAACGTCGACGGTTCCTTCCAACAGCACACCGACTACTCGGTAAAGAAGTTTCCACATTGGATTGCAGTAGGCGATCTCAACAACGACGGCCAGCTTGACTTGGCAGTTGCTCACTCCCATGCGACCGGCGGCCTTGTGAGCATCCTCTTCGGAAATGGAGATGGAACGTTCCAACCCGAAGTGAGCCTGGGAGGCGGCGGCTCGCAATCGGTGGCGATTGCGGATTTCAATTCTGACGGGAACGCTGACCTTGTGCTGGTGCCGCTGAGCGATCCCAATGTGATTGTTTTGCTTGGCAGGGGAGACGGCACGTTCGCGCCTGGGACCGCGTATCTAAGAGATTCCAGCGGCTACGCAGTTCTGGCGGGAGACCTCAACGGCGATGGCATTTTTGACTTGGCGGTCACGGGAAATGAGCAAATCAATAGTGTCAACAATGTAAGTGTTGCGTTGGGGGTTGGTGACGGAACCTTCGGATCGTTCGTGAAGTATACAACCAGTGCGAATCCGACTTCGATCGCCATGTCGGACTTCAACCATGACGGCAAGCCCGATCTCGCGGTGGCGGCAAAGAATGCCAACACAGTGAGCGTGCTCATGAACACAGGGAAGTGACAGGAGCAGTTGAACCGTGCAGGTTTCAGTTTGTTAGCATAGGCGCGTGTTTCGCACGCGCTTTAAGAACGAGATTGTCGCCGAGTTTCTTCCGCCGGCGCGACCGCGCAAGCAAGACCGCGTGATTCTGTTATGCGATGGCATGCCCGGAATTCCGCGCAAGCAGCCGCTCTCGGATTTTCTATCCAAGAAGGGCTACTGGGTCTTTTATCCCCGATATCGCGGAGCGTGGGAAAGCAGTGGGAAGTTTTTAGAAAGGTCTCCGCATGAGGACATTCTCGATGTCCTCGATGAACTACCCAAAGGCGTGAAGGAACTCGCTTTTGGCCGGAAATTCTCGTTATCACCTGCAGAGGTTTTTGTGATTGGCGGGAGCTTTGGGGGAGCGGCCGCGATCTTGTGTTCGCTCGATCCGCGAGTGCACCGGGTGGTAGCGAATTGCCCGGTGGTTGATTGGTCGATCCTAAGAGCGAGCGAGAAGAAAGAAACTTCCAATAAGAGTTATGCGGCTTACATCCGCGAGGCCTTTGGAAACGGGTACCGCCTGAGTGATGCTAACTGGCGGAAGCTGTACACGGGAAAGTTCTACAACCCCGCAGCGCGGGTTGCGGAGATGGATCCGGCGAAGATCATGATGTTTCACGCCAAGGATGATCCCTTCGTCCCTTGGCGCTCGGTCGATCGCTTTGCGCGCAAATCAGGCGCTCGTCTGAAGTTGCTGAAAACCGGAGGCCATCTCAGGACGGAGTACATAATGCAGCGGTACTGGCCTGAGATTCGACAGTTCTTTGAGCGGTGAGCCGAGATTTATTTCAGGAGAGCACGAATTTCATCAGCGCGGTTTCGTGCGTCTTTTCGGTCCAGCTTGCTCCAAGGTTCGCTGACCCCGACACGCTGGATTTCTACTGCCGCAGCCGTTTTCCCTAAATAGGAATTTTCTTTTTGCCACCCACAGAGCCAAGATGCGGATCACAGACCTCCGGAGGCTCTCCGAGTTACCGTATCGGGAAAGACCTAGGAAAAGCAGGCCGCCAACAGGAACGTGGTTGGCTTGGCATTCGTAGATTTGGCTATGCGGAGACTCGTCGACAGCTTCGGCCAGGTCCTGAGTGCTATGTGGGCGCACAAGCTTCGCTCGTTCCTTACCATGTTTGGCATCGCCTGGGGAGTCGGATCACTACTACTCCTGGTGGGGTTAGGAGAGGGCTTTCGCGCGGGAACCGCAAAGGGGTTGGCGAGTTTTGGCGAAGATTTGATGCAAATGTACAACGGCCGCGTGCCGGCCATTGGTGGTAGCCAGCTTTCTTCTCGTCAGTACTACCTGACCTACCAGGATTATCTCGACATTCGAAATTCCCCCTATGTTCGAAATGCGGCGCCCATCATCTACCGCGGCGACCTTCGGTTGGTGAGCGAGTATGGCAGCAGCAACGGCTACGTGGATGGTTCCGAGCCGCAGTTTTATGACATTCGCTACCAGCCGGTTGAACAAGGGCGCTGGTTGAATTGGAACGACGAACTGCAGCGCAATAATGTTTGCGTCATCGGCAGCGAATTCATTCGCATACTTTTTCCTGGCCGGCCAGTCGTGGGTAGCAGACTGCTGATCAATGGCGTGCCCTTCCAGGTGATTGGAACGATCAAGAAAATCGGCCACGGCGACAATGCCGACTTAAATATGCGACTGGTTATGCCATTCACCACCATGTCCACGTACTTCCCGCTGAAGGGGGAAGGCAACTCGAAGGCGATCAAATATTTCGTGTACCAGCCGATTACGCGCGCGCAACATGGGCAAGCCAGGCAATCCGTCCGCAGAATTGTCGCGAGGAATCACAATTTCGATCCTGAGACGCCGGACGCATTCGATGACTGGGACTCCATCGCTAATGCTGAGATGGTCGGCAAGATTTCCGATGCCATGGACGCCTTCCTCGGGGCTGTCGGCTTGGTGACACTCGCTCTCGGGGCCATGGGAGTGGTGAACATCATGCTTGTCTCGGTTGCGGAGCGAACGCGCGAGATCGGTCTGCGCAAGGCTCTGGGCGCCACCCGAGCAAGCATCCTGTTCCAGTTCTTCATGGAAGGGCTGATGCTTACGGCAATCAGCGGTGCGGTTGGCGTGGGAGCGGCCTATGCCGCCACCAGGCTTTTCGGACTTGTGCCGCCGATTGATGGTTTTGAACTGCCTCATATTTACCCAGCGACGGCTGCGCTTGCCGTGTTCAGCCTCGCCGCAGCCGGCATTATCGCCGGACTGTATCCCGCTCGGCGCGCAGCGTCGCTCACGCCGGTAGAAGCGCTTCGCCAGGAGTAACCCATGATCCTGGCGAAAGACGTACTTTCGGAAGCCTACCGCGCACTCCGCCAAAACCGACGTCGCAGTGCGATCACCATGCTGGGCATGGCCTGGGGAATCGCCACCGTGGTGCTGTTGCTGGCCTATGGCACAGGGTTTTCGACCGCCATTGTCAGCATATTCAGGGCCTACGCCAGCATGCAGGCCATGGGCATTACGGGCGGGCGTACGTCAATGCAGGCCGGAGGAAGCAAAGCTGGCACCAGCATCCGTTTGACCAAAGATGACATCGATCGTGTTCTCACCAACGTTCCACAAGTCATACGGATCACCCCGCAATCGTTTTACGAGGCTCCCATCAGCTACCAGGGACGTTCTTACACATGGACTGTCGGGGGCAGCAATTCCACGGTACAAGAGATCCAGAATCTGCAAGTAGATGTCGGACGTTTCTACACTGCCGAAGATTCGCAACTTCGCGCGCGCGTCTGCGTGCTGGGCTCGGAGTCCAAGGAGAAACTGTTCTCCGGCCGCTTTGCGCTGGGAGAGAAGATTCGCATCAACGGGATTCCCTACGAAGTGGTTGGAGTGCTGAAGGCAAGGCCGCAGCAAGGCGAGGAAAACAGTATCAACCGCGTTGTTTATATCCCGTTCCCAACCCTGAGCGACTTCCGCGATACGCACTATATCGATATGATCTGGCTCGACTTTCTCGGCTACGACTATCAAGGCGTCGAGAGGTCGATTCGCAATACGCTAGCCACGCAGCACGGCTTCCGTCCCGACGACAAGCGTGCCCTGCGCGTTTTCAGCCTGATGGAGCAGCTTTCACAGTTCCGCATCATCAGCATGGCTCTGCAGGTATTGCTCGCCTTCATTGGCACTCTGACTCTTGGCATCGGCGGGGTGGGGCTCATGAACATCATGCTGGTGAGCGTGACTCAACGCACGCGCGAGATCGGCGTAGAAAAGGCAATGGGTGCACGCCGCTTGGATATCCTTCTGCAGTTCCTAGCCGAGGCGCTGGCGATTACCCTTTTTGGCGGTTTGTTGGGCATTGTGTTCGCCTACGGCGTTTCGTTCTCGGTGGGAAACCTTACCTTTTACAGTGCGCTGGCTCAGCATGGAGAGATGGGTGACATTCGACTCATGATCTCGCCAGCGAGCGTGTTGGTCTCTACCGTTATCCTGGCTCTCGTAGGTTTGGTCAGCGGCATGATCCCGGCGATACGGGCGTCACGTCTCGATCCGATCGAATCGTTGCGTTACGAGTAGGCTTTCGGAGCAGAAGATCTGCAGCACCGCTCCGCCAATCCCGCCCATTTACCAGATCAAAAGATTGCGTTTGCGTGCACCAGCCACGCACGTTAGGAAGTCAGAACCACATTGTCGATCAGCCTAGTGTGGCCCACGTATCCGGCGATGGCGACCAGGGCAGGAGGCGCCAACTCCGACATCGGTTCCAGCGTGTCCGGATTCACGATCTCCAAGTAGTCGAGGGGTGCGGAAGGCTCACGGGCGAATTCGTCCTTGCCTGCTGCGATCAGCGCTGCCGCAGATCGTTCGCCTTGCAAGTACCGATTCTCTATCGCCTGCAAACTCCGATGCAGAACCAGCGCCGCCTTGCGCTGTTGGAGATCGAGATAAGCGTTTCGCGAACTCATAGCGAGGCCGTCTGGCTCGCGGACGATGGGGCAGCCGACAATCTCGACGGGAAAATCAAGGTCGCGAACCATGCGACGGATGATCGATAACTGGGCGGCATCTTTCTGTCCGAAGAAAGCAACGTCAGGCTCGATGATGTGAAATAGTTTGGAAACAACAGTTGTTACGCCACGAAAGTGTCCAGGCCGGGACTTGCCGCAAAGGCGTTCACTCATTCCTTCTACATTGACGTCTGTCACAGCGCCGCTTGGATACATTTCTTCGGCACTGGGCGCGAACAGCAGATCGACTCCTTCTTTCTCGAGCAACGCGCAGTCTTTCTCGAAAGGGCGTGGGTACTTGGCGAGGTCTTCATTCGGGCCAAACTGAGTCGGATTGACGAAGATCGAAACGGCGACGACATCGGCCTGGGCTTTAGCGGCTCTTACAAGCGAGAGATGGCCTTCATGCAGAGCGCCCATGGTGGGCACGAATCCGACGCGTTTGCCTTGTCGGTGAGCGGCGCGGGTTGCCCCGCGGATCTGCTGGATGCTTGAATAGATTTTCATTCAGGATGGTCAGTCTCGATCCGTACTTGTCTGTCCTTCAAAAATCGAGGTTGTTGCGAAGCTCGGTCGTCCCTACGGGACTATGATCATTTGTCACATTTTTCCCAGCGCTGAAGCGCTGGGCTATTATCGAGTGCCCCTCCGGGGCAAGGATTTCGAAGTGCATAGGCCACCCCAAGGTCAAGTGCCGAATGTATAGCCTCTGTTCATCTGGTTAGATTGCCGAGTTACCGCCGCATGGCATGCTTCCGCTCCAGCACTGATTCCAAGGCGGCCTGCGTTTCCTTCGGCAGATGATAAGACTCCGCGTCAGATGGATACTGACGTGAAACCACATCTGCCCGAAAAGCCTGAACAGCGTCGCTGATCAGCGCCGAAGCGTCGCCGTAACGACGAACAAATTTCGCTGGCGGCTCGAACGTCAGATTCAGAATGTCGTGGAACACCAGAACCTGCCCGTCGCATTCCGGTCCCGCGCCAATGCCGATCGTGGGCGCCTGAACTTCTGCGGTAATCATG
Source organism: Terriglobales bacterium (assembly GCA_036558645.1). Taxonomy (GTDB): domain Bacteria; phylum Acidobacteriota; class Terriglobia; order Terriglobales; family Acidobacteriaceae; genus DATBFG01. Next base: position 27,190 of record DATBFG010000111.1, read on the forward strand.
GCGGCGACTTCGCGCGGAATGCCCTCGAGGTAGATGCAGGCAACCCCGGCACGGTCGAGAGCGACTGCGTCGCGCATGAGCTGTTCGATCGCACCGAGACTTTTGCCCTGAACCTTGTATCCGCCCATCACGTTAACCGATTGGGGCGTCAGGCCGATGTGGCCAGTCACCGGGATTTCGGCATCGATAATGTGCCGAATGAGATCCGCCCGCTTTTCACCGCCCTCGACCTTGACCGCCTCGGCGCCAGCCTCTTTCACGAAGCGCGCTGCGTTTCGCACGGCTTCGTCAGAGCTGAGGTGATAGGAGCCGTAGGGCATGTCGACAACGAGAAATGCATTCTTCACCCCGCGGCGGACGGCACGCGCGTGGTGCAACATTTCATCAACAGTGACCGAGAGCGTGTTCTCGTAGCCGAGCATCGTCATGGCTAGCGAGTCTCCGACGAGAACGACGTCGATGCCCGCGTGATCGACTAGGCGAGCACTGGCATAGTCATAGGCCGTCAGGCAGGTAATTGGATCATGACGAAGTTTCTTTTCACGAAGAGAAGCGACAGTAATCTTCTGGCGAGGTACGCCAATCGGGGTGAGACTCACGATGTCCTCCAGTGCCCCTCCGCCTTGGCGGATAGAGCCCGTTGCATCTAGTGGCTGAAAGAATTCTATTATGTGGGGACCATAGTGGCTAGTGGTTAGTGGATAGTTGTTAGAAAAGAGGTAACCAATTCGAAGATAAGTGTTTTTATTGCAGGCGTTTAGAGGGTCTATTCAGATGAGCACGGGCTGCTGTGATGTTGGTCCTTACGCCGAGTTTCCGTTCCAAGTAACGTAAGAATCTTTTCTGGAAAGACATCCATGGCTGTTCAGTCGTATCAAGATCTTATCGGCTGGAAGAAGAGCATGGCCTTGGTGATCGATGTCTACCGTTCGACAAAAGGGTTTCCTAAAGAAGAATTGTATGGACTGACTAGTCAAATTCGTCGCGCTGCAGTGTCAATTCCTAGCAACATCGCCCAAGGACAAGGCCGCCTCACTCGTGGAGAATTCCGTCAATTTCTCGGTCATGCTAGAGGCTCTGTTTTTGAACTGGACAGTCAAGTCTTGATCGCAACGGAACTCGGGTATCTGAGTGAAAGCGAACTGCAGAGGTTGAGAAGCAAAATCCAAGAGGTCGGAAGAATTCTGAATGGTCTGCTCAATTCGCTCAGTGCCTCTAGCAACTGATCACTGACGACTAACCCCTGATCCTCACGCACTCGCCGCTTCGGTGCTCCCCAAAGGCAGGAAGTATTGCGTGCCCTTGATGGGAACGGAGACTTTTTTGAGCAGCTCCTTCAAATCCTCGTTGCGTTCCACGAAGTCGATTTCCGAGGTGTTGACGATCAGTAAATCGGACGAGGTGTAGTGAAAGAAGAAATGCTCGTAGGCCTTGATGACTTCTTCGAGATAGTCTTCGTTTATCGCTTTCTCGCCGGGAGCGTTCTTTTTCTTCAGGCGTTTCTTCAGGACTTCAGGGCTGGCCTGCAGGTAAATCACGAGGTCGGGAGTGGGTAGTTCATCGCGAAAGATGTTGTAGTAGCGATTGTAGGTTTCGAGTTCCTGGTCGTTTAGGTTGAGGCACGCAAAAAGCTTGTCCTTCTCGAAAATGAAATCGGCGACGACGGTGCGGTTTGAATTCGACCCGAGGTCGAGTGCCTTGAGTTGTTCGTAGCGACGGATCAGGAAAGCGAACTGGGCTTGAAAGGCGGCGCCGGGTTCCCCCTCGTAGAATGCCTTGAGGAACGGATTTTCCTCCGGTTCCATGACGCGCTGGGCGTTCAGGCGCTCCGCCAGAACATTTGCCAGGGTGCTCTTGCCGACTCGTATGGGTCCTTCTACGGCTATATAACGGGGCAGGTCGAAAAGATTGGCCATGGGTTGTGAGACGGAACGTTGGCAGCATATCCCGGTTCGAGGCTGGGCGCAATTGTGGAAGAAGTTAACAGTGATTGACGAATTGAGGGATTTGAGAATCGGCGAATTTGCTCAAGCGTCACCCGCGAAATCCGGCAATCTGAAGAGTCGACAATCCCAAACATGTCGGCCCTATCGTCTACAATCTGCTTTATGCTGAGCCTCGCGATCGCTGGTCTTGCTGCGGCTGCTGCTTCTGCGGCGGGATACCAGTCGATGGCTCCGACGGGCCGCTGGTACGGTGGCACGTTCACCGGGCTGAAGCGCGGGTCGAAGCAGATCGCGCTAACCTACGATGATGGTCCGAATGATCCATACACATTGCGACTGGTGGAGATTCTTGCCAAGCACGGCACCCGCGCGACGTTTTTCTTTATCGGCCGATACGTGCAGCAGCGGCCCGATATCGCCCGGGAAGTCGCCCAAGCCGGCCATGCGATTGGGAATCATACTTTAACCCATCCCAACCTGATTTTCTCTTCATTCATCCAGGCGCGCACGCAGATGCAGGAGTGTGAACGAGCTTTGCAAGATGCCGTGGGCGAGCATTCCAAATTGTTTCGTCCTCCGTTTGGCGGACGTCGTCCGAGTTCGTTGCGAGCGGCACAGAGTCTTGGACTTGAAACTGTGATGTGGAACGTTACAGGGTGGGATTGGAAGCTGGGTACCGCGGACTACATCGAACAAAAAATAACAAGGCAAATGCGGGGGGGGGATGTGATCCTTCTCCACGATGGCAGCCACGAAGGTATGGGAGCCGATCGTAGCCAGACGGTGATCGTTACGGATCGACTGATTCGGCGATACAAGGATGAAGGATACGAGTTTGTGAACGTACCGGAGATGATGGAAAGACAGTTGTCGGCTGGAAAATCAGTCGCTGGTCGTTAGCCTCAAAACGTCGTCAATCTTCAGTTGTTGAAACACGGTCAGAGTCCAGTCTGGGAAAAGCACTCCGCTCGGCGAGCGCTTCGCTTCGTTCAGGATGACAATTGCATAGAGGGCGGACGACTGGACGCTGACTAATGACTGACAACGCTATTTACAGCCACGGCAAACGCTTCTTTGGCGGCCGCGATCGTGTGCTGGATGTCTTCTTCCGTGTGCGCCGCGCTCAAGAACGCCGCCTCAAACTGTGATGGCGGCAGGTAGACGCCGTTGTCCAGCATGGCACGGAAGAATCGCCCAAAGGCCTCGGTATCGGACTTCGCCGCCGAATCCCAGCCTGTTACGGGACACGGCGCGAAGAACCAGGTAAACATCGATCCCACGCGGTTGTAGCAGATCGGCGCGCCGGCAGCCTTGGCCGCGGCGGCAACCCCCGCTGCCAGCTCGCCGCTTAGCTTATCGAGACGAGGATAGATTTCTTTTTTGTGGTCCCGCAAATGGCGAAGCGTGGCAAGTCCGGCGGCCATCGCCAGTGGGTTTCCCGACAATGTTCCCGCCTGGTACATCGGGCCTAGCGGTGCGACGAGATCCATGATTTCCGATGGTCCTCCATAGGCACCCACCGGAAGACCTCCACCAATGATCTTGCCCATCGTCGTGAGATCGGGCTGAATCGCGTATAGCTCCTGCGCGCCTCCGAAGGCGAGGCGGAAACCAGTCATCACTTCGTCGAAGATCAAGAGCGTCTTTTCGCGCTGCGTGATGGCTCTCAGATTTTCCAGGTAGCCGCGCGCCGGGGGAACGCATCCCATATTTCCGACGACCGGCTCAACGATCACGCACGCAATCTGATGCTTAAATTTCTTGAATACTTGTTCCAGGGCTTCGATATCGTTAAACGGCAACGCGAGCGTGAATTGAGTGAACTCTTCTGGAACGCCGGCGGAACCAGGGATTCCGAGCGTCGCGACACCGGAGCCTGCCTTCACCAACAGGGCGTCGGCATGTCCGTGGTAGCAGCCTTCAAACTTCACGATGTACTTCCGCTTCGTGTAGGCGCGGGCCAGGCGAATTGCGGACATCGTTGCCTCGCTTCCCGAGCTGACAAAGCGGACCTTCTGCATGTGTGGAAAGGCGGAAATTACAATTTCTGCGAGATCGGCTTCCGTCGGAGTGGAAGCTCCGAAGCTGGTTCCGTTCTGTGCGGCAGCCGTGATGGCCTGTACCACTCCTGACTCCGCGTGTCCAAGAATAAGTGGTCCCCACGAGCCGATGTAGTCGATGTACTCGTTGCCATCCGCGTCCCAGATACGAGAGCCTTTTCCGCGGACGATAAAGGGAGGCTCGCCGCCGACCGATCGAAATGCCCGCACAGGCGAGTTGACGCCGCCCGGAATCAACTGCTCGGCGCGTTTTTGCAGCTTGCGCGACTGGTCGAGTTTGCGGGGCATGGCTTCTCCTTAAGAGCGGATGCTTGAAGAATCCAATATAGCAGTGGCACGACCCGACACAGCGGGGCGGGTCACAGCCATTAGTGACTTACCGCACAGGCTACTCGAGGGGCAATTCATCAGATATTCATTTTCGTGAAACATCTCTGAAATATCAGCGCGTTACTGTGACTGCAGTACATGCCCTTCTAACCGGGAGGGTTCCAGGACAGCTTCGGGGGGCTCCGAGCTGTCCGTTTTATTTGGATCGCTCTCAATTACTTCTCAACGCTGACGCCTTTCCAGAACGCGATGAATCCCTTGATATGGCTGGCCTCTTGCTTCGTTTCAGGGTAGTACCACGCCGCGTCGCGATTCGTCTTGCCGTTCACTACAACATCGTAATAACTCGCTGTGCCCTTCCACGGACAGACCGTGTGATTCGAGCTTGGCTGCATATAGCGCATTTGAACCGCGTCAGGAGGGAAGTACTGGTTGCCCTCCACTTCGATGGTTTTTGAGCTTTCCGCTAGAGTCGCGCCTTCCCACGTTGCTTTTGCCATGTTTCCCAGTTTAGATTGCATTGCACTAAGAGGGCTAGATAAGTTGCAGTCTCCAATGTTCAATGGGCATTCACTGGTGGGAGAACTGAAGCGAGTACTCGTCTGCTCACCACAAGCGGCAGGATGGGCCGATGATCGAATGAACCAGTGGCGAGAGCTGGGTTTTTTGCGCCGACCGACCGCCGCGATCGCGCAGTCGCAACACGAGGAGTTCTGCCGGCAACTGGCGGCGAGTGGGGCGGAAGTGCTACATCTTCCAGGATCTCCTGAACTCACTCTCGATGCCGCTTACACGCACGATGCTTCGTTTTCAACGGATCACGGATTGATCGCGATGCATCCGGGAAAGAAGAATCGAGTTCCAGAAGCTCGGCGACATCAGGAATTCTGCGGTCAATCGGGTGTGGCGATGCTGGGAGAAATCACTCAGCCCGCGACAATGGAGGGTGGAGACATCGTCTGGCTAGATGTGAAGACTCTTCTCATCGGGAACGGATTTCGCACAAATAAGCAGGGCATCGCACAGATGCGTGCGCTGCTGGCGCCGCATGGAGTTGAGGTGCTTGAGGCGCCGCTTCCATATGGACTCGGCCCGGGCGCGTGCCTGCACCTGATGTCATTAATGAGCATGCTGGATGACAAGACCGTTCTCGTCGATCTCCCGTGGATGGCGGTCGAGACGGTCCAGCTTTTGCGCGGTAGAGGTCTGGATCTGATCGAGATCGATTCATCCGAACGCGACAGTCTTGCGGTCAACGTGCTCTCACTGGGGAAGAAGCGGCTTCTGGCCATCGAGCAGAACGAAAAGACAAACCGCAAGTTGCGTGATGCGGGATTCGACGTTGGCATTTTTGCTGGAGACGAGTTATGTGTCAACGGCGGCGGCGGACCGACGTGCCTGACGCGTCCGCTGATGAGGGGTGAGTAGCCATGCCCTATCATCTTGAGCGAGCTTCTTTCCAACCGAAATGTTTTGACAAAAGGTCTCTCGACCGCGTTCGGTTGTTGCCTCGCACCGCTTAAGATGACAATTTAGTTAAGTGATTCCAGCCTTCCTACGAGTTCCTGCTTAACTGTTAAAATGAAAGAGCGATGGTGCTTCCCTTCGTCCGCGATTTGTTTGCGGACGTGGAAAAACTTCCGAATTTCCTGCGCGTGGCCTCCCACCTTCGCGAGGGCACGGGGCGTATACGTGTTTCTGGACTGACCCCAACAGCTAAGGCACTAGCTCTGGTTCTGCTGCATAAGACATCAGGGCGGCCGTTGACTCTGGTCGTATCCGATAACCGGGTAATGGAAGATCTGCTGCCGGTGCTGCACTCCTTCGCGGAGCTGACCGGAGCGGCGGAGCCAGAGTCGATTGTGGGCGTCCCCACCCGCGATGTCCTGCCATTTCAGAACTTGTCTCCGCATCCAGAGATCCAGGAGGAGCGTGCGGTTGCGCTTTGGAAGATTGCCACCGGTGCGGCGTCGATTGTTGTGACGCCGGTCGTTTCCAGCGCGCAACGGCTGCGGAATTCTGAATACTACGCCGACTTGGCGAGAGTGGTGCGGCGTAGCGAGACGATCGATACAGAACCGCTGATTCGACACTTGAATACCATCGGGTACACATCGTCAGATGTCGTTGAGATGCCCGGTGAATACGCGCTGCGCGGAGGAATTCTCGACGTTTACCCACCGGAAGCGGATCGGCCGCTGCGCGTCGAGTTCTTCGGGGACGAGGTTGAGTCGATCCGCAAGTTCGATCCCGCAAGTCAACGTTCATCGTCTCCTGTTGATGAAGTGGCTCTGCTTCCTTTGACAGAGACTCCGGTGAGTGAGGAATTGCTAGGCGCTATACACGCGCGACTCTCGGGCAAGCGAGTGGCGGGCGCGGAAGAAGTGATTGAGCAAGTGGTGCGTTCCAGTGGCGTCACAGTTTTTCCCGGCTGGGAGTTTTACGCCCCCGTAGCGGGAGCCGATCGAACTCTATTCGACCTGCTGCCCAATGCCGCCGTCCTGGTCGATGAACCTGATGTGCTCAGACAGGAGTTTGACCGCATTTGGGGGCGCGTGGAAGAAGCGCATGAGCGTAGTGGCATCGGCAACCTGGTGCGTCCTACGGATTTGTACGTTGATCCGGAAAGCTGGTGGGCGAAGCTGCCCACCGTCTCGGGCGTTGACGTGGAATCTTTAGGCATCGAGCGCGGAGGGGAGCAACAAACGGTGGCATTCCACTCCCAGCCTACTCCGAGATTTCATGGTTCCGTTCCGTCGATGATCGAGGAAGTTCAGAAACAAATTGCAGAACGACGGCGGGTGCTCATCGCGGTTCCGAATACCGGTGAAGTCGAGCGGCTAGCCGATATGTTCACCGAGTACAACGTCGCGTATCGGCTGGGAAGCCGGACGCGCGGAGGCGAAAGCTATGCCGACGAGACCGCGTACTTCGCCGGTGAGGTGCTGATTACAACGCTGGTCAAGGCCTACATTCCGGATGGCAGCATTCTGCCTGCCTCGAATCTCACCGTATTTGGTGCCCGTGATCTTTTTGATGAATCGGAGTCCGTGGCCGCCCGTCCACAGAGGCAAAAGTCGAAGGTTTCCGCATTCCTCTCTGACTTCCGCGATTTGCAGGTTGGGGACTATGTCGTCCACGTCGAACACGGTATTGGCCAGTATCAGGGCTTGAAAGAAATCAACCAAGGCGACGGCAACGCAGAGTTCATGTTGCTCGAATACGCGGAAGGCGCCCGGCTATATGTTCCGCTCACACGTCTGGACCTGGTGCAGAAGTACCGTTCGTCGGAGGGTGCGAAGCCGCCGCTGAATCACCTGGGATCGGCAGCATGGTCCAAGACGAAGGCACGTGTTCGCAACGCCATGAAGGATATGGCCGACGAACTGATCAAGCTATACGCCGAGCGAAAAATGGCTCAGGGACATGCGTTCAGTGCCGACAACGAGTGGATACGCGAATTTGAGGATGCCTTCGAATTCAGTGAGACCGAAGACCAGAGCTATGCCATCGCCGACGTAAAGCGAGACATGGAGTCATCGCAGCCGATGGACCGGTTGCTTTGTGGGGATGTCGGCTATGGCAAGACGGAAGTCGCCATGCGTGCAGCGTTTAAGGCCATTAGCGACAACAGGCAGGTGGCGGTGCTCGCACCGACGACGGTGCTTGCCTTCCAGCACTATGAGACTTTCAAACAGCGATTTACGGCATTTCCGGTCGCGATCGAGATGATCAGCCGCTTCCGCAGTCCCAAACAACAGAAAGAGATTTTGCAGAAGGTGGAAGCGGGCAAGGTCGATGTACTGATCGGTACGCATCGCCTGCTCTCGAAGGACGTGAAGTTTGCCGACCTAGGGCTGCTGGTCGTGGACGAGGAACAGCGCTTTGGTGTCCGCCACAAAGAGCGACTTAAGCAGATGAGGAAACAGGTCGACGTGCTGACGATGTCCGCTACACCAATTCCGCGAACGCTCCACATGTCGCTCGTAGGATTACGCGACATGAGCGTGATTGAGACGCCGCCCAAAGATCGCATCGCTATACAGACCGTTGTCGCCAGCTGGGATGACAAGCTGATTCAGTCCGCCATAGAACAGGAACTGGATCGCGGCGGGCAGGTCTATTTCGTCCATAACCGTGTCGATACGATTTGGGAGATCAGCGCGAAGATCCAGGCACTGGTTCCGAAGGCCCGCATCACAGTGGGACACGGTCAAATGTCGCAAGGCGAGCTGGAAAAAGTGATGCTGAAGTTTATGCATCACGAAGCTGACATCCTGGTCGCCACGACGATCATTGAAAACGGACTCGACATTCCGCTCTGTAACACGATCCTGATCAATCGGGCCGACCGGCTGGGTTTGTCTGAACTCTATCAGTTGCGCGGACGCGTCGGACGCTCAAACCGCCGAGCTTATGCCTATTTGCTGCTACCGCCAGAGATTGAACTGACTCCGATCGCGCGGCGACGGCTGGCGGCGCTGAAAGAGTTTTCTGACCTCGGTGCCGGATTCAAGATTGCGGCGCTTGATCTGGAACTACGTGGTGCCGGCAATATGCTGGGTGGAGAACAGAGCGGACACATCGAGGCGGTGGGGTTCGAACTCTACACGCAGATGCTGGACCGCGCTGTCCGGGAGATTAAGGGCGAACTGGTCGCTGACCAGGCAGAAACGCAGCTTAGCCTCGGTTTGAACATCCGCATTCCCGGGAACTACATCAAGGAAGAGAATCAGCGCCTGCGCATGTACAAGCGAGTCGCGGGAGTTGAGTCTGAGGCGCAGCTGAGCGACGTCCGGGCCGAGCTCACGGATCGTTACGGCGAAATGCCTGCTGCCGTACGAAATCTCATGGACTATGCCACGCTGAAGCTGCTGGCGGTTCGTGTAGGTGTGATTGCCGTCGAGCGGAAGCGCGATGTGGTCACCATCAAGTTTCGTCAGGATGCAGTCATCGATCCGGCGAAGTTGGCACAATTCGTGTCTTCGCAACGTGGCGCTCAATTTACTCCTGACGGCCTGCTGAAGTTCGCAATGAAGGCAACGGCCGCGGAGGAAGTGCTGCAGCACTTGCGGTCGGTGCTGGAAGAGATGGCGGAGACACAGCCTTCGGTCGTCATTCCGCAGACGTAGTCAGCTGTCAGTCTTCAGCCGTCAGTAGCATCGCGACGAACCAGCAGCCCTGAATTCGCCACTCAGCGTACTCAGCGTTTACAATCTTCGGTCGGCTTCACACGACGGAACGGATTCATTCCATGGCTATGAAAGTGCGCAAAGCAGTCTTCCCCGCCGCCGGACTGGGCACACGATTCCTTCCCGCCACGAAGGCCCAGCCAAAGGAAATGCTGCCGCTCGTCGACAAGCCGATCATTCAATATGGCGTCGAGGAAGCGTTGGCTTCGGGATGCGATCAGATCATCATGATCACCGGTCGAGGCAAGCAGGCCATTGAAGATCATTTCGATGTGAGTTATGAACTCGAGCGGATGCTCGAAGAACGAAAGAAGACCGATCTGCTGGGCATCGTGCGGCAGATTTCGGACATGATTCACATTTCCTATGTGCGTCAGAAAGAAGCGCTGGGGCTGGGTCACGCAGTGCTGACAGCGCGCGAACTTGTAGGCAACGAGCCGTTCGCCGTGCTGCTGGCGGATGACGTGATCGATGCTGAGGTTCCCTGCCTGCAACAGATGATGAAAGTTTTCGAGGAAACACAATCCTCAGTGATTGCGACCCAAGTGGTTGAGGGCCCGGCGATTTCTTCTTACGGCGTGTTGAAGGTGAAACCCGCCGACGGCCGCTTCAATGGCCGGCTGTATGAAATCGAGGACATGGTAGAGAAGCCCAAGATGGAGAAGGCCCCCTCAAAATTGGCGATTATTGGAAGGTACATTCTCACCCCGAGAGTCTTCGAGAAGTTAACGGAGACCAAGCTCGGTACCGGCGGTGAACTGCAGCTGACTGATGGTATGTGTGCCCTGCTGAAGGACGAAAAAATGTACGCATATGTCTACGAGGGCAAGCGTCACGATACGGGAGACAAACTGGGCTTCCTGAAAGCCACCGTGGAATTCGCGCTCAAGCGAGAAGACCTGGGCGGACCCTTGAAGGAGTATTTGAGAGGGCTGAAACTTTAGGAATTAGGGAATTGACGGATTTAAGAATTGCCGAATCGACGAATTGAAGAAGTCAGAAGTAAGATTTCAGATTGAAAAACTAAGACGTAGATTGGGGCTTGAGCGGGTGCCACCCAAACTAAGCGATTTGCAATCTGAAGCCTAAATTCTAAAATCTGCAATCTGAAATCGCTCTCACTCCACGACTTTGCTCATCAGCCAGTCGTGATTCCATTCTTGCTTTAAGCCTCGCTGGCGGAGAAATGTCGAGATTTGCGCCCAATGGCGCATGCTGTGAGTGAAGGCTTGGGCCACCATTTTTCGGCGGCTCGCTTTCAGGCCAACTGCGTCGACCACCACTAATTCTTGCCACTGTTCCGGCTTGACGGCTGCTAGGAAGTCGCGGTATATGGCGGACGCCTTCTCATGTATCGCGAAGATCTCGTCCAGAGTGGCCGTCGGTAGCGCATCGGGATCGATGGCGGAACCTGAAATGGCGTTTGCGAAAAAAAGTTCGACGGCGAAGATATGCATCACTAATTGCCGCACGTCTCCGGCGATATCCAGTGGCATCTCCATCGCCTGGGAATGCCGTTCGAAGAACTGCTTCCATCGCCGAGTCTCTTCGTCGGAGTAGGCCAGCAGTTCCGAGAACGAGATACCATCGAACATGATTATTTCGCCAAGGAGGCTTTCAGCTTCTTGGATTTTTCATCAACACCTTTGGCCAATTTGTCCTTGTGCGCATTCATCTTCTTGGCGATGCCTTCGTCAGAGAGCGCAAGGATCTGTGCGGCAAAAATTCCAGCATTCGTGGCGCCTGCTTTGCCGATCGCGACGGTAGCAACTGGAATACCTGCCGGCATTTGAACGGTGGAGAGGAGGGAATCCAGGCCGTTGAGAACTGAAGTGATAGGCACGCCGATAACGGGCAAGGTGGTGTGAGCGGCAATGACGCCGGCCAGATGGGCGGCCCCCCCTGCTCCCGCAATGATCACGCGAATGCCACGGGAAGCCGCATTCCGCGCAAACTCTGCGGTACGGTCCGGAGAACGATGTGCGGAAGTCACATCAATTTCATAGGGGATACCAAAACCCTCGAGGCTCTTTCCGGCCTCCTGCATGATTTCAAGGTCGGAGTCGCTGCCCATTACGATGGATACCACCGGATTGCTCATTGAGAGGCTTCCTTATCTAAGTAAATGTGATTGAGTTCCAACAGCCTGGAAGTTAAAGCGCACTAAACTTTCTTGAATGCCCGCGCGGCGATGTCTGTACGGTACATCGCCCCCTCAAATTTGATTTTGTCCACAGCTTCGTATGCCCGACTGACCGCGGTCTCCAAATCGGGTGCAAGGGCGGAAACTCCGAGCACGCGGCCACCGGAGGTGACGTAGTCGCCATCGCGGCGGCTCGTACCGGCATGAAAGATCTTCACGCCTGCGAGCTTAGAGGCCTCTTCAAGGCCGCTGATTTTCTTTCCCACTTCAAACGTGCCTGGGTAACCGCCCGACGCCATCACGACACACACGGCAGCATCGGAGTGCCAGCGAAAGTCGCCATCACTGACGCGGCCTTCGACGGAGGCTTCCAAGGCCTCGACTAAGTCGCTCTCCATTCGCATGCAGATGGCCTGCGTCTCGGGATCGCCGAAGCGGCAGTTGAATTCGAGCACCATCGGACCCTTGGCCGTCATCATGAGTCCGCAGTAGAGAAGCCCCTTAAACTCGGCGCCTTCTTCTTTCATTCCGGCGATAACCGGACGCGCGATGTGCTGCACGAGCCAATTGGACATCTGAGAATCGACGATGGAGTTGGTGGAATATGCACCCATGCCACCGGTGTTTGGCCCTGTGTCACCATCCCCAACACGCTTGTGATCCTGAGCGGCGACAAGGGGAACTACGCGCTCTCCATCGCTGATGACCAGGAACGAAAGCTCTTCACCCTTCAGGCACTCCTCGAGTACAACCCGCAAGCCGGCTTCGCCCAGCATCTTTCCGCTCAGCATTTCCGATGCAGTTGCCATCGCTTCGTCTTTTGTCTTGCAGATCACGACGCCTTTGCCCGCGGCGAGCCCGTCTGCCTTGACCACAATGGGTGTCGAGAAGTGCGAAAGCGCGCTGCGCACCTCAGCGTCCGAGGTGCAGATGGCGTAGTGCGCCGTGGGAATGTGGTGGCGCTGCAGAAACTCTTTCGCGAAGCTTTTGCTGGTCTCAAGCCGGGCTGCAGCCTTGGTGGGGCCGAAAATCGGAAAGCCGCGGCGACTGAATTCATCGACGACGCCCATCATCAGTGGAAGCTCGGGGCCCACGATCGTGAGGTCGGGACGGAGCTGGTTCGCCAGGGCAACCAATGAGTCAACGCTCTTGACGTCCGCGGGCATGACCTCGGCTTCGTCAGCAATGCCTCCATTTCCCGGCGCGCAATAAATCTTCTCCACGCGCGGTGACTGCCGCAGCCTCCAGATGAGCGCATGCTCGCGGCCGCCGCTTCCGATGACGAGGACCTTCATAGATTCCAAGGCTCAAAACAGAATAAACAAGGTTAGGGGCGAAGGAAGATGATGTCAAACCATAGGGTCGCCCGTACCAGGGGACTCTGGCAAGGAAGCGAGCGAACGCACGATTGTTGTTTCGCAGTTCCGAGGAACCACAAGGAAAGTTGCTGCCCGGCGTAGCCAACTTGGAAGGCGACGCGCGCCCGCTTTTTGTTCTGTAATTTCCAAAGGAGTCAAAATTGCCCCACTTTATTTGAGTTCCGCCCTTCCGGTAGAAAAACTGATTTGTTACGATCCAACCCGTGATTGCGCCACGCCAACGGTACCGTCCCTCTGCAGCGCTGCGGCTGCGGACCATTCTGCAGGAGGAACTAATACGCCGGCGGACCGCGAACCCCCGCTATTCCCTCCGGGCCCTCGCTCAATCTGTAAATGTAGAGCATTCGACCTTGTCGCAACTCTTGCGAGGGCAGCGTGCCATGACCTGGAAATCAATCGCAGCGATTGCTCGAACGATGCGATGGACAGGAGCTGCAGTGTTGCAAGCTCACATACGCAGCGGCGGGAAGTTCGACTCGAAGAAGATTGCCGAGCAGTTGGGAATCTCTACGGATGCGGTCAACGTAGCTCTCACCGATTTGTGCTTGTTCGGCCTGCTGGAACTCAAAGGAGAGTGAATGGGAAATCCTGTGACGCAGTGGCAGATCATCAGTCGTGATCCGAACAAACACTCGGCTTTTTATGCCAGCGTTTTTGGTTGGACGATCAGCTCTGACAATCCTTTAGGCTATCGCATGGCTGATACCGGATCCGGCAAAGGAATACCCGGCGGATTCTGGCCCGCACCGCCGGAGGCGACGGCCTTCGTCCAGCTATTCGCCGAAATCACCAACATGGATGAGACCATCCGCAAAGTCACTGAGAATGGTGGTAGCGTTCTGATGCCTCCGCAAACTCTGCCGGCAGGAGAGCAAATGGCCATCCTGCGAGATCCCTTTGGCCTCACGTTTGGGGTGGTCGTTCCAAACGTCTGATGGCTGCGTAGGGCGTTATTCTGACGCCTTTCGCCAGGTGCGAAGGTTCAATCCATAAAGAACGATGCAGAACAGGTTCGCGGGTATGAAGCCGAACTGCTCGGTTTTGAACCCTATTACGCAGAACAG
>DATBFG010000112.1:0-13304 GCA_036558645.1 Terriglobales bacterium
GTCCCCGGTTTCTTCCCACTGCTCAGCACGAAATCGGAGGACGACTTGAATCTGTTTTCAATCTCAAGCCTGAGCCGTTGCGTGAGACCATCGTCCCCCCGTCCACACCTCGACGGGCATTGATTTGCTGGGTGCGGAATACAAGCCATAGTTGGCCACGAGCACTAGTCCGAAGAGGGTCAGGAACGTGTTTTTCATTGCGGAAGAATTATGCACCAGTCATCAACTGTTGAAACATCGCCATTACACTCATTGAGCCCGCAAGCTCCATTTGGGAAGCATCGGAACACAACCGAATTTTGTGCTAATTTGTGCTAGCGGCCCGCCATTCATGCCATTCTTGCCATTTTCGCCTATTATGAAATCAATAACTTACGTGTTTTCAATCCGCCAAAGGCTTCGAGTCCAACCGCCGCCACCAGAATTCCGGCGAATCGCGTCCCGGCGGCCGGACACATTGTCGCAAACTATTCTGGTCACCGCGGTTTCTTCTGCAACTTGGGGTGGACCTTGCCCATTACGCCGGCACCTCCGCACCTGTTGTGACGTTGTCACAGTTCACTGTGATGCGGATCATACAGGTGGTGTGACCATTCGATTTAGTCTACGCAAATAGCTGCAAGGATGTGGAAAATGGCGCGAGCTGCTGCTCATAGTGCTCTGCAGATTGCCATCGCGCAATATTCCCGGAACTTTCGCGCCCCGATCAAACATTCTGCTCCGATGCCGAAAGGCGGCAAACTTTCGACCTGTTCACCATTCCGCGAAGGTGCCAACCCTCGACTTCCTGCTGTATTGCAGTAGTGGGCGAAGCGCCTTATGAAAATGTCCGCGACCTAATCAGGCTAGGAGACTAGTAGCTGATTAGAAGCTTCCATGAAGGAGAAAACCCAATGTGCGTAGATTCCATTGAGCACAAATTGTTCGGAGCCATGCTCGCACTCACAGTTTTCGTATTGGCCGCCTCGACGGTAGCCTCCGCATCGAAAGCAGACGCGTTCGCTCGGCCGAAAGGATATGTCCTTGAATTCGTGTCGACTGCGGCAGACGGAGTTGACATCAACGATGCTGGCAATATCATTGGTACTTCCCGACCGGACACCGGCTGTGGTTCCGATTGCCTGCCTCCACTAGACACGGTCGTCTGGAAAAATGGTGCACGGATTGTTCTCCCCTCTGTGCCCGGACTCACCGGGATTACCGTCACTGGCATCAACGCGCAGGGATGGATTTCTGGATTCGCCGGCGTTCTCTTTACAACGACCCATGCCGTCGTCTGGAAGCCGGCGGGTAATACCTACGAGGCTATTGACCTGGGAACCCTCCCTGGTACGACCATCTCCAGCGCTACTGGCATTGACGATTTTGGTCGCGTCGTCGGCTGGTCTACCACCAACGACTTCCCACCAACTGGTTCGCCGTTTATGTGGACTGAAGCTGGAGGCATGGTCGACCTCTCGGCCCAGGGCTTTCCTGATGAGCAACCGCTCGCTCTTAGTCCTGGTGGCACCGTAGCCACGGCCGACTTCTGGTATCGGCTAGATGATTCCAGCAGCGTCGTTGCCATGCCGGCCGCTCCGTCAGGGTTCACACTTGGCTCTGAACCGGCTGCAATCAACAACGCCGGAGATCAAGCCAGGTTCCTGATCTCCACTGGTGCGCAACATCTCCGCTACCTGTTTCGCTTCAACCACGAGGGAACTTGGCAGCAGATTTCTTTTGTAGGCAACGGAAGCGTGATCTATGGAATTGGTTCGATCACCGAAACGAGGGACATCACCTCGACAATCGTGGGTGTCGCGCAGGTCGCCTACGGTCCCGATGGTCTCGCTGAATCACTCGCCCCGCTGGTATCTGCGGCCTATAAGGGAGGTGACATTACTGTCGCCGGACCTATGAACGAGAATGGACAGATCTTGGCGAAGATGATCATCGGGCGGAGCGCACGCTTGGTGAAATTAGTTCCGGGCCAAAATTGCACTACCAACTGCACACGGGTAGTCGGCCTGCAGATGATGGGCCAGGGACCCGGCTTTTGCGACCAGGGAAATGATCAGGTAAAGGCGAAACTGACAGTGAAGGACGAGATCGGGACACTGCTTCCGAACGTGCGAATCACCGGTCACTTTCTTGACGATTACTGGCTCGATGAGAAAGTTGTCATCCAAACCAACGCCAGCGGCCAACTCGTGGTCAATCATGTCGGGCCCGCCTGCGTGGGCGCCATAGCCTTCCTCGTCACCAATGCTGAGACCCAGACGGGACGCGCGTTCGACCGGACTAAGGGAGTCTTAACAAACTATGTGATTCCTCTGCCATAGCGGCCTGGCTAGCGCCACCGGCCGCCTTCGTGCGCTGACCTGTTGTAGAAAAATCCGGGCGGTGCGGCCAAAAACAAGAGGAACACCGAGTGCTGACACGACATTGGACTTGCCATCACGCGGACCCTAGTCGCGACCTTGTTGTGTTCGTTTCTCTTGGCTCAGCTGAAAGTGACCTTACCCGTTGCCAAGTCGTAGACTCCCGCTTCTACCTTGAGCTTCCCGCCTTTGAATGCATCCTTGATGATGGTTGAAGAGGTGCGCAGCAGTTCCGCCTGTATCTCGGCATTGGCCCTGATGGCCTGACTGAAATCCCCACCTGATTTTTCTACCGCCGGCCGAAGGGGCGGGTACAATGCACTGATTTGTCCGGGGACTGTATCCGCTTTCATCGCTGCCTTGACCGCTCCACAACTACTATGACCAAGCACAAGAAGAGCTTTGACTCCAAGGACTGCAACGCCATATTCGAGACTGGCAATAATCTCGGGGGTCACCAGATTCCCGGCTACGCGGGTTACGAATATGTGGCCAATCGTCTGATCAAACACGAGTTCAACCGGAACGCGTGAGTCGGCACAGGAGAGCACTGCGGCAAAGGGCTCCTGTTTGTCCACAGTATGTTCCTTCAAAACGGTCAGGTCATGTTCAATCGACGTCAATTGATTGGCGGCGAAGCGTTGATTGCCAGCCTTCAATTCCTCGAGAGCGGCATCTGGTGAGAAATTGGTTTGTGCGTGGAGTCTTGTAGGAGCAACCAAACCGATCCCGGCTTGCACCGCGGCCCCCGCTACTGCAGTCGACAAAACGCTACCAAGAAATTGTCTCCTGCCACGAGCAGCAGCCACATCTCGCGTTTCGCGCATTCCGTTGTTCCTTTCTGTCAATTCGTCAGATGATGGACTCCCAATGTGCGATTAAAGAAGACGCTTGACTCATGTGGAGGCGAAACTGTCAGTAGTAGCAGTATTTCGATCCATTAGAAGCCCAGTCCTCCTGACCGCATAGATTCGAGCTGAATAGCCCGATCCGCGCACTGAATTCGCCATGGTTGGAGTACAATCTCAGCCCGCACAAGACGCCGAGCTATCTACCGCTTGAACTGGCCAGCATCGGTCGAACTGAAAGGAATAACGCATGTCGAACGCACCCTTCGCGTGGAGAAAAATGCGTGCCAGATCGCTGTTTTCGGCATCTGTTCTCGGACTCATCATGGCGATTATTCAGCCGGTGAGGGCACAAACTGAAACTGTGCTTTACAGCTTTCGGGGAGGACTTGACGGGCAACTTCCCTTTGCCGCATTGGCCATTGGTCCAGATGGCAATCTCTACGGAACCACTTCCGACGGCTTCGACTACCCAGCCCACGGCACGGTTTTTTCGGTAACTCCCACGGGCGAGAAAAAAATTGTCTACCGATTCAGAGGCAGGGGGGATGGTGGAGGTCCGGAATCAGATCTGGTCTTCGATCCGGAGGGCAATATCTACGGCACAACCCCGGGTGGGGGCACTTATCGCGACGGCTTGGTATTTAAGATCACTCCGGGCGGGACTGCCCGGGAAACTGTGCTTTACACCTTCCAACCCAGACCAGATGGAAGGAACCCTTACCCATACGTCATTCGCGATATTGCCGGCAATATCTACGGTGTGACATGGTGGGGCGGTGCCTATGGTCGAGGCACGGTGTTTCAAATATCGCCCGATGGCATCGAGACCGTGCTCCACAATTTCCTGGATACGCCGGACGGGTCATGGCCTTACGCAAGTGTGGTTCTGGATTCGAAAGGGCGCTTGTTTGGCACCACGAAGATCGGTGGGACATACGGCTATGGCACGATTTACGAACTCGAGCCCGGCATTAAGAAAGATAGGGTTCTCTATAGCTTCTCTGGGAAGTCAGATGGAGGTTACCCGCTCGCGCGTTTGATTTTCGATGCAGATGGCAATCTCTACGGCACTACGTCGATCGGCGGAAACTGCTGTGGGACCGTCTTTCAACTATCTCCGGCCGGTACGCTAAAAACCATCTACACATTCACCGGAGGCCTGGACGGAGGAATTCCAAGCGCGGCAGTCGTTCGCGATGAAGAGGGCAATATTTACGGCACAACCTCGGCTGGCGGTACTCGTGGATTAGGTACGGTGTTCAAGATCGATGCCAACGGCAACGAGTCCGTTCTCCATAGCTTCACCGGTGCTCCCCTTGACGGTGAAAAACCTTATGCCGGGTTGGTTCGTGATGCCGAGGGCAATCTTTACGGCACCACTTACGTTGGCGGAACTCGCAATTTAGGCACGGTGTACAAAATCACAATTCCTTAATAACGACTATAACTTCCCTTCGTCTTATGTTCGTACACCGTTAAATGATCTCAGCCATTCTGCCATTCCCTATACGACTTCGTGAGGACATCATGTCTTTGTTCCGTCTCCTTATTATTGTCTCAACGCTGCTGTCGACGGCTGTCCCCGGCCAGGCTTCGGACTTCACCTCGCCCTTACCGACGGGCGTCCACCTTGATCCGGCTGGTGACGTTGTGGACCTCGGCAGCATGCCTCTCAATATCCTTGCCGCCCCCGGCGGGGACAAGGCAGTAGTCGTCCTCAGTGGCTGGCGTGAACAGGGCATCCAGGTCGTTGATCTCAAGACTCAGAGCGTTACTCAAACGCTGACTCAGGATGGTGCATTCTATGGCGCTGCCTTCGCACCCGATGGGCAGACGCTCTACGTCTCCGGCGGCAACACCGACTTGTTGTTCGTTTACTCGTGGAAAGATGGCGCGGCAGCACTCACAAACAAGGTTGAACTGGCAAAAACCAAGACCGATGCAGGGACAGGAACGAGTTACCCGGCGGGACTCACAGTTGCACCGAATGGAAAATTCGTCTACGTCGCCGAGAATGTTGGCGACAAACTAGCGGTCGTCGACGGTGCCACCGGAGAGATCGTGCAACGCTTTCCCACCGACCATTACCCGTACGGCGTCACTCTCGGCGGCGATGGGCATCTGTTCGTTTCCGCTTGGGGCGGAACCACCGTCTCAGACTTCCGCGTCCTTACCGACGGCAAGCTCGCTTACCTTGGCCGAATTGAAGTCGGACGCCATCCCTCGGCATTAGTGGCAACTGGTTCTCGGCTTTACGTCGCGCTTGCGGGAAGTGATCGCGTTGCGATTGTCGACACTCGTAGTCGCAAGGCTATCGGTTATCTTCACGACTCCGCGCCTGGTGCCCCGCCCGAAGGGAGCACTCCGAACGCACTGGCCATCACTGCTGATCACAAACGTCTGCTGATTGCAGAGGGTCACAACAACGCAATCGCAGTCTTTGATCTAGCTGCCGGCAAATTACTCGGACGCATTCCGACCGACTGGTATCCAACCGCAGCCATCGAAGTCGGCAGCCGATTCCTGATCCTCTCGGGAAAAGGTCACGGCACCCACGCGAATCCCGACGGACCCGTTCCGCTGACCAACTGGCCCACAGAAAAGCCATTGGCGTACACGTTGGGACAGTTGAATGGCAGCTTGCGCTTCGTGCGTTCAAACGTTAGCCCGGCTGATCTGTCCGCTTTTACGCGCCGTGTGTCCGCTGCTAACAACTGGCGACGAGACTCCGTTGAGCGACACTATCCGCAGTTCAAGCACGTGATCTACATCATCAAAGAGAATCGTACTTACGATCAGGTGCTTGGCGACATAAAAGAAGGTGATGGAGATGCTAGTCTCGTCTATTTCCCCGACGTGACCGTTACCCCAAACCATCATGCTTTGGCGCGGCGCTTCGGACTGTTCGACCGCTTTTTCGTGAATGCCGAGTGCAGTTCATTAGGACACATCTGGTCCACTTCTGCCTACGTCACCGACTATGGCGAGAAACTCGTCCCATCAGGCTATGCGGGCAAGCGCGATGACATCGATGGGGAGGAGAGCGACGAACCGGAGCGTGGCTTTCTGTGGACACTCGCATCCCGCTCCGGAATCACGTTCCGTGACTATGGGGAAATGGTCAAGGGAAACCCTGGCTGGCCAGCAACACAGCGCGACCTTGGGGCGGATATAAGCCCCGATTATGTTCCTTTCGATCTAATCACGCCTGACCAGAAACGCGCCGATGTCTGGATCGCTGAGTTCGACCGTTACCTCCGCGACGGCAACATGCCGCAACTGGAAGTCATGTGGCTGCCGATGGATCATCTCACTGCCGCGCGTCCCGGCAAGTGCACTCCATTCGCCTGCATGGCCGACAATGACCTCGCCTTAGGCCGCATCGTGGACAAGCTCTCGCACAGTCCCCACTGGAAGGACACGGTGATCTTCGTCGTTGAAGACGACTCGCAGGCCGGCCCCGATCACGTCGACTCTCACCGCGCTCCCTTCTTCGCGATTTCCGCATACAACCGGAGCGGTACTATCCACCGCTTTGCTAACACTACCGACGTAATTGCCGCGATCGAAGATATCCTCGGCATGGGACGCCTTTCGAAATTCGATTACTTCAGCCGTTCACTGGCCGATATCTTTTCTGCCACGCCCGATCTCCAACCCTACGAAGCAATCACTCCCAAACACGATCTGAGTGAAAAGAACCCGCAAAACACAGCGGCTGCAAGGATGTCGGAAGGCTTGGACCTCAGCGCTCCAGATCGCGCGAACGATCAGGCTTATAACCGGATTCTTTGGTTGATGTTGAAGGGAGACACGCCTCAGCCGCTCGCGGCTACGCGTGCACCCCTGCATGCACTGGAGGCAAGCCAGTGAAGCCAATGTTGCGAAATACTTGAGATTCACGAAAGCGGCTAACTGGCAGCCGCTACAGCCGTCGCTCGGGCTGTTTTCTTGATGATCACCGCGGTAAGGTCATCGGCTTGAGGAGTACCGTCCGCGAAGGACAAGACGGACCGATAAAGCTCCTCGATGATCTCCTCGGGACCCAGATGAAGGCTCGTGCGGACAACTTTCTCAAAGCGCTCGGTTCCGAACTGTTCTCCGGCGGAGTTCTCCCATTCCAGAAAGCCGTCCGTAATCAGAAAAATGAGATCGCCCGTCTGCATGGGCACAATCTGGGACGATGCTGAGGTCAGTTTTGGCAAAATCCCCAGCGGGACGTCGTGAGCTGGAAAGCTCTTCAGTTCTCCCGTCGCAGCGGAGTACCAAAACAGTGGCCCGTGTCCAGCCGAGAGTAGTTCCAGTTCGTCATCCTCGGCGTGGCAAATTGCGGCAACGAATGTTGCGAACCGACCAGGAGCAAGGTCTTGTCCGAATGACTGATTGATGCGCTGAAGGACACCCGCAAGTGAATCTGAGTTGCTGAAGCTGGCTCGAGAATATGCGCGGCAGACAGATGCAAGCAGAGCCGGTCCGATGCCGTGCCCTGTGACGTCGGCGAGAGTAACCGCAAGACTGCCGTTGTCGAGTTCCTTCCAGTCGAAGTAGTCTCCCCCGGTAGAGTCAGCGGAACGGTTCCATCCGGCAATCTCATATCCGTCGAGTTTTGGACGAACCTTGGGCAACAGAGATTGCTGAATGGAACGGGCGATTGATAAATCGTGTTCCATCTGCTTCAGCGCACGTTCCGTTTCCGCCTCACGAAGTGCCGCCTGGAAATGCGCTCGAATTTCCCGTGCTACTAGCGCCGCGATCAACCCGGTGACAAGAATCATCAACGCAAAAAACGGAACGGCCGAATGAGCTATTGAATTTGTCGCCAGATCCGATTTGATGTGCCAGCCTTGATAGCTCGCAGCGAGAAGATATCCGATCCCCCCTGCCACTCCCGCAACGCCAGAGACCACCGGACTCAAGCGCAGTGTTGACAGAACCAGAAAAGGGAAGAAAAGCAAGGCCCACGACGTTACCAGTGGCCGGTAATCCTGGGGAATTTTGGCACTGGCCAGAAACGCAACGGCCAGCGCCGGCACGGACATTTCGATGATCACATTGATCGTCCAGAACCAGTCTGGAATCGCAATATCGCCCTTGATGCTTCGTTGCACCGCGAGATACACCAGCAACTCATACCCAACAGCAACGACTCCGCAGTACAAACCGATGTGGTTCATGTGCGAGCCGAACAGGTAGATCCGGATTGCGCCTATAACGCAAAAAATACAAATGATAAGAATCGAGCCCAGAATGCGGAGCCGTTCGGTTCGCAAGATGGCATTGTGGAAGGCCGACGAATCGATCTCATGTGTCATGACACGCAGACCTAAAAAATCACTTTGATGATTCGCATGATCAGTTCTTCGGGCGAAAGGATCGTCAGCATCAGCGGCACAAGCGGAGCGGCAGTGGCAGCAGCCAAGCGCGAGATGTCGTCCAGCCCAAAGGGCACCGGACGCATCTCCTTCACAACGCTGTAACTATTGCCTAGATCGGCAAGCGACTGAATGTCCCCGGTTCCCAGGAGTTCTTCTCCGCCAGGCTCACCCACCCATTTCTGTTCGAAGCGGTTGACATAGCGCTGCGCCAGTAATCCGTAGTCCGCTAGCCCCTTGCGCTTCGCCCGCGCCATCTTCGGAGTGAACATCAGCAGGGGAGAGAGGATGACAACCACAAAGAAAGCGACAAAGGCACCAATCTGCATCTTGAATGACAGTAGACTCTCGCCCATATTTAGAACACGACTAGCAACAACACCCGACAGCATGGCGCCCTGAGCGAAGAGAATCGGACCGAAGGCATACGCACTCTTGCCGATGAAACCAAGTCCAGCGGCGCGATCCGGGTGTGTCGGAACAAGGTGCAACTGCATTCTCGAGACATGCCATAGGAAGCGGAACCAGATGAAGAGCCTCCAGTACCAGCGCAGAAGAATAAATTGCAGGATGGGAATGCTTACGAACACGTACCAGAACCCGGCCGTCGTCAACTCCCATCGTCCACCGGCACGGGCGTACCAGGTCTCCGTCGGAATCGCGACACGAGTATGCCAAACCCACAAGCCCACGGAATAGACCAGCAATATCAACCCCAGCTCAACTCCGACAGAGTTGCGCAGTCTCACGGCAGAGTCGACTGCACTGCGAAATCGCGGCAGGTCCTCCGCCACCACTATTTCTCGTTCGACGAAGCGCCGCACCGCTGGCTTTACCCGCGAATGAACAATCAGTTCGGCGGCTATAAGAACCGGAAGGGCGACCAGAAATCTGACGTGCACTTCAACGTCATGAAAAAAGGAACTTCGCGCGAAGGTCCCTGAAAAGAACATCGCTAACAGTAGAAGTGGCAGCCACGCAATCAGCGTAATGACAATCAGCCTGCGATGGAGAAGTTCTAAGGCATCTCCGGCCAGATGAGACTTCCTGAAAAGCTGATAGATCGGACCGCCAAGGACTAAAGAGAAGTCAGGTTCCTGAAGGAAATTTGCTCCCAACCCTGTTGATGCTTTTCCCGTAGATGTCTCGTCCTTCGTGATCACTGCACACGACCTCTTTCACGCTACTCGCACGCGTCTGAATATCCGCGCCCTAAGACTCATCTATTGACACTCGCTACGGAAGTTTCACGGAACTGTCAGAACTAACAGTCTAGTCAGAGCAGACGTTGGAGCGATCTCATCCTTGGCCCGATCAGGCCGCGGTGGCTGCAGCTTTGAACGTTGTCCATCCCGTAGTTGCGGATCGACAGGGATTGTCACCGAAATGGACAAAGAACGGTAACTCCGGGTTTTGACATCGATCTTGTCTCGGAGTCATCAATCCGTGCGCTGTAAGTCAAATAAAACAAAGAGAGGGCACCCCCGGCAAAGCTGACCTTGGTAACTCCGGAATGGTGAGTGAACTGCAATTAGGAGAGCGTACGTATTTTGAAGGGGCATTGTTCTTAAGGGGAGATTATGCGAAAACAGAAGGGTTTTTCATTAATTGAGTTGCTGATTGTGGTGGCGATCATCCTGATCATCGCTGCGATCGCAATTCCGAACTTGCTGCGTGCACGTATTGCGGCGAACGAATCGTCCGCTGTCAGCTCAGTTCGCACCATTAACACGGCGCAGGTTACATACCAGTCCGCTTATCCGACCTTCGGATACGCGAACGCCATGAGCCAACTTGGTCCTGGCGGACCGGGATCTGTTTGCCCGGCCGGTGGTCCAACTCAGACCAACTCTTGCTTGATCGATAGCGTTCTGGCCAACGCCACCTCTGGCGCGCGTGCAAAGAGCGGCTATTACTTCGCCCTGGCTGCAGCAGCCGGTGCAGGTACGACTCTGATCACAAATTACACGGTTGGCACGGCGCCTGCCGGCTTCAACAACACGGGTGTACGCGACTTCTGCTCGAACGAAGACGCGGTGGTGATGTTTGCTCCTGGCGCTTCTGGTGCGACCCCGGTTGGTATCGGTGGTTGCGTCCAGCCCGCTTACCTGCCACTGCAGTAAGGTCGGCTTCGCAATGGCTATTCTTCTCTCCGGGTCGCTACCCTCGCATCTCGTAGTGACCCGGAATGAGAAGGTCAAGCACTATGGCCATTAAAGAGGTACACCCGACCCCCACCCTGTCTTCATCTTTCGAAGTCCCCAGAATTTCTAGTCAATGAGCGCTATCGTCTGTTCTCAACAGTTAATGGCTCTGTGCGATACTCGCGACAGTTGCTCTCACTCAAGGACAAGCCCGTGACAGACTGGTTCGCACGCCCCGTCCTTCACGTCACCGATGTGGAGGCTTCGCTCCGCTTTTACATTGACCGGCTCGGCTTCACATGTCCCTGGCGCTACGACGACGAGGACGGCAGAGCCTATGTGGCACAGGTGGATCGACAAGGCTGCGCTCTTATCCTGGCCAAAACGTGGCCGGAGAAGATTGGCAAGGGGCTGATTTTCATTTCTCTGAACGTCGAGCCAGCTACGCGGGAGGCCGCGACCGCTGCGGTAGACGCGGTGCGTGCGGAACTCGAGCTCAACGGTGTTCCAGTGAAGGAAGGCTCTTGGGGTTACCGGCTCCTAGTGATCGATGATCCAGACGGTAATCAGCTCTTTTTCAACTATCCAGCCGACACGGCGGCCTGACGCAATATTGCCATAGCTCTCATTGTTGCCTCCGGCACGCCAAATCACTGCGAGCCAAGTGGATCGTTGTCGAGGAAAGTCTGCAAATCTCCCTCATTTCAAATTCTTCTTACCGCACAACCAACTCATTGCTCCGGATTCGTGACGAATAGCTCGACTGTCCTGGGATTCCCGAAAAATTCGAGCAGCATGATGGTTTTTTCGGAAAAATTGCGCACTGCATGGTAGACGCGCCAGGAACCGAGGCTGCAGAACAGACGGCGCGCACTGGGCCGACTAAGCCCAAGGAGTGGTTATGCACAAAATTGACTGTGGTCACTTGAAGGTTCTCGCCCTGGTTGTCGTTGCGCTCGTAGCTTGCGGATCGGCTCTTCACGCCCAAACCTACACCACGCTTTACAGCTTTGGAACCAATTCCGGGGACCCTAAGAACCCGCAGCCGAACGGCCTGATGTCGCAGGGCCGCGACGGCAACCTGTACAGCACATCGCCCGCTGGTGGTTCCTCCAACCTCGGGGCTGCATTCACCTTCACGCCTGCCGGTGCGTTGACTAAATTGCTTGATCTCACCGCCTCGTTTGGCGGTCTGGATCTGGGCTTCGATGGCAACTTTTACGGCACTACGTCGATTGGCGGAACGTCGAATGTGGGCACTCTGTTCAAGATGACGCCGACTGGCCAGTTGACAACCATGTGGAACTTTAAAATCACTGACGGGGAGAATCCGACTTATCCGCCATTTCAGGGCCAGGACAACAACTTCTACGGGAGCGCTCCGGGCGGATCACTTGGCTTCGGTGTCGTCTACAAGATGACGCCCGCTGGAGCATTGACTGCACTTGGAAACTTCGATGGTACGAACGGAAACGGCCCCAACCTCCCCACACAAGGAACCGATGGAAACTTTTACGGCACCGCCCGATTTGGAGCAACACACGGCTTCGGCTGTCAGATCGGATGCGGCACGATGTATAAGCTGACATCGAACGGGACAATTACTCGGTTGTACAGTTTTGGAGGCTGGCCCAACGACGGCGCCGATCCCCACGGCGTGTTGGTTCAGGGCAGCGACGGCAACTTCTACGGCACGACCTTCTCCGGAGGCGCCAACAACTTTGGCTCCGTATTCAAGATTACACGCACCGGACAAACGACCATCCTGTACAGCTTCTGTTCGCAACCAGGATGTGTGGACGGAAAAACTCCCTGGGTCGGGTTGGTCCTCGGAACTGACGGCAACTTCTACGGCACCGCGCAAGGCGGAGCGCATAATGCAGGTGCGATCTTCAAAATCACTCCCGCTGGCGTGTACACGGTCTTATATAGCTTCTGCAACGTCAATGCATGCGCCGATGGATTCTTCCCTCAAACCCCTCTCATGCAGCACACCAACGGAAAATTCTACGGTGTGACTGAATCGGGCGGCGCGAACGGATTGAACGGCGGCGTCTTCTACAGTTTAGACATAGGACTGAAGCCGTTTGTGAACTTGCTGAACTGGACCGGTAAGGTGGGAAAGACGGTCGAAATTCTTGGTCAAGGCTTCAACGTTGCGACCAAGGTCTCCTTCAACGGTGTTTCAGCTGCGTTCACTATTTCTTCGGATACTTACCTGACCGCCACGGTTCCTGCGGGCGCAACCTCCGGATTCGTCACCGTGACCCTGCCTGGCAGCACGCTGAAAAGCAATCGCAAATTTTTGGTGGCGCCTTTCATCCTGAGTTTCACACCCACGAGTGGGCCCGTCGGAACCCCAGTGACCATCACGGGAACGAGTTTCACCGGCGCGACTAAGGTGACATTCGGCGGGGTCAAGGCGACCGCCTTCTCCGTGGATAACGATTCCCAAATCACGGCAACGGTTCCCACAGGGGCGAAGACCGGCAAGATTCAGGTCACGACTCCGGGAGGCACGGCGACCAGCACGCAAGTGTTCACCGTGACATAGTCGCTCGGGTTATTTACATTGGC
>DATBFG010000113.1:0-8493 GCA_036558645.1 Terriglobales bacterium
CCCTGTGCACTCTGGTCCTGTTAACGTCGCCTCTTTTCGCTGCGGCCAAGCCCAATGTCATCCTCATCACGCTCGACACGACTCGCGCCGATCGCATGGGATTTCTGGGGTCAAAGCGGGGCCTGACTCCGAATCTGGACGCTCTTGCCGCCAAATCAGCTGCCTTTACCCGCGCCTACGCTCAGGCACCGCTGACTACCGTTTCGCATGCCACGCTTCTGAGTGGCACCTATCCGCAGTTTCATCAGGTGGTGGATGCCGGCCTGCCGCTTCCCACCGATATTCCTTATGCGCCGCAGATATTCCACGCTGCCGGTTACCACACGGCTGCCTTTGTCGGCTCAGTCATCCTTGATCCCGTGAATGGCGCTGCTCCGGGATTTGATCGGGGCTTCGATAAGTACGACGCCGGCTTCCATTCCCGCGCTCCCGGCGAAGATCGCTACCACAGTCTGAGTCGCCGCGGCGGCGCGGTGGTTGATCGCGCCCTGACTTGGATTCGCGCCAATTCCAAGACTCCTTTTTTTGCCTGGATTCACCTTTACGATCCGCACGCGCCCTACGATCCGCCACAGCCCTTTGCTGCGCGCTTTCGATCGGAGCCGTATGACGGCGAGATCGCCTATTCGGATTCCGCCCTTGGCAGGCTTTTCAGCCAGCTTCGGGTGCTCGGCCTCTATGACAACGCCGTGATCGTTTTTGCTGCCGATCATGGCGAGTCGCTCGGAGAACATGGCGAGCGGGGTCACGGCGTTTTTTTATACGACACGACGATCCAGGTTCCTTTGCTCGTGAAGGCTCCGCAGACTAGCGCAGAAACTCGCATAGATTCACGCGTGGAACTGGCCGACGTCTTGCCTACTTTGCTGGACCTTTCCGGCATTGCGACCCCGAAGGATGTACAAGGTCATTCCCTGGCCGCACTCATGAAAAAGCCGGGCTCCGCCAGTGCAGATCAACCTGCTTATGCGGAAACGGATTTCCCTCAGCGGGCATTCGGTTGGAGTCCCGAACGATCGCTGCGCACGGGAAAGTACTTGTTCATTGATGCACCGCGACAGGAACTCTACGATTATTCCTCCGATTCCGCGGCCGGACATGACTTAGCCGCAACGGCCCCTGCCGTGATCAACACCTTAGCAAGCCAGCTGAGTAAGTTTCGCGAATCTACCAGCCGCAATGACAAGGGCTCCGAAGTCAGCATCAGTCCTGATCAACAGGCGAAGCTCCACGCGCTGGGCTATGCGACCTCCGGTAAAAGCCTGGCTACCAATCCTCAGAGCAGCGGAGCTGATCCTAAGGACAAGATCGAACTGGCGAATCTTATGACGGAAGGCTACTTCGCGATTGAGGAGTTTCATAACGAAGACGCCATCAAGAAGTTCGAGGGGGTCATTGCAAAAGACGACTCCATCTCCGGAGCTCACGCCGCGCTCGGCGAAGCATACATGCACTTAGGCCAATTCCAGAAAGCCATTCCACCGTTAAAACGTGCGGTCGACCTGCAACCAGACTCCAGCTATGCCCGCTATCAACTCGCTACCATGCTCATCCAGACGGGTGACCTGAAGTCGGCGGAGCCACATCTCGAAGCTGCTGGGCGGATTTCTCCGCAGTCGTCAGAGATCTGGTACAGCCTGGGCTTTGTTTATTTTCAAACGAACAGACCGTCGGAAGCGGAAAAGCAGCTGAAGAAGGCGCTGGAGATCAAGCCGGAGTACTATGAGGCTGACCTTCTCCTAGGCTTTCTTCTCGGCTCGCAGAAAAGAGTCAAAGAGGCGCTACCTTATTTAAAGACTGCCGCAAGGCTGCAACCCAACTTACCCGAGCCACACGAGTACTTAGCCGATGCTTATACCGAGTTAGGACAGCAGCAGAATGCAGCGCAGGAGAGCGCATTGGCTGAAAAACTCAAGCGATCAAGGTAGGGAATTTAGCTTCGTCGCTTATACAGCACCTGAAACTCAAATCCTGGATTCGGAGGGAACAGCTCTGCAACTTTTCGTAATCGCTCTGCCAGTTGCTGGGGAGCCAGCAAAGGATAATCTCTCTCCCGCAGGTCGTAATAATCCACATCTATAAACAAAGATAGCAAGTAAATGGAAATTGCGTCGGCAAAGGTCGCCGCGAAGTATTCGTTCTTATACTTCTCAGCGTCCGGGCCAGGAGAAGTGGCATATTTCCGCGACTCCCAGGCATCAAGCGAAGTTTCCCCGCGTATTCCGGATTCCACCTGTTTCCAGGCCAGTTCCGAGAATTCGCGCGAAACGCCCGCTCGCTCCACAACCGCGTGTCCAACGTTTATGAAAAACTCAAACGCGACCGAGAACTTGTCGTCCATCAGGCGGGTCGAAATAAAGACGCACTGCGAGTCGCCCAGATCCAGATTTCGATGGCAAACGGCGTTGTCGCTAAGCGCGATATCGTAGCGGTCGGCAATTACGGTCTCATCTCCCTGGTTCACGGTTAGCGGCACGAAATAGTAAGCCTTGCGCTTAAGCGCAGCCGCAGCGACATCAGGAACCGCAGCGACCATCCGTTCCAAATCGGCCTCTGGAACCGTGATTTCGCCCGCGCGGGCATAGCAAATTCCGTTCGGGGCTTGTGACACCGGGGTTTGACGGACCACCTCCGCCGGAGGCCGTGTGATTGCCGGGGCTGCCTGAGACATTGGAATATTCTAGCGCACCCGGCCATCGGGGTTGTCTCAAGACCCAGCCTTGCAATCACCGACCTGCGGGGCACGGTTCCAAACAAACCTCGTCCAGCACCGGGGCTACAATGGACATTGGGTATGGACACGGAGAGTGCTATCCGTTTGCGCTGGCTCTGGATCCCGGTCCGAGTTCTGCTTCTCACGTTTCTTTCGACTCTGTTGGCGTTTGCGGTTAGCCTGCTCCTTGGCATCGCAAGCGTCATTGCCCTCGCCGAGCTTCACCATGAGCACCCTAATATGACGCTCGCCTACCGCGACTTTGCCCTTCCGTTTGCCATCGTCGCCGGCATCGTTGGGCTCATCTCGTTTGTCTTCATCGAAGTTCGTCGTTATCGGCAGTTGCGTACACTGGCCGCCATTGAGCGCTCCAGTTCTTCTCTGACCTTCACCAAGCGCTAACATTTAGAATGGTTGTGATGCGTCCCCGCATAGCGATACCCGTTCCCCATTCGACCGATCGTGAGTACGCGGAACGAGCTCTGCCACAATACGAGCGCGCCGTCACCATGGCTGGTGGCGAGCCCGTGCGTATTCCTGTCGACCTCACGCCTGCGGAGGTCATGAAGCAGATCGAGCGTTGCGATGCCGTCCTGCTCCCCGGCAGTAAGGCGGATGTTGATCCCGAAAAATATGGAGCACCGCGGAATCCCGCCACCGCACCCGCCGATTTCGGCCGCGACACGGTCGACGAGTTGCTGCTGCAGGACGCCTATAACATGCGCAAGCCGATCCTCGGCATCTGCTATGGCCTGCAAATTCTGAACGTTTATCGTACCGGAACATTGCTGCAGCACATCGAGTCAGGCATCGACCACGACGCGGGGCGTAAGGTGCCTATCGCGCACGCGGTCGACATCGTGACAGGATCAAAGTTGGCAGAGATCGTGGGCCAATCTGCTGAAGTCCCCGTGAACTCCAGCCATCATCAATCGGCTGACGTGATTGGAGATGGGCTACGCGTTGTCGCGCGCTCACCGAAGGACAGCATCGTCGAAGCCATCGAAGGAACTGCGCCCGATCACTTTGTGCTTGCGGTGCAGTGGCACCCAGAGCGCTCGGTGGATGATGACGAGCCCTCTCGGCGAATCTTCCGCGCGTTGGTAGAGGCTGCCAGGTCTCGACGCGAAAAGTTAGTAGGAGAGTTCGAAGCACTCTAGCCTGAGTGCCGCCGCATAAAACAATCTACTTCCTCTTTCCTTGCTTCTTCTGTAGCAGCACGGCTACATGAGCGATCGCGGCGTTGTCCGTTCCCATGCCCTCGGGAGTCTTCGCCTTAATTCCGACACGATCCGTTGCCACACCTAAGAGAGCAGCTACGTTTTTTCGGATCGCCGCCGCGTGAGGGCCGATTTTCGGGGCAGACAGGATCAAGGTCGAATCCACGTTGGCAACTTGATATCCCGCCCCGGCGACTCGCTTCAGAGCTTCCCGCAAGAAGACCGCCGAGTCTGCTCCCTTCCACTTCGGATCGGAAGGTGGAAACAACGATCCGATATCGGGTCCGGCAATGGCGCCCAGCAAGGCATCGGTGATGGCGTGCAGCAGAACATCGCCGTCCGAATGCCCACCCAAGCCTTTCGGATGCTTCAGGTCGATGCCGCCGATTTTCAGCGGAATACCTCGTTTGAACTCGTGCGAGTCCCATCCGTAGCCGATTCTGATCTTTTGCGCTGCGTTGCGAGATTGAGGCATTACGATTTCAGAAAGAACTCCGCCAGTTCCAGATCCGCGGGGGTTGTGATCTTGATGTTTCGCGGTGAGCCCATCACAACCGCGACTTGATGGCCCGATCGCTCTACCAGCGAAGCTTCATCAGTTCCCAGGAAGCCATCGGCCGTCGCTTCGTCAAACGCTTTTTTCAGCACACCGAAACGAAACCCTTGCGGCGTCTGCGCCATGACCACGCGTTCCCGCGGGAATGTCGCGGTCACCAGCGCGCCATCAGCCGTACGCTCTACCTGCTTCACCGTATCAACAGCGGGCATACCAGCGATCGCGGCTCCATATTTTTGAGCAGCCCGGATAACAGCTTCGATAATCTCCTTGGTCACAAACGGGCGTACGGCATCGTGTACGAGCACGATGTCGTCTTCGGCAGCCATGATCGCTGCCAAGGCATTGGCCACGGAATGCTGTCGATGCTCTCCTCCCTCGACGAAATGCACTTTCTGCTGGATATCCATCTGGTGTTCAGCCAAGCGTGCCTGAAACTCCGCGATTTCGTTCTTCCGCAATGCGACGAAGATTTCTGATACCGGTGCAGCCGCGAATTTGCGCAGCGTATGCAGCAGGATCGGCGTTCCGCCGAGGTCCACGAATTGTTTCGAAGGCGCAGCCTTCTTACCTTTGCCCGGCGCGACCGCCATGCGGGTTCCTAGCCCGGCTGCCGGAATGATCGCAATCACCTTCATGTGGGGCGATCAGTATACAGGCCAGCGCCATTCGCTGGGGAGACTGGGCCACCCTCAATTCCTCAGGGTTCCACGGTATGCTCATTTTTCAAAGCGGCGTGCACTTCTTGCCCCTTCTATACCACTAAACCCGGATGTCGCTTCGGAGCGCTTCACGGCAACTCAGGTCGCGACAAATGCTTAGAGGCTTTCCCCGGAACAATTCAAATGGCATGCTGCTTGCCCTTGTATTTTGTGCATCAGAGTTAAAGGACGTCGCTGATGTGGGAGGTTCTGTGACGCAACGTCGTTCTTGTCTTGCCCTAGTCGCCTTCTGTGCTACTACCGCCTTTGTAGCTTCCCTGGCTCTGGCTATCGTTTTCGTGAGCGCCACTGCGGCTTATGCACTTGCGGCTGCGTTCAGGCCGCCTGATAACGCGGTGCAGGAATTCTCCGGCGTCATCAGCGATAGTCATTGCATGGGGAGACACATGATGCAGGACAAGAGCGTAGAAGAATGCGTCAGAATTTGCGTACAACAAGGCTCAAAGTATGTCCTCGTAGATGGGGAGCACGTCTACACGCTTGATGGCGATATTTCACAACTTACGACCCTGGCAGGCGAGAGAGTGTCAGTCGCCGGAGTGCTCGACGGAAACAACATCAAAGTCAGCGCAATCAAACCAATCCGTCCTTCTCCTCCTGGAGCATAGACAAAAACGATAAAAGGCGGAGGCACTTGGCCTCCGCCTCACTGTTCTTCCTTTCAGACAACGTTATTCTGCCGGACGCTCCACCATCGCCGGCTGTGGTTTCTTTACTTCAACGGTTGGAATCGTTGGCGCGGTGACCGGAACCGCCGGGCGTGAATCCGTGCTGCGACTTGTACTCCTGTCATCCCACTTGCCAAAGATCATCTTCCCTGCTGTGGTTTGCAGAACCGATGTCACCGCCACCTCGATCGTCTTGCCGATCATCTTTCGGGCGTTGTCCACCACGACCATGGTTCCGTCGTCAAGGTAGGCTACACCCTGGTTGTATTCCTTGCCTTCTTTCAGGATGAATACTTTCATTGTCTCGCCCGGCAGGACGATAGGCTTTAGCGAGTTTGCCAACTCGTTGATATTGAGGACTGGCACCCCTTGCAATTGCGCCACTTTGTTGAGGTTGAAATCATTTGTAATGATTTTGCCCTCATAGACCTTGGCTAGCTCAATCAACTTCATGTCAACTTCACGGACTGCGGGGAAGTCATCCTCGACAATCTGAATTTGCAGCGATGCCACCTTCTGGAGCCTTTGCAGAATATCGAGACCTCGGCGCCCGCGATTACGTTTGAGGGAATCTGCGGAGTCGGCGACCAGCTGCAACTCGCGCAGCACAAACTGCGGAGTCACGATAGTGCCGTCGAGAAACCCGGTTTCGGCAATGTCGGCGATGCGTCCGTCGATGATGACGCTCGTATCCAGAATCTTGTAGCTTTTCTTGCCCTGCTTTTCACCGCCGAAGATCCCGCCCAGCGCTGATAGGTTCAGCAGGTCGCCCTTGGTCGCGCCCACGATCAAACCAACGTAGGCCATGAGCAACATGACGAGCAGCTGCAAAAAGCTCTTGGTGTGACCTTCTGGCAGGCTGTTTCGGATCACCAGGGCAAACAGGTATGCCCCAATAATTCCAAGTACGCTGCCGATTGCGGCACCAATCAACCGTTTCAGGCTTATCCGGCGAAGCCGCCACTCAAAAACTACGATCGCTACGCCTATCCCGCCACCAACCAGCGCATCCATGTTGGAGGGGAGCCCGAAAGGTTGAATCAGGTAAGAAGTAATAGCAACAAAGAGAATAAATAAGGTACGTACAAGGACCGCGTCCACTGAAGACCTCCTCGGAACCTGCGTGCGGGGGGATTCACAAGGAAACTTCCGCTCGCCCTGCCGTGTGCCCAAATTCCGGCAGTTCGTGTTGTATTTACCAGGCTATGAATTCGCAGTAACAAAAGGCAGCGCTCCGCCCCTGCCGAACATCCCCGCAGGGTCTACTATTTCACTTGAAGTATATACCCCGGATGCGGCCCATGAACCGCAGAATCGGTGCATTCGGAATGCGCTGTTGTCTCTTTTGCGGAAGCCCTCTAAAGCTTCCCTCCACTGCTAAACTTCTTCGTATGAAGGCGATAGTGATTACCCACTTCGGCGACCCTGACGCTTTGAGTCTGGAGAACATGCCTCCTCCCAGTCCTGAGCCTGGCGAATCCCTCGTGCACGTCGAGGCGGCCGGGCTCAATTTCGCGGACATCCTTACTGTCCAAGGCGGCTATCCGGGAGCTCCCCGGCCCCCGTTGATTGCCGGGCGCGAGTTCTGCGGACACCTTGAAGGCACGGATCGCCGCGTTATGGGATACGCCCAGTGGGGCGCGTTCGCCGAATCGATTGCCGCCAAATCAGACTTGCTCTGGCCAGTACCCGGAGGTTGGACCTCCGAACAGGGAGCGGCATTCCCCGTCAACTTTTTCACCGCCTATCTTGCCTACTGGAAAGCGGGCCTGCTCAATCCATCTCCGGGTGCGCGTGTTCTCATTCACGCGGTGGCCGGTGGCGTAGGAACTGCGGCTGTTCAGATCGGAAAAATTCTTGGCATCGAAATGTATGGCACTTCGTCATCACCGGAAAAATTGGATCGCGTCCAGCGATTGGGATTGCAGCACGGTATCAACTACAAAGAACGCGACTACGAAGAAGCAATTAAGGATCTCACGCAAGGAACCGGTGTCGATGCCGTGTTCGAAATGCTCGGTGGCGAGCACACCATGAAAAGCGTGCGCTGCCTGCGCGACTTTGGTCGCGTGATTGTTTATGGATCTGCTACAGGAAATGCTGGCAGTGTGGATACTCGTTTGCTTTATTCGAAAGGAACAAGCGTGCACGGACTCTGGCTCACGTACCTTTCGCGGAATCGCACGCTCCTGGAACAGGCATGGAAACAGCTTTCAATGTGGGCAGCCGATGGACACTTACAGCCTGTTATAGGTACGGTGCTTTCTTGGGCGAGGATTTCAGACGCATATCGCCTGCTGAAAGACGGAAAGAACTACGGCAAAATCGTAATCAAAATGGATTAACCCCCCTCAATCAAACTAAATCAACCCTTCTGTCAGCCTGCCCGATTTCGGAGCACTCATTCCCAACAGCGAACACTCTTGTCCACTCAACGTCGCTGTTTCGCATTGATAAATCGCACCTTTGCATGATTGGGGCGAATGGCGTCGTACATGCATCCGACACTTCAGATGCCAGTTGCAGAATCGCGCTCTCAACATAGACAACTGCTTGATGTGCCGCCCCAAAGCTATTCGCGGGCTGCTAACGACCATCATGCAAGGGCGTCAAA